>DATDKX010000041.1:0-42224 GCA_036519615.1 Propionibacteriaceae bacterium
GGTCGCCTTCGTGCCGACGGCAACAAATGCGGGCGTTCTTATGGTTCCGTGTGGAGTGTTGATCACTCCGGAACGGCCAAGGGCTCCCGGTAGCGATGTGACCGGTGTGAAACCGAAGCGCCCTTCGGCAGGCTCAGGGCGCAGAGTGGGTGGTTCGACGCGCATGGCCAGATGCGGGCTGAGCTCGTCGGAGCCCGATCTGGACCCTTCGACAGGCTCAGTCGACATGGCTGAGGACTCAGGGCGCATCACCGTGGGCTCAGGATGCATTCAGCACTCCCGGCCGCAGCTTGAGTCCGGCAAGGGCAACAACGCCTGCCGTGGACGTCCGGAGCACTGCGTCGCTGATCGAGACAGACTGCGCGCCCGCCGCAATCAGCTGGTCTTGTTCCTCAGGCGAGATACCGCCCTCCGGACCGATAACGATCAACACGGTGCCGGCTGTCGGAAGATCAACTTCGGCAAGGGATTCCTTGGCTTCCTCCTGCAGCATCAGAGCAAGATCAGCGCTCGCTACCCGGTGAGCCAGCTGTCGAGTGGTCACCGGATCCGACACCTGCGGGACGTTGAGCCGACGCGACTGCTTGGCCGCCTCGCGTGCGGTGGAACGCCACTTAGCCAAGGAGCGCTCGGTTCGGTCCGAGGACCAACGCACGATGGAACGCGACGCCTGCCACGGGATGATCTCGTCAACACCTACCTCGGTCATCATCTCGACTGCCAGCTCCGACCTATCGCCCTTGGCCAACGCCTGGGCCGCCACGAAGCGTCGTGACTCGGTCGCCGCTTTGAGATGATTCACCACCTCAACGACCAGATCTGACCTCCGAACATCGACGACCACACCGCGTACGCCTAGGCCTCTACCATTTCCGATCATGATCATCTCGCCGGGCCGGATTCGCCGCACGACTACGGCGTGCCGACCCTCATCGCCCCCGACCGTCAGCTGGGCGCCCACCATTGGCAGTGGATCGGCGAGATGGTCCAGCAGGAACAACGGCTCCGTCATGGTCGGCAGCTCTGTTTGATTGCTCGCTCCGCTCGCTGCCGATCGCGCCCTAAGGTCCGCCTACTTCGTCGGCGCTCCGGGACGAAAAACCTGTCCCCTCGCTTCTCCTCAGCACGGCGGGGCGGCGCTATCCGGGCCTCAGCATGCCTCACTGGCCGGCAAACGCGTCCCGGAGCCGCCCAAACACCCCGCGGCTGTGCTTTTGAACGGTAACCTCGGGCCGGGTTTCATCGCGCAGCTCGGCCAACTGTCGCAATAGCTCTCGCTGCTCATCGTCAATGCGAGTTGGTGTCTGGACGAGCAAGGTAACTCCGAGCTGTCCGCGCCCGCTGCCGCGCAATCGCGGAACGCCCTTGCCGTCCATGGCGATCCGGGTGCCGGACTGCGTCCCGGACGGGACTGGGATCCGCACCGTCCTCGACTCGACAGAAGAGTCATCGAGGTCAGCCTCGAGGGTCGCCACCGTGACCTCGGTACCAAGGGCAGCCGCGGTCATCGGGATCTTGACGACGACCTCGAGATCATCACCGTCCCGGCGGAATATCTCGTGAGGAGCAACCTGCAGTTCGACGTAAAGATCACCGGCCGGACCACCGCCCGGACCGACCTCGCCCTGAGCGGCCAGATGAATGCGGTTACCCGTACTCACGCCGGGCGGAATCTTTACGTTGATAGTGCGGGTCGCGCGTACCCGGCCATCTCCGGAGCATTCCACGCATGGGTCGGGAATGACTGTGCCGTAGCCGTGGCACGTAGGGCACGGCTGTGTCGTCCGGATATCACCGATGAAGGACCGCTGAACATGTGTGACGTCACCCTGCCCGTGGCAGGTGGCACACCTGATCGGGCGGGAACCTTCAGACGCACCCGAGCCGTTGCAGCGTGGGCACAGCACCGCGGTATCGACCCGGAGCGGCTTCGTGGTACCAAAGGCGGCTTCCGCAAGCTCAAGATCGAGTCGCACCAGGGCGTCCTGCCCGCGGCGCACCCGCGACCGCGGGCCGCGCGAGCTCGGCTGACCGAACATGGCATCTACCAGGTTGGTGAAGTCGAAGCCACCCGGGCCAAAGCCACCATTGAAGCCGCCGAAGCCGCCGCCCAGTGGGTCGCCGCCACGGTCGTACAGGTCACGCTTCTTGGGATCTTGCAGCACCTCGTACGCTTCGGCGACGCTCTTGAAACGGTCGGCTGCGTCCGGTTCGGTGGCAACGTCGGGATGAAGCTTCATGGCCAGCTGCCGGTAGGCCTTCTTGATCTGCTCGGGTGTCGCATCACGCGGTACGCCGAGGATCTCGTAGTAGTCGGTGCTCATGCGAGGTGTGCTCATCCTTCGGAGAGGAATCGGCCGACGTAGCGAGCAACGGCGCGGACCGACGCCATCGTCGAGGGATAGTCCATCCGGGTAGGCCCGACCACGCCGAGAGTTGCGAACGTGTCGACCTGGCTACCGTAGCCGCTTGCGACAACCGAAGTGGACTGCAGCTCCTTATATGGATTCTCGTGACCAATCCGGACGGTCACTTCTTCGGCACCGCTTGCCTCGCCGAGCAGCTTGAGCAAAACCACCTGCTCCTCCAAGGCCTCGAGCACCGGCCTGACTGTGGTCTCGAACTCAGCGCCGTAACGTGTCAAGTTCGGCATACCGCCGACCACCATCCTGCTTGACGCCTCGCTGCTCACCATTTCCAGCAATGTAGCGATGGCTGCCTGGCCGATGACCTCCAGCGCGGGTGGCAGCGTCTCGCTCAGCTTGCTCAACCGAACTGCAGCCTGCGGAGAGGTATTCCCGACAGCGGCGGCATTGAGATGTGCCCGCAGCTCGGCGAGCGTTTCCTCGTCATGTTCCTGAATCTCCAATGCCCGCTGTTCGATCCTGCCGGTGGAGGTAATGAGGATCAGCAACAGGCGCGTCGGCGACATTGACACGATCTCGACGTGGCGTACCACGGAGTGACTGAGTGTCGGATACTGCACGATTGCCACCTGCTGAGTGACCTGCGCCAGCAACCTCACGGTGCGCAGCAGCACGTCATCAAGATCTAGGGCACCGGAGAGGAAGGTCTGGATCGCACGCTGCTCAGCAGCAGACAGCGGCTTCAGCGAGCCGAGGCGGTCGACGAAAAGTCGGTAGCCCTTGTCTGTTGGAATGCGGCCAGCACTGGTGTGCGGCTGCATGATGTAACCCTCTTCCTCGAGGGCAGCCATATCATTCCGAACGGTCGCCGGCGAGACGCCAAGGTCATGGTGCTCGACCAATGACTTCGATCCCACTGGTTCTTGGCTGGAGACGTAGTCGGTGACGATGGCGCGCAGCACGTCCAATTTGCGGTCGTCCATGCGTCTCCTTCCTGCATCTGTGTACCCGAGCACTAATCCAGAATTGGGGAGTTTGGCACTCGCACAAACAGAGTGCCAGTCTAGCGTGATGACCGAGCCGCCATCGGCTGTCGAACCCGCCGTAACGTTCGCGCTGGGTCCATGGCGTGAGGTGCGATCGGGTGTCTATGTCGCTGTGGCCGAGCCCGAGTCGGTGAACCTTGGACTCATCGTGGGTTCGCAACGCAGCCTGCTGGTCGATACGGGATCGAGTCCGGACCAGGGCCGAGCGCTTCGCGAGTCGCTGGCGACTGCGAGTGACAGGCAGCTGACCGCCGTCGTGGTCACGCATTGGCATTATGACCACGCCTTCGGGCTGGCCGCCTTCGCCGACGTGGCCCGGATTGCCCATGAGTCTGTGCACGTCAGACTTGGCTCGACCGATGTGGTCGCGGAAGCAGAGCGGCTGGGTGTGGATCCTGACGAGCTCGGACGGCCCAACGTCGAGATAGCAGTCGCGACGGCGATCGACCTAGGTGATCGGCGGGTGGAGATCGCTCACATCGGACGGGGCCACACCGAGGGCGACCTGGTCGTCGTCGTGCCGGACGCCGACGTGCTGTTTGCCGGGGACTTGATCGAATCAGCTGGGCCGCCCTCGTTTGGCCCCGACTCGGTCCCCGACGAGTGGCCGGCCACCGTGGATGGGGTGATCGGGCTGATGACAGCGACCACTCTGGCCATCCCCGGCCATGGCGAGCCGGTGGATCGGGAGTTCGTCTTTGAGCAGCGGGGCCGGATAGCGGCACAAGCAGCGGCTGAGGCTCAGCCACCGGGCCCGGAGCTACCTCTCGTTTAAGAACCGAGTTGTCAGCGTCAGCGTCTGTGGTTGTTATAGCGACCATCGACGCTGACAAGTCCGCCTAGCGGACGAGGCCGGACTGGTAGGCGATCACAACAAGCTGCGCCCGATCACGTGCCCGAAGTTTGATCATGGCTCGGCTGACATGGGTACGGGCGGTAGCCCGGCTGACCACGAGCCGTTCGGCGATCTCGTCGTTGCTCAGCCCCTCGCCGATCAGCGCCAGCACCTCGCGTTCTCGATCGGTGAGCTCGGACAGCTGCGGATGCTTCTTACGGATTGCTGATCGAGACGCGAATGACTCGATCACTCGGCGGGTTACCGACGGCGACAGCAACGACTCCCCGGCAGCGACCAGGCGGATCGCCCGCAGCATATCGGCGGGCTCGGTGTCCTTGATCAGAAAACCGGCGGCCCCTGCCTGCAGAGCTTCGAAGACGTACTCGTCGAGCTCGAAGGTGGTCAGCATGATCACTCGAACTCCAGCTAGCGCAGCATCTCCGACGATCATCTGCAAGGCAGCGATCCCGTCGAGCTCTGGCATCCGGATATCCATCAAGATCACGTCCGGCCGGGTGCGTCGCACCAGCTCCAGGGCCTGTCGTCCGTCTTCGGCCTCACCGGCCAGCACAAGATCATCTTCAGACTCGATGAGGACCCGCAGTCCCATGCGGACCAGCGCCTGGTCGTCGGCAATGGCGACAGAGATGGTCACCGAACACTGCCTCTCGCCAGCGGCAGATTGGCTCGTACGAGCACTCCGCTCGGCTCGCGTACCGACACTGTCAAGGTGCCGCCAACCGCTCGGGCACGCTCGCGCATGCCACGGATTCCGTTCCCGTCGAGCGGCAGGCTGGTGGCCGGTCCATCGTCGCTCACCTCGACTGTCAGCATCCCAGCGTCCCGAGACACTCGGACGGTGGCATCCCCCGCACCGGCATGCCGGACCACGTTGGTAAGCGATTCTTGGATGATCCGGAACGCGGCCTGGTCAACCGCAGCCGGTACCGCCTGAAGATCATCGGACTCCTCGCGAATGAGGGTTACTTCTCGGCCGGCAGCGCGCACCCCATCCAGCAAGGCATCCAGTCGAGCAAGTCCGGGCAACGGGCTGCGAGGCTCATCAGAGTCGGATCGGAAAATCTCAAGCGTGGTCCGCAGCTCCGCCAACGCCTCACGGCTCGTATCCTTGATCGCTTCCAAGGACTCAGCTACCCGGTCCGGACGCGCCTGGGCGGCGCGCTCCTTATCCAGCAGGTGAAGCGCCACTCCAGCTTGCATGGTGATCACGGCAAGGCTGTGACCTACCACGTCGTGCACGTCGCGTGCGATCCGCAGCCTTTCCTCGTAGGCGTAACGACGTCGTTCTTGCTCCCGGACCTCTCGTTCGCTCTCCCGGCGAGCGCGCACTAGCAAAGCGATCATGGCTGGGACGATTGCGATCGCGAACGCGCTGACCAAGGCTCCATAGAAAGCGGGGTCCAGCAGCCCCAGATAGGGCTCGCGCCAGTGCCCCGCCATGATCATCGGTACTAGCAAGATCAGCAACGGCGCCCAAGTGCGGAGCCGTGGCATCGGCGGACTGAGCGCGCTCCCCGCCATCTGGTCGGCAAAGAGCCGCGTGCCGCTAGCCATCGCGTACACGCCAAGGGCAGGGCCGAGGAAGATCGGCCCAAACGTCGCGCCGGTGGCCAGATATGTGCCGACGCCCGCCACCGTCACCACGAAGGCGGCCCGCGGCCACACGCGCCTCGCCGCAAGGCCGAGTGCCAGAACGACGACGGCAGGCAGCACCCCGGGGGAAGGATCGACGGTGGTCACCATGCGGCCGGGTGGGCCGTGGCCCCATTGTGTTGGATTGAAATCCGGGGGCCGATCGAACTCCGGGCGGCCCCAGACGTAGAAAGAGGCCATCCAGCTGGTTACCGCCAACACCAGCCCGATCGCGGAGTCGATGATGAGGGCACGCCGGGCCTGCACCCGCATGGTTCCTCCTCGATCTCCTCGGTGCTGCAGCTGATCAGCTCAATCGCCATACGGTGTTTCCCGACACTAGACCGGCTACGGAAGCTGCACATCGCTCGAGCGAGGTATTCGGACTACGTCACCGAACGTAGTCAAAGAGCCGCTCTGCGACGGATGCCCGCACACCCCTGAGGACCTCAGAATGGATCCATGACCACCCCACTACTGATCCCACTGGAGGGCGGCTTCGGTCATCATCATCACGGCCCTCCCTGGGCGGCCGGTGAGCCCTCTTCAACCTTCGCAAGCGGCGCGGTGCCGCCTTTCGCACCCTTCTTAGGAGGTGTCATGTTTTTCCTACTCATGCTGCTCGTGCTGGGCACCTTGGTTTTCTTCTTGGTGCGGCAGGGCCAATTCGGACCTCAGTCATTAGCCGGCAACCGCTCGCCGGAAAGCGAGGCCAAAAAGATTCTTGCTGAGCGTTTCGCGCGCGGTGACATCACTAGTGATGAGTTCATGGAGCGCGCCAGCATCTTGAACTGGACTCCAGGGAGCGATACCTGGGAGATCAAGAAGGGCAAGAAGAAGCGCTTCTGAGTGGCCCCGCGTGGGCTTGTCAGCCTCTCGGAGGGTATAGCACTGTGAGACGCTGACAAGTCGGTAAAACGTCTGCCCGCTAGGCTGTCTAGAACGATTCAGCAGCAGTGAACAGGGGCGAGGCACCAATGGCGCGTATGACCGTCAAGACCCTCGCCGCTGCGGTCGGCGTCTCGCCCGCAACGATCTCCAACGCATACAACCGTCCAGATCAGCTCTCAGCGGAATTGCGCGATCGGATTCTGGCGACTGCCAAGGAGCTCGGCTATCCAGGACCCGACGCTGCTGGCCGGACGCTTCGAATGGGTCGAGCCGAAGCCGTCGGGGTACTGCTATCTGAGCGGCTCTCGTACGCGTTCTCCGATCCTTTCGCCGTCGAGTTCCTGACTGGTCTTAGCGAGGTCGTCGAGGCACAGGGCATCAGCATCGTGCTCATGCCTCTATCGGCGCCCACCGACGGCTCGGGAACTCGGCCCAACGCTGACGACAGTGACCTAACAGCCGTCAGAAACGCCAACATTGACGCTCTGGCCATCCTTTCGCTGCCAACAGACCACCCTGCGGCAATAGTTGCCAGGGCGCGCGGCATTCGGCTCGTGACGACCGACATCAGTAGCGATCCGGAATCGACCTGGGTGGCCATCGACGACTTCGGGGCCGGCGTCATGGTAGGTGAACACCTAGCCCGCTTGGGCCACCGCGATGTCGCTGTCCTTGTTGAGACCAACCAACCGGCCGGCAGTCCCGGGCAAAGCCTGGAAGAGGATCAACTGGGCTTTCTCGACTACGCTGCCCGCGTCGCCGGTTTGCGGCAAGCACTCAGCGGGCAAGTCATGATCATCTCTGGTGGTCACAACTCGATCGAGTCTGGTGCCACGGCAACTTCATGGCTGCTAGATTCTGATCGGATTCCGACGACCCCAATTCCGACGGCCCCAGTTCCAACGGCGCCAATTCCAACGGCAATTGTCGGCCTTAGCGACGTGCTCGCCCTGGGTGCACTCCAGGCGTTGGCAAGCCGCGGCCTCAGCGTCCCGGCGGAAGTGTCGGTGTGCGGCTTTGACGACATCACCGCAGCAGCGGCGGCCAACCTCACCACAATTCATCAACCGATTCGGGAAAAGGGCCAGCACGTGGGCCGATTGCTGCTCGACCCGGAAAGCCAGCCCCGCCAGGTATTGCTGCCCATCACCCTGATCACCCGAGGGACCACCGGTCAGGCGCGTCAGCAGCCGGCGCTTTCATGAGCGCGAGCGTCGGCATCGCGGGAGCAGCTTAAAACACGACTTCCTGAGTGAGCTCCGAGACCCGGCCGAGCAGTTCCTCGAAAGACCCCGCTCGCAGCAGTCCGACCTGATCAAGTGCGTTGAGGGGTGCGATGGCGGCCAACTGCCAGGCAGCTGCGACCGGATCGGAAGACAACTCGATATCAGAGGGCCACACTGTCTGGGCAAATTCGCTGGCCACAGCAAGAGTGCGTCGTACGAGCTGCTCGGTTTGCTCACGCAGCCCTGCGAGGCCGTCACTCCACACCAAATCCGCCATCTCATAGATTTCCGCACGCGGGTGTGGCGCATCCTCCAGCCATTGCGTCACCTCAAACCGCCGGCCGCCCTGAGCGAGCAATCCCACAGAGCCTTCCTGAGTACCAAGTTGCGTGATCTCGGCGATCGTGCCGATACCGAAGCGCTGCTCGCCACCGCCAACCTCTCGGCCACGCTCGATGAGTACTACGCCAAATCGCGATTCCTCGTGCTTCAACAGCTCAGCAAGCATGATCAAGTACCGCTCCTCGAAAACCCGTAGCCGCAACGGCATGTACGGGAACAGCACCGAGCTGAGTGGAAACATCGGCATGATCGCCACATGCCCAGCCAACCACCCGAACTCAACCGCTGACGGTTCTGGGCTCGCGCACTCAATCCAGCAGCTCCCGAATCACGGCGTCGGCGAGCAGCCTGCCGTTGCGACTCAAGATCAACCTGCCGTCCTGAGCAGCTACTAGCCCACGGGCGCGAATATCAGCGAGACGACCTCGCTCGGTGCTTGTGAGTAGCGACGTGGGGAGGCCGTCGGCCAGGCGTAGCTCCAGCAGGATGCGCTCCACCCTCCTGTCATCTCGCGTAAGCACCTCCCGAGCTAGCGCTGGCGAGCGGTCGGCGGCAAGCTGGGATGCGTACGCCCGCGGGTGCTTGACATTCCACCACCGCACGCCGCCGACATGACTGTGAGCGCCCGGACCGATGCCCCACCAATGATCGCTGCGCCAATAGCCGAGGTTGTGCCGGCTGCGCGTGGCGTTGCTGGTGGACCAGTTGCTCACCTCGTACGCCGTATAACCCGCGGCGCTGAGTCGCTCATCAGCGATCAGGTATTTGTCGGCAAGATCATCGTCATCGGGAGATCGAAGCTCACCGCGCCGGATCCGAGTCGCCAGCCGGGTACCCTCCTCCACGATCAATGCATACGCGCTGATGTGCTCCGGCGAGGCAGCGAGCGCCGCGTCCAGACTTGACTGCCAGTCGGCAGCCGATTCGCCAGGGGTGCCATAAATCAGGTCGAGGCTGGTGTTGGCGAATCCAGCTGCCTTTGCTTCGGCGATGGCTTGCTGCGGACGCCCCGGGGAGTGCACACGGTCCAGGGTGGCGAGCACGTGAGGCACGACAGATTGCATGCCGAACGAGATCCGGTTGAAGCCTAGCTGGCGCAGCCGATACAGACCCGCTGCATCCACAGACTCCGGATTGGACTCGGTGGTCACCTCGGCGTCCTCGGCCAGCCCGAAATAGCCACGCACAGCCGCGATCAACCGACCGAGATCATCCGGCGGCAGCACCGTCGGAGTGCCGCCGCCCACGAAGATCGTTGAGACCGGCGGTGCATTCGGACCCAGCACTCGAGCAGCCAACTCGAGTTCCTTGATCACGGCTGCAACGTAGCCAGCGCGACTCGATCCCGGCTCAGCGCCAAGCTCGGCGGCTGTGTAGGTGTTGAAGTCGCAGTAACCGCAACGGGTGGTGCAGAACGGCACATGAATGTAGATGCCGAGGGGTCGCTGCGCGATCTCGGATAATGCTTGCCTCGGTAGCGAGCCGTCGCTGGGCGCAGGCTGTCCTTCAGGCATGGCCGACGGCATGCCCTCGAGGTTAGTGCCGGCAGCCGCGGAACCGTGCCGTATCCAGATCACCGCCGTATTCCGTTCGTAGAGCGCAGCGCCACGAATGCCCTGTCACTACTCGTCCACTCCTCACGAGCAGCAGATCAGGCGATCTAGCTATCCGAAGCAGCGCTGCCGCACCGATCCGTGACCACGGGAGTGATTACGGAATGAGGACGAGCTTGCCCCGGGCGTGTCCGTCGTAGCTGATCTGGTACGCCTCAACGACGCGATCGAACGGAAACGTCTGGAACTTGATCACCAGCTTGCTCTGTTCCAGCAGCTCGGCCGCCTCGGCAAGAGCCTTCATGGGCTGGCTATCCGGCCCACCGCCCGTGACTCGGGCGCCGGATGCGGCGGCTGCGAAATTCGCAATAGAGACCACCTGCGACGGCTCAGGGGCGAGGCTGATCAGATCTTCAATGGGTGTCTTGCCAACCGCGTCGAGGACGGCGTCGATCTTGAGACCCAGCGCACGTACCCGATCCACCATGCCTTCGCCGTAGACAACCGGGATAGCGCCGATCTCGCGGAGGTAGTCCTGGTTGGCCTCGCTCGCTGATGCGATCACTGTGGCACCCCGAGCCTTCGCGATCTGAGTCGCAGTCGAACCGACTCCACCAGAACCGCCGTCGATGAAGAGCGTGCTGCCTTCGGTCACGCCAAGTAGTCGCAGCACCCGCTCAGCCGTCTCACTGACCACGCCAGCCGCAGCTCCGACCGCCCAGTCCACGGACGCCGGCTTATGAGCCCACGAATCCAGAACCGCATACTCGGCCTGGGTGTGGTTGCCTCCACCAAACACCTCATCGCCGACTGCTACGTCGGTCACTCCTTCTCCGACCTCATCGACGACACCGGCGGCGTCGTAGCCGGGATAACCGGTGCCCTCAAGCGGCTTGCCCTGCGCATACATGCCCGATACGAACTTCCAGTCCGCTGGATTGACGCTCGCCGCTTTTACCTTGATGCGAATCTGCCCAGGTTCGGCATGCGGCTCTGGCGCTTCTCCGATGCTGAGGACTTCAGGCCCGCCGTACTCGGTGAATTGAACTGTAAACATGTAGCTCCCCCTCATTTAGTCTGCTCGGTTACCGATGCTTGCAGAGCATAGCCACGCTATTTCCGATCGGCCTTCGTCGCCTCCACGCCACCAGCGAGAGCAGCTACAAAGGCCTCCGGCGGAACCTCGACCCGACCCACCATCTTCATGCGCTTCTTGCCCTCTTTCTGCCTTTCGAGCAGCTTGCGCTTTCGGGTGATGTCGCCGCCATAGCATTTCGCCAGCACATCCTTGCGCACTGCCCGAATGGTCTCGCGGGCGATTACCCGCGATCCAATCGCCGCCTGCACCGGAACCTCGAATTGCTGCCGAGGAATCAGTTCTTTCAGTTTGGCGGTCATCATGACGCCGTACGAATAGGCCTTGTCCTTGTGCACGATCGCCGAAAATGCATCGACCGGCTCGCCCTGCAACAAGATGTCGACCTTGACCAAGTCAGCAGGCTGTTCGCCAGAAGGCTCATAGTCCAAGCTTGCGTAACCCCGGGTACGCGACTTCAGAGCATCGAAGAAATCAAAAACGATTTCGGCCAACGGCAGTGTGTAGCGGATCTCGACTCGATCTTCGGAGAGATAGTCCATGCCGTGCTGGATGCCGCGACGGTTCTGGCAGAGCTCCAGAATGGTGCCGATGTAGCTTGCGGGGGCCAAGATGGTCGCCTTCACTACCGGTTCGTACACCTCGGTGATCTTGCCTCCGGTCGGATATTCCGAAGGATTAGTTACCTCCAGCTCAGTGCCGTCTTCCATGATCACGCGATAGACCACGTTCGGAGCGGTAGAAATCAGATCAAGATCAAATTCCCGCTCAAGACGCTCCCGCACGATCTCCATGTGCAGCAGGCCGAGGAAGCCAATCCGGAATCCGAAGCCAAGGGCACTCGAGGTTTCCGGCTCGTAGCTCAGCGCGGCATCGTTGAGCTGCAGCTTGTCCAAGGCTTCCCGTAGCTCGGGATAGTCGGCACCGTCGATTGGATACAGGCCCGCGAACACCATCGGCTTCGGAGGTCGATAACCGCCTAGATCACGAGAGGCCGGCCGGTTCAGTGAGGTGACCGTGTCGCCCACTCGGGACTGCCGGACATCCTTTACGCCGGTGATCAAGTAGCCGACTTCTCCCACTCCGAGGGACGCCGCCTTGGTTGGTTCGGGCGAGATGACCCCGACTTCCAACGTCTCGTGGGCGGCCTTGGTGGACATCATCAACACGCGCTCACGGTGGGACAGCGCGCCGTCCACGACGCGTACGTAGGTGACAACTCCCCGGTAGGTGTCGTAGACAGAATCGAAGATCAATGCCCTAGCCGGAGCGGCCGGATCGCCAACCGGTGCAGGTATCTGGGCAACGATCTCATCCAGCAGGTGCGCGACGCCCTCCCCCGTCTTCGCCGATACCCGGAGGACCTCATCGGGATCGCAGCCCACGACCTTGGCCAGTTCGGCGGCGTACTTGTCCGGCTGCGCACTAGGCAGGTCGATCTTGTTGAGGACTGGAATGACGTGCAGGTCCGCATCTACGGCGAGGTAGAGGTTAGCCAGTGTTTGGGCTTCAATACCTTGCGCGGCATCGACGAGGAGTACGGCACCTTCGCAGGCGGCCAGCGATCGGGACACCTCGTAAGTGAAGTCCACATGGCCCGGCGTATCGATCATGTTGAGTACGTAGGTCTCAGGGGCCCCTGAGTCTTCCTGGCGATCATGAAGCTGCCATGGCATCCGGACTGCCTGGGACTTGATCGTAATGCCCCGTTCTCGCTCGATGTCCATCCGATCTAGGTATTGGGCACGCATCGACCGCTCATCGACCACACCGGTCAGCTGAAGCATCCGATCCGCCAAGGTCGACTTGCCATGATCGATGTGCGCAATGATGCAGAAGTTGCGGATGATCGATGGGTCAGTGCGGCCCGGCGGCGGCGCGTACACGGGACTCACAACAGACATCCTCACTTGCTATTTCGAATTTGGCCCGTCCACGGCACCGCTGGTACCGTGGTCCGTCGCGCTGCACAGCAGTGCCCCATACATCACAGAGGAGTTTTAGAGGCCTGCCGTGGCGAACATCAAGTCCCAGCTCAAACGAATCAAGACCAACGAGAAGGCTCGTCAGCGTAACAAGGCGACGAAGTCGGCGCTGAAGACCTCGATTCGTCGGTTCCGGGAGGCCGCGGATGCCGGGGAGAACGCCAAGGCCACCGAGCTGGCGCACGCCGCCTCCCGCGCATTGGACAAGGCGGCGTCGAAGGGCATCATCCACAAGAACCAGGCCGCCAATCGAAAGTCTGCGATCGCGGCCAAGGCGGCGCGTCTGGATCGTTCTGGGAAGAAGCGCTCATCAGGAGCTCAAAAAAGAACTAGTGCCGCAGCCGCGAAACGCTGAGCACCGCACGCTCCAACGCAAACGCGGCGTCGTCTGCAGCACCTTTGACGTCGGCATCAGCTGCCGCGACCGCTTTCAGGGCACTCGCAAGGCTTCCTTGATCCCAGCCGCGCGCCTGGGATCGCATTGACTTGAGCTTCCAAGGCGGTACCCCGACCTCGCGTGCTAGGTCTGCTTCTCGCTGCCCGGTGCCAGCAGTAATCAGCTTGCCAAGACCGCGAATGCCCGATGCCAGGGCACTGGTGATCAATACTGGCGCTACGCCGGTTGCCAACGCCCAGCGGAGTTGCTCCATTGCAACGCCGGTACGCCCCGCCAAAGCAGCATCGGCCACCGCAAAACTGGTTACTTCTGCCCGTCCGCCGAAGTAACGGCGCACCTGATCGGCGGTGATCGGACCGCCTTCTCCATCCGAGACAAGCTGGGTGACGGCCGCGGCCAGTGTTCGCAGATCGTGACCGACGGCGTCCACCAGCGCCGAGGCCGCACCTGCGTCAATCGAGCTGCCCGCGCGCTTTGCTTCTGAGGAGACGAACTGCGGCAGCTCCCAGGTCTTGACCGCGGCACATTCGATTACCTCGGCGCCCGCGGACTTCAGCTTCTCAAGCAGTCCCTTGCCCTTCGGCCCACCCCGATGCACAACTATCACCGCAAGATCGGATATCTGGGCGGCGGCCAGCTTCAGCAACTCCGCATCGAGGTCTGGAGCCAGATTCTCCACATCGCTGATTACCGCGGCGCGATGGCTGGAAAACAGTGACGGACCGGTGATCTCGGCAAGCTTGCCCGCATCCAGCCGGGCAGCCTCAATCTCTGAGATCTCCACCCCCGGGGACTCTGTCCGCATCCGCTGACACAAAGCGTCAATGGCACGGTCCGCCAGCAGCGCCTCTGGCCCGCTAACGATGACCAGCCGACCGAACGAAGACTTCGATGCCGCCACGCAGCACAGCATGCCAGTCCTAGCCGACACGTGACTCGACCGCGCGAGCAGCCAAATGAATGACTTAGCTTTGCGGGCGTCGGCATTGCGCGAGCAGCTCCCAGAAACTCGTGCCCATCTTCCATTTCGCAACACAAATCAGATTCGCGCCTGCCTATGACTGGTGTTGATATATATGAGCGAGACACTTAGATAGTGGCGAAAGGGGCGTCTGTGGTCGGCAAGGTGTGGACCTCATTGTTCGGTCGGGTAGTTCCTGATCGGCAGGTGCCGACTGTCTCTGGAGAGGTGGAGGACAGGGGTTACGTAGAGGAGCCTGTGCTTGGTATGAAACTCACCGGGGAACCCCACCCGCTGGACCGTATGGTCACCGTTCAGCCGAACACAGTTGTCGTCGTCTTTGAGCAGGACAGCGTTCCACGGCTTAAGTTCCCAGGTGAGTACCTGACGCCGGGCCTGCTTCCGTCGCTGCGCCCGGTACAAGTCCTCGCTGTCAACACCGCACCTGTCGAGCTCGACGTGACCGTCGACCATCTCGTCACGATGGATGGCCATGACATTGAAAAGTGCACTGTCCGAGTGACCGTGCAATTGTCGGATCGTGACCAATACGCCTCAGTGACCGGCCTGGCCGCTGAGTTTGGAACTGAACTCGAGGCGTACTTACTGCAACGGGTTGAAACCGATGTGGCCACCGGGATGCATGCGGCCGTCAAGATGAACCGCCTTTCTGACTTGCGTCGCGCAGCCGTGCAACAGGAGCTGGCTGAACGCTGGCTGCCAAGAACCTTTGCCGGCGGAACTCTGGTACGGCGAGATTTCGACGTACGGGAGATCACCTGGCCCAAGGATGGGCCCATATCCGTCCCGCTTCCCCAAACGAAGTCTGCCAAGGTGGAACCGACGAACTCGGCTGCCAGGCCGGCCCTGCCGATTCCGCGCACCGCCTCGGCACCACGGGTCATGGAGCTGAGCATGGATGCCCGTCTGCGGCGAATTTGGCGGCGTTATGCAGAGCCGGAGGTGCGAGGCATTGCCGGCGTCAAGGTCGGCAACGCGGCCACGGTCATCGCGGTAGTCGATCGTGAACCGGGCGCCTATGAAGGAAGCCGGGTGCGTGAAGCCTTTGGCAACCACTACGAAGATCGCAACCTGCATTTTGTAGCCGCTGTGGCAGATTCATATGAAGATCTGGTGCGTGCTTGGTTCAAGCAGGTTGACGGCAGTCCGGGCCGGCTTATCTCGGTGCAATCGTTCGATAATGACTCCATGCTGCGGATCGGTGTCGATCAAGCACTGCGATCGGCCGAGGAGCGCGCAAGAGGACTGTCTGTTGGCACCCAACCGGATCGAGAGGCCTTACGGCGGCTCGTTCCACATGAGCGGGTGGAATTCGTGGCGGCGGACACCACCGGGTGATCCCATGACAATGAGCGGCACCACGTCGTGAGCAAGATCGCGTACTCCAATCCACGGGCGGCGCGACCTGACGTGGGGTCGCTTGGGCACTCTCCACCGGAACGGGCAGAGGACTCCCGAAAGATTCGGCAAGCTGCCACCATCCCCTTAGTCATTTCCCTGGGAGCCCAATGGGTGTTCTTCATCCATTACTGGATTCCAGAGACGAGCGCTTTTCCTGCCAACACACTGTGGCTGACACAGCTGGCCCCCTTGGCTTCGGTGGCGCTTACCAGTGACGGCCAACCCCAGGTCGGCGCCCAGAATGGTCAGTGGGGACTACCAGCTTTGGTGCTGCTGGTGTGTGCCTTTGCGCTGTTCTGGCTGTCGCGTACGCGTCACTGGCTTGGCCGTACCGCAATGCTGGCTCCCGCGGCCCTGGGTCTGGTGGCCGCGCTCGCAATCGTCATCGGACTCGCCGTCCGCGGCAGCCTGTCATCATCCCTGATCGGCGTGCTGCTGTTGATCACCTGGGTCTTCAGTGCCGGCTATGCCGCTCTTCACGGGCTCCTTGACAACCTCGGCCCGTTGCCGCCTAAGACCTGGCACAGCGGTTTGCCGCTTCTCATTGCGTACGCCATCCTCACGCCGGCACCGACGGCAGTCGGGCGTTGGTTGTTTGCTCCTGACATCCGCGATGCCGCGGCCAGGCTCCAGGACAACACGGTGGCGCTGCGACTTGCCGCGCTGTGGACGCCGAGCACCGCGCTTCTCTATCTCGCCGGCCTGCTCGTCGGAGTCGCCGTCTGGGTCGCCTACCAAGCCTGGCCGCCGCGCCGCGAGCGAGCGTTCGTGGGCCGCGCCCTTATCGTGATCGGCATCCTGATCATCACCGCCGCCGTCGGATGGCCTGCAACGACTTTGGCCAATAAGAGGGTGACCGAGTTGACTTACGCCAGCCCGGCTGACGAGGTGCGTTTCACCTGCGGCGCCTGGATCCTTGATCAGCCGAGCACGGTCTCACCGCAACAAGAACCGGCAAAGACGCTCGTGATCAGCGGATTCACGTGTCAGACAGTGACTGCCTACTCCGGGTACCAACAGCTGTCGACCCACAACCTCCCGGTCTCGTTGTCGCCTGTGATCGCGCACACGCCTGACGGGGCGAGAATTTCGGGGCGGATCGTCGCGGCCCAGTACGGTGATGTCCTCGTCGTGGCCGGCAGCGATCGATTCGATGTCAACGCCAATGACGTTTTGGGCATCGGCCTTACTGATAGCGCCCAGCTCTGGCGCTACAGCTGCGACCATGGATCGTCAATGGGATTGCGCTTCGCGAACGTGCCGGGTGGCGATAATCCGTCGGAGGGGCACATCACCCAAGGCGAGGTTTCCCCAGAAGTCGTGGTCACCTGCCAGGGCCAGGTCGTACATGTCAACCCGGTGACCGGGCCTTGATCATCGAGTAGCTCCCGCGATGAGTACGGCGACGAAGGCGCTCCAGACGGCCAAGTTCCTCGGCGGTATGTATCGGGAAAAAGCGCGGGTGCTCTATTGGGCACATGTCCGAGGTGATCTCTTTAGCCGTCTGATTCTGCCGAACGGCGACACGGATCCGTACGCGATCTATGAAGAGATGCGCGAGCGCGGACCGATGTTGCCTACCCGGCTTGGCAACTACAGCACCACGAGCCATCGGTTGTGCAACGAGGTACTGCGGAACAGGAAGTTCGGTGTCAGCCCAGACGACGGAAGCGAGGACCTGGCGAATCAGGCTGGACTCGACCTGTCGTTGCTCGAACTCAATCCACCAGATCACACACGCATCCGCCGGCTCGCCGCACCAGCGTTCACGCCGCGCCGTATGGCGGGCTATGCAGGCTTGGTCGATCAAGCCATCCAGCAGCTGCTTGACCAATGCGAACGCGAGCGGGAGTTCGACCTCATGTCATCCTTCGCCTCGCCGCTGCCCATTGCCGTTGTGACCCATCTACTTGGTCTGCCGAACGATCCGGAGCGATTTCGGCGACTGGGCTCGACCATCGCTCGCGCTCTAGATGGCATCTGGTCGCTGGGGCAGGCCCGTACCTTGGCGGTCGCCGACGCCGAACTGCGCACTACCTTTGCCGAGCTGCTCGAGGAACGGGCAGTTGCACCCGGCGATGATCTGGTATCTGCGCTGGTTGCCGAGCAAGACCGGGCGATCACAGCAGCGGAGCTGTCGGCACTCGTACGGCTGCTTCTGATTGCCGGCTTCGAGACGACGGTGAATGCCATCGGTAACGGCATGCGCTGGCTGCTGGCGGATCGCGAACAGTGGGAGTTGCTAGTGGCAGACACGGGTCGGGCAGCTGCTGTCGCCGAGGAGGTGCTCCGGTTCGACCCGCCAGTTCAGCAGACGGCGCGGGTAGCCCATGAGCCTGTCCAAGTCGGTGATGTGTTGGTAGCGAGAAACCAGTGGGTGATCACTTTGCTGGCGGCAGCAAACCGAGATCCAGAGGTCTATCCCGAACCGGCCCACTTCAACATCATGCGGGAGTCTCCCGTTGAGCATCTGGCCTTTTCGGGCGGCATTCACTATTGCCTCGGCTCACCGCTTGCCCGAATGGAGCTAACCCAGGCGTTTGGAGCGTTAGCGAAACGGTTTCCGAACCTTCGGCAGACCGGGCCCATCACCATGCGCCCCGGCACCACGCTGCGAGGACCCCTCCGGTTTCCGGTGGCCCCTGCACCGCCGTGGGCCTAGCACGACCTCAGCGCGGAGCGGGCGATCATCGCTGCGTCACCGCGGCCAGTCGGTCGTGCCGCAACCGGACTGCGATGGAGCCGTTCTGATCAGTTCTGAGCAGGGTCATCCCGAGTGATCGGACGAGCTGGATCGTACGCGCGGCTGGATGACCGTAGTCGTTGTTGAGCCCAGCGCTCGCAATCGCCAGTCGGGCGCGGCTGGCGGAAATGAATGCCGCCTCCTGCTGTGCCGAACCGTGGTGCGGGATCTTGAGGACGTCGGCCTGGAGATCCACCCCAGCGCTCATGATCGCCTGCTGACCCGGCGGTTCCACATCGCCGGTGAGGAGCAGCCGCAGGCCCGCGGTCTTCACCATGATCACCAGGCTGCTGTCATTCTGCTGGGAGGACTCATCTTGATCGACGGCGACATGGGTGACAGGTCCGAGTATTTGCAGTTCGGCCTGACCGACGTTGACGTGCGTACCGGGCAAAGGCGCACTCAGCGGAATTCCGCGTTGTAGCGCCTGTTGCCTGACTATTGCTGCCAGAGGACTTGCCGGTGCTAGCGGACTGACCCATATCTGAGCGATTCGACGGTGTTGCATAACGCCGATCAGGCCATCGACGTGATCAGCGTGAAAGTGCGTAATGATCAGCAATGGCACTCGGCGAATCCCGAGCCTGTCCAGGCAACCGCGCATTGCTGCAGGTGCGGGGCCACTATCCACGATGATGGCACTCTTGCGGCCCGTCCGAATTGCTAGGCCGTCGCCCTGACCCACATCGCAAGCGACGAGCAGCCAATCGCGGGGAGGCCAGCCCGGCTGTCGTGGAGCGCCGCAAAAGCAGATGATCATGATGACAGCGAGCAGCAGGGAGAGCCAAGGTCGCGCTAGGACGTATGTCATGGAAACGGCGAGCAGCAGTGAGCTGATACTCAGCCAGGTCAAGGTCAACGGTGTCACTGGTAAGTGCCATTCCGAACCCGGAAGCTGCGAGCCGACACGAGCAACCCAAATGATCATCTGGGCCGACCACGCGGCACCGAAGCCAAGCAGGGCAGCCAGGGCACCGCTGACCAGCGAGGCACCGGCGGCGGCAAATCCAAGGACCGTGGCCGGGCCTACGAAGGGACCTGCCAGCGCGTTCGCAACCAGGCCGGACATGCTGACGCGGCCCGAGATTGCCGCTATAACGGGAGTCGTGGCCAGCTGAGCTGCAAGTGGCACGGTGATCGACTCGGCAATCATCAACGGCAACCAGCGATTGATGATCATCGTCCAACGCCGGGCCCACCAGACAATGCCAGCACAGGCAAGAACCGACAGCGTGAAACCAATCGATCTGCTGAGGAAGGGATCCAGCAACAGCAAGATCGCGCTTGCGACAGCCAGATTGCGCACTCCGGCCCCACGGCTGCCTGATCCCAGGGCGGCCAATGCGACCAAGCCCATTGCCGCTGCCCGCAGCACGCTGGGCTCGATACGGCACAAGGCCACGAAGATAATCACACCCGCTAGGCCGACGAGGCGCAGGTTCCACCCTCGTAGGCCGACCCAGCGAGCAACCATGAGTAGGAACGCCAACAGCAGCGTCAGGTTTGCCCCGGACACGGCTGTTAGATGCGTCAAACCCGTCGATTTGAAGTTCTCGCTCAGCGCGGTATCCAAGCTCGAGGTGTCACCAAGCACGAGGGCAGGCACTAGTGCGCGTGCCTCCGGGCGACGATCAGCAACTGACTGCCGCAACCCGGCGCGCACTTGCTCGACAAGGCGGAGTCCCGCTGAGGGCGGCCGGACAACGGTCGGCGAGCCGCGCACGCGCAGCACGGCTGCCATATCCGATCCCGGATCGGGTGATCGCAGCCGGCCATCCACGATGATCCGGGTCCCAACCGGGATCTGAAACCATCTTTCGAGCTGCGGGCCGCTCACGATGAGCAGCACAGGAGCTCGAACCAGCCAAGAGCCGCCTCTGCCCTCAATCCGCGTGATCACAGCCTTTGTGACAGCGACACCAGGTACCGTCCCACCGGCATTCACCAGCTGTGGGTCGGCCCGAAGCTGGACTTCCGCAGATACCACTGCCTCATGGCTTGCCAGCAACGCGACGGGTCCATGACGTAGTCGATAGACATCGATCAGGCCAACGCCAGCGATGACGGTGATCACAATGGCGAGTGTCAGCGCAAAGGCCGAACGTCGCACAGCCGCGATTGCCGTGGCAACTGTCACGCTGGCGGCAGCGACCGCCAGGCCAGCCGGAGCCGCGGATGAGCCGATCCAGGCCGCTCCCCAGGCCGCGGCCGCAATCACCACCATTCGTAGATCAGGCCGCAGATTCGACGAACTAGCCGCTGTCGGCGCATCGACAGATTGACGGCCACGCCAGTGCCGCTCAACAAATCCGCTGACGCCACTTCGCGCGGCTGGCAGCAGCCGGCCTAACCCCGTACTCACACCCGCACGTGCGGCGCTATCTGGCCGTAGGTCTTTGGTCCGATGCCGTCTACCTCCTGCAACTCCTCAATCCGAGTGAACCGGCCATGCTCCTGGCGCCAGGCGAGAATCGCTTGGGCAGTGACCGGCCCGATCTCTGGCAGCTCCTCAAGCTGGGCTTGATTGGCACGGTTCAGATCGAGCGCACCCTGCGCGGTAGGGCCGCTGCTCGCAGCACCCGACCCGGGCTGCTCTCGCACCTCCCCGGCCGGATGACGTCCGGTACCGATCAGCACCTGTTGGCCATCGCTCAATAGCTGAGCGAGGTTAAGCTCACTCGGGTCGGCCTGACGGGTTAGCCCACCCGCCGCGTCGATCGCATCCTGGACTCGTGCGTTCTCAGGCAACCTGACTAGACCCGGGCGACGCACCGCGCCAAGGACATGAACAACGATCTTCGATGCACTCTTTGCCATCGATGGTGTCGCCGAGGCTGCACTTTGGCTGGGCGTGGCCGCTGTGACCACATCGCCAGGACTAGCGACCGCGACGGGCCGGGCCCGAAGTAGCAGCCATCCGGCCGCCATCACGCCTAGAAGCAGCACCGCGCAGATCACCCCGAGGTGCAGTCGGCCGAACCGCTGCGGCGGCAACTCGTCCACGATCCCGCCGGTCTCGCCGGTCTCGTCAGAATGCTGGACTCGTTCCCGGTGGGCAGCCTGCATCACCGGCCCCGCAGCTACGGGTACCCGCTCCTCGGACTGCACAAGTCCTGGACCGCGTGCTCTACGTGGCGGCTGCTCGGCCAGCAGCAGCGCCAGCCGATCGCTGATCAGCCGGGCCAATTCGACATCCGCCTTCTGCCGATATCCCATGTTGAGAAGGTAAGGACGCAGCGCTACCTCGTACGCGCGCTCGAGGTTCTGTGGACGGCGCTGTATGCAGACGCCGGCTTGGGGATAACGACAGCTCGCGGGCTTGCCGCGATGCAGCTTAGGTCCGCGGCGATACAACGATCCCTAAGGTTCCTGGACCGACATGAACACCCAGCACAGCACTTACCTCCGAAATCACGATGTCACCCGCGGTTACTCGGCCGCTCAGCCGATCAACCAATCGTCGAGCGCCATCGGGGTTATCGAGATGATGCACCGCGACATCCACCGCCCCATTCCTGACCGCGGTCTTGCTGAGCGCGTTCAGGCCCAATTCCGCTAGCCGAGTCAGCGCCTTGGACTCAGTTCTGACCCGCTCGCAGGGTCGAATCTCTCCGTCAGCAACTGTCAGCAACGGCTTCACCGCCAGCGCCGAACCGACCAAGGCAGCCGCGGTACCGATACGGCCACCGCGCCTCAAGTACTCCAAGCTGTCGACATAGAAATATGTCGTCGCGGCAGCGGCACGCCGACGTACCGTCGCGGCCACCTGCTGCGGCGCCGCACCTGAGCGCGCCACCTCAGCCCCGCTCAACACCGCAAAGCCCACCGCCATCGCCAACGTCATGCTGTCAACCACGATGATCGGGATGTCGACCGAGGCAGCGGCCACTTGTGCCGCACCATAGGTTCCGGAGATTTTGCTGCTGAGATGGACCGAAACGATGGCCTGATAGCCAGCTCCAGCTAGCTCGGCGTAAGTGTTGCCAATTACCTCGGGAGTGGGCCGTGAGGTGCTCACCTGCCGTCCGGCTCGCAGCGCGCCGGCAACGTCCCGGGGCAGCACTTCTGATTCAGGGCGGCTAATGTCGTCGATCACGACTTGCAATGGAATGATCGAGACGTCCGCGCGAGCAGCCTCAGTTGGGTCGAGAGAAGACGTCGAGTCAGTCACCACTGCGACGCCAGCCATCTGCTCAGCGTAGGACGATGCCAACTCACCGGTTGCAGACCTCGGGGATCGCCCCGCTCATTGTCGGGAGGAAAGCAAAACCGAATGAGTGATCACACCGAACGCGTTTGGCGCGCTGGGCCTGCCACCTTGGTTGTTGTCTCGGCTTTTACCTTGGCCGCTGCGGTAATCGTGCCTGTTCTGGCGTACCTCATCTACCGGAACGGCAGCGCGCCATGGCTGCCGGCTCTGTTGATCTTGCTTACTGTGCTGGCACTGCTCTACGCCTGGCGCTTCGGGTTCCACCCGCGGCTGCGAGTGACCGATCAGAACGTCGAGATCATTAACCCGTTCCGCCGGCACAGCTTCGCGTGGAACGACATAACCGTGATCGCCCCGGGTGAAAACGGTCTGCTCATCGGTTCGGAGGACGACGCAGCGGAAGCGTGGTGCATTCAAAAGTCCAATTTCGCCAGCCGACGAGGGCGACCTACCCGAGCTGACCGAATCGCCAATCAACTCCTTGACGTGGTGGAGCTCTACGATCCTCCATTCGAGATCGAGGAGAGCGGGCTACGCATCCGCCGGGCACGCCCCGACGAAAGCCGACTGCTCGCTCAGCTGGAACGTGCGGCGAGCGAAGATGCACTGGTTCACATCTTTCCGCCGGAGCAGTATCCCTATCCCGCTGCCGCAATCGTCGAGCGCTGGCGGCATGTGCTGCGCAATCGACTCATGCGCGCCTACGTCCTCGAGCTGTCTGATGGCCCTATTGGCTACGTTGCCTTCGACGGGGATACGGTCGACCATCTCGGCGTCGTACCGGAGCAGACGCGGCGTGGTTACGGTTCGGAGCTGCTGGAGTTCGCATGCGCAGAGATCTACGCCGGAGGCGCGCGGGAGGCGTACTGCTGGGTGCTGGCCGACAATCATGTCGCTCGGGCCTTTTACAGAGCCGTTGGCTGGACAGAGACCGGAGAACGACGGAGTTCTGAGTACCCGCCGCATCCCCAATGCCTGCAAATGATGCGCAGGAATCCGCATGCCCCGCGGCGGAGTCTCTGAGGGCAGTGGCACTTTCCATGGTGAAATGACCAAGGTGAGCGGCTTGCTGGCACCAGGCATCCTGGCGTGGTGACGATCAGCCCGCCACGCCGCCCCGGGGCTCGGCCCATTGCTACCACCTGGGACAGTCAACGATCGCGGCCCCGGTTTCAAGGTGTGTTATTCACCATCGCAGGACTAGCTCTGCTCCCGGCACTGGCGGCGACAATCATGCGGCTGTCCCCACCAAGCGATGATGCCAGCGCTCAGCTAGCGGCCTTCATTCCCTACGGGCTCATTGGCTACCTTGTGGCACTGTGCTGCCTGCTGGTTGCGCTGGTGCGTGCCAGACACCGCCTGGTGCTCGCAGTGATCACCATAGGCGTTGCGGCGTTGACTGCCTGTCACGTGGCCTGGCTTGCGCCATTGTTCGTCAATGATCATCGAGCCGTCGTAACGCCAGAATTCCGGCTCATGAGTTTGAACACGCTCCACGGTGAGGCAGACCCCCGCGCTATCTCTAAACACGCAGCAAAGGCCGATATCGTGATCTTGCTCGAAACCACACCTGCCGCTCTCACGGCCTTGAAGTCATTCGGGTGGGATAAGCGTTTTCCATACTCGTTGGGGGATCTGAAGGATGGTTCTTTCAATACTGCGGTTTACTCGCGCTTTCCGCTGAGCCATAGCGCCCCGATCGCCGACACTTCTTTCCAGCAGTGGGTGACGACAGTGCGCATCCCCGACGTTGGCAGCATCCGGCTGATGGCCGTGCACCCCTGCAACCCCTACTGTGGCGGTGATCGTTGGAGTGCCGAGCATGAGGTGCTACGCGACGCAGTGATCGACAACCTTGATCAGCCGTTGATCGTAGCTGGCGACTTCAATGCTGTTGACGATCATGGACCGATGCAGGCACTGCGACGTGCCGGACTGAAGAGCGCGACCGATGTCGCTGGAGCCGGCTGGATGCCTACCTATCCGGCCGACGGTCCGTTGCCCCCGGTGCTTCCCATCGATCACGTCATGATCAACAACGACTTGACTGCTACGTCAATCTCCAGCTTTGCGATTGACGGCACCGACCACCGTGGGCTATCTGCGACGCTCGCGGGCACACAGTCCTAAGCCGTCATAGCGTGCCGCCGAACAGCCACGTTCTGCGTCGCCGGGCGACGCCATTCCGATTCGCTGCCCTGTGCTCTGTATAGGTTCCTGACGGTCTGCACAGTTGCAACCCATGCCGAGGGCGACAGGCCTGGTAGAGGAGTGCTTCTGAGCAGCGCCTAACGCGCGACGAGGCTGACCAGCTTGGGCGCTCGGATGATCACTTTGACGACGTCGCGGCCTGCCAGAGCGCGAACCACAGATTCCTCAGCCAGGGCTCGGGAGCGTAGTTCATCCTCACTGATATCCGGGGGCACCTCCAGCCGGCCGCGTACCTTGCCCTGGACCTGCACTACACAGGTCACGACCTGAGTGATCAGCAAGTTAGAGTCGACCGCCGGCCAGCTTGCGTTCGCGACCGACGGGCTGTGACCCAGTCGTTCCCACATCTCCTCGGCAACGTACGGCGCCACCAGGCTCAGAGCGATAGCGACTACCTCCACCGCCTCGCGAACGGCCGGGTCGGCTGGCCCTGGAGCACCGTCCATCGCCTTTCTCGTGGCGTTGACCAGCTCCATGATCCGAGCGACGGCTACATTGAACCGCTGTCGGGCAATGGACTGCTCGATGTCGGCCAGTAGCCGATGAGTCTCCCGGCGCAGCTCCACGTCGCCGCCGCTGGGCGGAGTGCCTGGCTCGCTGGTCACCTGGTCCGCCAGTCGATAGGCGCGCTGCAGGAACTTCAGTGATCCAGAAGGCGACACATCGGCCCAGTCGATGTCCTCCTCGGGCGGACCCGCGAAGACGACTGTTAGCCGCACCGCGTCGACGCCGAACGCATCGATCTGTACGCCCAGGTCGACGCCATTACCCAGCGACTTGCTCATGGCCTTGCCCTGGTTGATCACCTGGCCTTGGTTCAGCAAGCGCCGCATCGGCTCCTCGAAGTCGACCATCCCCATGTCGCACAGCACCTTGGTGAAGAACCTCATGTACAGCAGGTGCAGAATCGCATGCTCCACACCGCCGACATACTGCGTGACCGGCATCCAGCGACGTACGTCTTCGGGGTTGAAAGGGCCATCCTCATAATCCGGCGAGCAGTAGCGGAAGAAATACCACGATGAGTCGACGAAGGTATCCATCGTGTCGGTATCACGTTTCGCGGGTCCCCCACACTGTGGGCAGTCGACATTGACCCAGTCGGTGGCCGCAGCTAGCGGCGAGGTTCCTTGGGGGACGAGATCGGTGCCCGTCAAGTATGGCAGCTCAACAGGTAGCTGATCATCGGGCACCGGCACCTCCCCACATTGCTCGCAGTGAACGATCGGTATCGGACAGCCCCAGTAGCGCTGCCGACTCAGCAGCCAGTCACGCAACCGGTACGTCACCGCGCCCTCGCCAACACCTTCGGCCTCCAACTTCGCGATGATTGCGCGAACTCCCGCCTCGGTGTCGGTCAGGCCGTTCAGGATGTCGGAGTTGATGTAGGTTCCGTCGCCTGGCGTGGCGATGCCTGTAGTTGCGGCATCCGGCCCGCCGGTGGCAACGACTTCACGAATCGGCAGGCCAAACGTGCGCGCAAAGTCCAAGTCGCGTTGATCATGCGCCGGCACCGCCATGATCGCCCCGGTACCGTATTCAGCCAGCACGTAATCGGCAGCGTAGACCGGAATCTTCTCGCCGTTCACCGGGTTGGTGGCATGCACGCCCAGAAAGACACCCGTCTTAGGGCGTTCGGTGGATTGCCGCTCGATCTCGGTCTCGTGCTTGGTTTGTTCCAGGTACTCCTCGAACGCCGCGCGCTGGTCCTCGGTGACCACCTCAGATGCCAGCGGCGCATCGGGTGCAATCACAAAGAACGTCGCCCCGTACAGGGTGTCTGGTCGAGTGGTGAACACCCTCACCGGCTCAGCGCGATTTTCGATCATGAAGTCGACATAGGCACCCTCGGAGCGGCCGATCCAGTTGCGTTGCATGGTCAGCACCCGCTCGGGCCAGCCCTCGACAAGATCATCC
The DNA here is from genome assembly GCA_036519615.1 of Propionibacteriaceae bacterium. GTDB lineage: Bacteria > Actinomycetota > Actinomycetes > Propionibacteriales > Propionibacteriaceae > Microlunatus. Next base: position 26,858 of record DATDKX010000041.1, read on the forward strand.
ATGTCGTCCAGCAGCCGCTGGGCGTAATCAGTGATCTTGAAGTACCACTGGGTCAGCTGCCGTTTGGTAACCACCGAGCCGCAGCGTTCGCACAATCCTGCGATCACCTGCTCGTTGGCCAGCACCGTCTGGTCTTTAGGGCACCAGTTGACATAGCTGGCCTTGCGATAGGCCAGGCCCCGCTCCCGGAATCGCAGGAACAACCACTGCGTCCAGCGGTAGTACTCCGGATCCGACGTGTGCAGCCGGCGGGACCAGTCGAAGCTCAGTCCGTAGCGCCGGAATGAGGTCGCCTGGGTCTCGATGTTTTCGTACGTCCACTCGGCTGGGTGCGCATTGCGCTCAATCGCCGCATTCTCGGCCGGTAATCCGAACGAGTCCCAGCCAATCGGATGCAGCACGTCGTAGCCCTCTAATTTCAGGTAGCGTGCAACGACATCACCCATGACGAAGGCTTCCGCATGGCCCATGTGCAGATCACCCGATGGGTAAGGAAACATGTCGAGCACGTACCTGCGCTCCCGCGAACCGTCGTCGGCGGGCACAAAAGTCTTGTCGGCCTCCCAGAACGCCTGCCAGCGCTCCTGGGCAGCCCTCGCGTCATAGCCGGCCTGCTCCCGGGTCGCGGTATCCGCCTCCTCGGGAGCTTCAACCCGGTCGACCTGCTCGGTCATGATGTTTGTCTCGTCTCCTTGTTATGCATCGCGTGTGTGCTCAGTGACCTGGACATGAAAAAGCCCCTCGCCGTCTCGGGCATGAGGGGCTGCCGCGCAGGAGTTACCCACGCGGCTACATAAGGAGGGCAACACGTTGCATATGGTCAGGGTAGCGCAATGTGTCGTGGCGCTCCCCTGGTTATGCATCGTTTGAGGCGGCCATTACCGTCAGAGCCGTGCGCCAGCTTAGCCATCACGAACTTCGACGACGTACGCTGCGCCGACAATTCCCGGATATCGCGGGGCGCGGTCCCGAAGCGGTAATAGAGCTGTTCCAGCGGCTCGGGCCGATCCAGTCCCAGGTCCCACGAGCCCCGTTTCTAACCATCTCGTCAAGACTGCCTGGCGTGAGCTATGAGACGGTGTGCGCGTTGTTCGAGTCGCACCAGCTAGTCAAGACCAGCAACATCCGCGGCACGGTGCACAGCAGTGTCGTGGAGCAGTTTGCATGGCTGGATGCCGTTGCGCGCGGCACCCGAGGGAAGCAGCTGCGCAACATACTGAAGCTAGAGCGGGTAACCCCCGAGCAGCTGGCGGCGGAGCTCGAGGCGTTCGCTGACAGTGACTGGCAACGACGGTCGGAAATCGTGTCGCATGCCCGCGCCTGGCTGGCGGATCGCGATGCGACCGAGGCCGCCGAGGGCCCAGATGTGCTTTCAGACAGCTTGATCTGGGGTCACAGCGGGCTACTGCGGCGTCCGCGCGACACCCGATGGGAGAAACGGACCGACAGCTACCACCGCCGAGCACGAAGCCTGCTGCCGGATCTCCCAGATTACGATTTCGCGTCGGCCTTGACTCAGCTCGTCCGGGTACATCTCGGCTCGTATGGCCCGGCTGTCCGGGAGGATCTCGCCTTCTTCTTCGGCGCCGGTCTGGCTGCCGTGGATGATGCCGTACGCCGTCTTGGCGATGAGGTCCTGCACGTGCGTGGTCCAAACGACGAGGACTATCTCGATCTCACCGAGCCTCCCCGGGGCGGAACGTCCGATCCGGGCCTGCGCTTGTTGCCCGAATACGACGGGCTGCTAGTTGGATATCACGGACGACACCGCACCCGCTTTCTCACCGAACAGCAGCTACCGAAGGTTTGGGCGAAGGTGAACGGCCTGTTCTCTCCCGTGGTGCTCTACGACGCACGGCTGGTGGCGACCTGGAAGATGATCACCAAGGGTCGCCGCACCGACATTGAAGTCACCATGCTTGATCCACATCCTGTGTTGGCCGATGGCCTGTTCACTGATGCAATCGCTGCCACTGAGCACGTTCTCGACCTCAAGATCACCGATCTGCGAGTCCGCCCGCCATTAGGCTGAGGCGGACCTTATGGGGAGCTGCTCGCGCAAGGCCGACGCTCGCAGCTCGGTAGTCGAGAGGAGTACCAGCGGATGACTTGGTTGGTTACTGGCGGTGCCGGATACATCGGTTCCCATGTAGTACGCGCTTTTGAGGCCGAGGGCATCCCTGCGGTAGTCATCGACGACTTGTCCAGTGGGCACCGAGACTTCGTCCGGCCCGAGGTTCCCTTCTACGCCGGCAGCGTGCTGCAGCGCGAGCTCCTCGACCAGATCTTTACCGAACAGCAGATCGCTGGCGTCGTTCATCTGGCTGGTTTTAAGTACGCGGGCGTCTCGGTGAGCCGGCCGCTGCACACCTACACCCAAAACGTCACCGGCATGGTGACTCTGCTGGAGTCGATGGCCGCACACAGCGTGACTCTATTCGTGTTCTCCTCAAGCGCTGCCGTTTACGGCACACCAGCCACCGACTTGGTCAGCGAACAAGATCCGACCAAGCCGGAGTCCCCGTACGGTGAATCCAAGCTGGTAGGCGAATGGCTGCTCCGCGACCAGGCACGCGCCACCGCAGCCGAACCGACCCCGCTACGCCACACGTCGCTGCGATACTTCAATGTCGTCGGTTCGGGCTACGAGGATCTGCGCGACACCAGCCCGCACAATCTCTTCCCGCTGATCTTCGAGCGTCTGGTCGCAGGCGAGGTGCCGTACGTCAACGGTGACAACTACCCCACCCCGGACGGTACGCCGGTCCGCGACTACGTCCACGTCACTGACCTGGCCCGCTCCCATGTCGTCGCCGCGCAAGCCCTCGAGGAGGACCGTCCGGTGCAACCCGTCTACAACCTGGGCAGCGGGACCGGCCTCTCGGTACGAGAGATCATGGACGCGGTCGCCCGGGTGACTGGCATCGATTTCACGCCCGAGATTCGGCCGCCACGCGCTGGCGACCCGGCGCGGATCGTGGCCACCGGGGAGCTGGCGGCGCGCGATCTGGACTGGACGATGCGACACACGGTCGACGACATGGTCGCTTCCGCGTGGGCTGCTCGCCAAGCCGCCGAGCGATCAGGCTGAGTTACCCGACAAATCCGCGACCAGCACCTCATTGAGCCGAAAAGTGGTCGCTAACGACATGGATCGGCCGGATTTCTTGCCGTTTCTGACCACTTTCGCGAGGGGCAGCTCGAAACACGCCCGTCACATTGTCTTGCCAACTGTGACGTCGGCGTAACCGAACGCACGTTTGGCGCAACACGCGGCTAGCAGAGTTTTGCCTAGCCTCGGGCGTCCCAGGATCCAGCCGCCTGAGGGTCCAACCCCTTTCCAGTCCCATCACCGAAAGAAAGCACTCCATGACACCACTCGAGATTGACACTGGAACCACTGCGTGGCTTCTGGCGTCAGCAGCGCTGGTGCTGCTCATGACGCCAGGACTCGCCTTCTTCTACGGCGGCATGGTCCGTGCGAAGAGCGTCCTCAACATGATGATGATGAGCTTCGGGGCGTTGGCCTCGATCGCTGTCATCTGGATTCTCTGGGGCTACTCAACTGCCTTCGGAGACGACATCGGCTACGGCCTGCTCGGCGATCCCGTTCAGTACCTGGGTCTCAAAGACCTGATGGGGGCAACCAGCGAGGTCTCCTTCGACGATCAGACCGGTATTTACCCGGTGATGGCGTTCGTCGCGTTCCAGGCCGTGTTCGCGATCATCACCGTCGCTCTGATCTCCGGCGCAATCGCCGATCGCGCCAAGTTCAGCACGTGGATGATCTTCACCGTTATCTGGGGAACTATCGTCTACTTCCCGATCGCCCACTGGGTGTTCGACTTCTCCGCGGGGGAGCACGTGGGCGGCTGGATCGCCAACAACTTGAAGGCGATCGACTTCGCAGGTGGCACAGCTGTCCACATCAACGCCGGTGCGGCCGGTCTCGCTCTTGCCATCATCTTGGGCAAGCGGCTGGGCTGGAAGCGCGATCCGATGCGGCCGCACAACCTGACGCTGGTTATGCTCGGCGCTGGCCTGCTATGGTTCGGCTGGTTCGGTTTCAATGCCGGTTCTGCGATCGCTGCCGGCACTACCGCGGCAACGGTTTGGGTGAACACCATGGTCGCCACCGCCGCTGCATCCTTGAGCTGGCTGATCACCGAGCGCATTCGCGACGGCCATGCCACCTCACTCGGCGCCGCGTCTGGCGTCGTCGCCGGCTTGGTTGCCATTACTCCGTCTTGCTCCTCGGTCTCACCGGTCGGGGCGATCATCGTCGGCGCTCTGGCGGGCGTGATCTGTGCACTGGCCATAGGACTGAAATACAAGTTGGGCTTTGACGACTCACTCGACGTCGTCGGCGTCCACCTGTTCGGAGGTCTCTGGGGCACCCTCGCGGTTGGCTTTCTCGCTACCGAGGCTGCTCCGGCGGGCGTTAACGGCCTCTTCTACGGCGGCGGCTTCGATCAGCTGTGGCGGCAGGCGGTAGGCGCTTTCTCCGTGCTGTTCTACAGCTTGATCATGAGCTTGTTGATCGGCCTGTTGCTGCACAAGACCATCGGCTTCCGTGTCACCGAAGAGGAAGAGCGGACTGGTGTCGACGAGACCGAGCATGCTGAGACCAGTTACGATCTCGGCACGCTGGGTGCGGGACTGCGTGGCTTGTCATACGCCGGCTCGGCGCCAAATCAGGTCGAGGAAGACAGCAAAAATGATCAGGAGGTGTCGGCATGAAGCTCGTAACAGCGATCATCAAGCCGCATATGTTGGACGAGGTTAAGACCGCACTCGAATCGTTTGGCGTCGAGGGAATGACCGTCAGCGAGGCAAGCGGTTTCGGACGTCAGCGGGGCCACACTGAGGTTTACCGGGGTGCGGAGTACACCGTGGACCTGGTGCCAAAGGTGAGACTTGAGGTGCTCGTGGATGACGATGATGCCAAAGACATCATCGATGTCCTGGTCAAGAGCGCTCGGACCGGTCGCATCGGTGACGGCAAGGTCTGGTCGGTTCCGGTGGATGAAATCGTCCGCGTCCGAACCGGGGAGCGCGGGCTGGACGCGCTCTGAAGCGTGACCTAACCAGCGAGCGTCTCAACGTCGCGATCCGGTCTGAGTGGTCTTCCACTGCTGGGCCGGATCGTCGGCGTTTGATCACAGAGTGCGTCGAGTCGGCGCTGGTCGAGCTGTATGCGCAAGTGGGCGGCCCTGCAAGCGGGGCCGCCCTTGCCGCCGTCGGAAGCCTCGCCCGGCGCGAACTCGGTCCACGATCAGACATTGATCTTGTGCTGCTGCACGATGGCAAGTCCTCGAGCGAGATCGACACATTGGCAGCAGACCTTTGGTATCCGCTTTGGGATGCGCGGATTCGCGTTGATCATGCGGTACGCACGCCAGCCGAATGTGCCGAGGTCGCGGGTCGCGAGCTGAGTGCAGGTGTCGGTCTGCTCGACCTCCGGGTGATCACTGGCGACGCCGATTTAGTAAAGGGTGCGCGTACCGCCCTGCTGGACAGCTGGCGCGCCAACGCCCGTAAACGACTGCCGGAGCTGCTGGCCTCGCTCGATGAGCGCCTGGCCACCTTTGGTGATGCGGCCTATCTGCTCGAACCTGACCTCAAGGAGGGCCGCGGAGGCTTCCGCGATGTCTCGATGCTGCGGGCGCTAGCAGCCAGCTGGCTGACTGACCGGCCGCATGTAGGCATCCGCGAGTCGCATGAACGCTTGCTCGACGTCCGCGACGCACTGCATCTGGCGGCCGGCCGCACGCTCGATCGATTGATCTCCAGCGAGACGGAAGCAGTGGCCACTCGGCTGGGATACCACCACCCTGATGATCTTCATCGCGACGTGAGTTTGGCCGCCCGCCGGATCGGCCATGCCGTCGACCTGACCGTACGCGCTGCTCGCCAGGCTGTGCCCCAGCACCGGGTACTCAGCTTCATCAAGCGGGAGCGCAAACCCCAATATGTCCAGGCCGACCATGGCTTGATCATTTCTTCCGGAGAGGTAGGACTAGGCCGCGGGATTAGCGCCGCGGATCCGGTCGTCGGCCTCCGGGTCGGGGCCCTCGCTGCGCAACGCGGGCTAGTCCTCTCCCCCGTAACGGCGGAACACCTGGGCAGGCAAGGCCAAGCGCTGCCGACGCCCTGGCCAGATGCGGCGCGAGAAGCATTGCTGGAGATGCTGTCTGCTGGGTCAAATGTCGTGCCGGTGTGGGAGGCGCTCGACCTCGCGGGCTGCATCAGCCGATGGATCCCTTCCTGGGAGCCGATCCGCGCCCGGCCCCAACACAATCCGATCCACCGTCACACAGTCGACCGGCACCTGGTGCAGACCGTCGCAGAGGCCCAGCGGCATCTCACTCAGGTGGATCGGCCTGACATCTTGCTGCTGGCCGGCCTCTTCCACGACATCGGCAAGCTGCCCGGGGCCGGCGCGCATCACGCCGATCGGGGGGCGCCGATCGCCCGCCAGGCCGTCGCAGCGATCGGACTAACACCGAGCGACGCCGAACTGGTCGAGCTCTTGGTGAGACACCATCTGACTCTCGCCGCATTGGCTACCAAACGTGATCACGCTGATCCCGCCACCTTGAGCGCCCTAGTCGAGGCAGTACAGGGCCGGGCCGACATCCTGGATTTGCTGCGCTATCTCACTGAGGCAGACGCTCGCGCTGCCGGGCCAGCCGCCTGGTCGCCATGGCGGGCCCAGCTGATCAACAGCCTCGCCGACAACACCGAAGGGCTGCTGGTCGATGAGACGACCCCAGTTGATGTCGCCCAGCTAGTTGATCTTGGCCTAGCCCGCTCTGTGAAACTGGACGGTAGGCCGCGGATCCGCGTGGAGCGCCAGCCTGGCGGCCTTGAGCTGATCATTGCGGCGACCGACCGGCTCGGGCTTTTCAGCGACACCGCGGGCCTGCTTGCCTCGCATTCAGTGCAGGTGCGATCGGCTGTGCTCCACATCGTCGAAGGCGTGGCTGTCAACACCTGGCGAGTAGACAAGCAGCTGGCCAGTGATCTGCCCGACACTGCGTATTTGATCAAACAATTAAGCCGCCTCGAGGCAGGTGAGACTGGCATTCTTGCGCCGGTGCAGCGCCGTGAGGCGCGAGCGCATGGCAGCGGGGCCGTATCAAACCCGTACGTTGAACTGGTCCGCGATGCCAGCCAGACCGCGGCCGTCGTCGAAGTCCGGACCGGCGACCGCGCCGGGCTGCTGTATGCCCTGGGCCGCTCGTTGAGTGAGATTCGGCTTTCGATCCGTTCGGCCCACATCAGCACTCTGGCCGGCCAGGCCATCGACACGTTCTATGTGACTGAGGCGGATGGCTCCGCGCCCAGTCCGCAGCGCGGCCGCGAAGCGGTCGAGGCACTCACTATTGCTGCGGGGCTCCCGGCCACTCCGGCCGCGTCAGCACGGTGCTAAGGCGCCTTCTATGTTCGGTATGCTCCCCGAGCCGATGCTCGAAGTGCGGTTGCGGCTTAGGTCCGCTCGGCGATCAAATCGTCTACTTCTGCCGATGTGGGCGGTTGCGCTCCCCGCCGGGCGCAGACGATCGAGGCGGCCGCCGCGCCGCGTTCTAGCGAGGCTTCGAGTCCGAGCTGAAGCTTCACATATCCGTCGAGGAAACCGGCCATAAACGTGTCGCCAGCGCCAACCGTGTCAACCACCTTGGTGGGAAAGCCGGGCACCCTTGCGATGTTTCCGCTCGGCTCGATCCCCACTCCACCGCCTGGCCCAAGAGTGATTACGGCGAGTCCCAGCCCATACTGCTCAACCCAGATGCCGGCCAGCTCGACTGGATCGCTGCCGGCCTTTCCGCCGCCGCTGGCTTCCGCCTTGGCCAGGAACTTGATGTCCTCATCGCTTGCCTTGACGATGCCTTGACGTCGTCCGACCACCCGCAACCAGGGCTGCACCTTGTTCCAGTACTCGTCAGGATCGGTGATCACCGTTGGTCGTACGTTGATGTCGTACGAAACCCCGGCCTGGACGTCACGCATCCAGTCGAGCAGTACCTCCGCGCCCGGGCTGACGATGCATGACAACGACGCGATGTGTAGCCAATCGTCGCTGGACAGCTGCGGCAGGTCATCGATCTGCCAGCCAAAGTTAGCCGTGTCGTTGAAGTGAAAGGTGTAACTCGCCACACCTTGCTCATCCAGACTCACGACCGCGATCGATGTGGCTTGGGAGGATTCGGTCGCAAGGTCGAGCTTGACGTTTGCCTCCAGGATGTGCTGACGCAGCTGGCGCCCGAACGCGTCCCTGGAGATCCGGCCCAGAAAATGGGTGTTGGCCCCGAGCTTTCCCAACGCGACTGCTGAGTTCATCGGGCCACCTGCCGACAGGGCGAGCCAAGTTGAGCTGAACGAGTCATTGGTGCCGACGTCGGACTGGACCAGATCGATCAGGGTCTCTCCGCAAACCACGAAGCGAGTCATGGTCACAACTTAGTGGCTGTTGCACCGCCGGGGCGGGTTACCTGAGCAGCTAGCTCACTAACCGGCCAACAGTGGCAAATCAGCATCTAACTCGGCTTGCATGTCATCTTTGATCTCTTGCCAGATCGAGGGAGGAATTCCTCTTTCGCCAATGTCTGAGAGCAGTTTTCCCATCGAGTAGTCCGGATCAACCTGAGAAACGCGCTCCCAGCAACAGTTCACCAAAGCGCCGTGACCTGAGACCCAAGCGGCCATACCCAGAAGGCATAGCGGCGCTGGGGCCAGCACGGGTGGCACTCGGGAAACCACACTCCCCCACAATCGGACATGGTCCTCCGCGTCACGGCGACCGATCCGCGCCCAAGCCGAATCGCGAACATAGATGTCAGTTACCAACAAACCAAGCAGTAGACAGTTCCTCTCGTCGAGTGCGGACGGATCGGCCATCGCCGAATCCATCATGCTGACGAGCAGTTCTCCAGCGGCGGCACGGCTGTCGAACGGCTCGAGTTCAGCGAGGAGGTCCTCGGCCGCGTCCACCAGGCGTGGCAGCTCTGCCTCGGACGGGCCACTGATGGACGCCTCGAGCTCCCGCCGATTGGCCCGCACGCCGAGTCCGGCAAGGACGGCCGCGGCAGACATTGGATGGGAGCTGAGGTCATACGGTGTGCCTGTAAGGGGACAGCACTCCTCTCCACAGGTCAGCGACCACCACCGGCCGTGTCCGACCTGAAGCACATCGGTCAGCTCGTGCTCGCTGAGCCGATTTATCAGACGGGTCAATAGCCGGTTGGTCGGCAAGGACGCTGCACTGTAGGCAATCAGCGCGAGAGCGTCGGCACGTTCACGCTTGGCAAGCGCATCGATCCACTCGGCGAGCTCATCACCGGCCGATTCGGGTGGAATATCGGTTCGCGTGGTGAGCTTGACACGACCGGATTTGATAAAGACAGCGACGAGATCTTCATCTGGGTGGAATCCGATCAGGTACGGGATGATGGCTAAAAGATCATCTGGCCGACGGACCTTGAGCCGAGCCCGCGCCTCCACCTCGGGCGGCCGGTTGCGACGCCGCCATCGAGCTTTCGGCGCCTGTCGAAGGGCGCGCACTGACTTGCTGCGTACTGACGACTTTTCGGTGCCTGAGTTTTGCGAAGGTGTCATATCGGAAGATTGCGTAAGCGATCCCAAATCGTGCGCCTACCGCAAATCTGTGGACGGTTAGCTGGCAGGGCGTACCCCCTGTGGACAACCCAGGGGTCGGCAGCGAGGCAATCCTGCGCTACCGTGGTCGGAAATGGACGAGCCCAGCGGTTCAGCAAGCACCGGCATGGGACCGACGCCCAGCGGGCCGTCCTTCGTTCCCTGGGCGCCTGGTCCGGGAGACACGCCGCCTATCAAGCCCTCTCCTACCCCGGCACGTCCGGCTCGGTCGGTCGCCAAGCGCGTATCCAGGCGGGCGAACTTCATCAGCGCAGGCGTCATCCTTCTTGTCGCTATCGTGGTCGCGGCGGCCAGTTTCGTCGCGAATTTCTCAGATACCCACGTCAGCGCTCCACTGCAGAGCAAGCAACCGCTCCCTCAGGTCAGCACTCAAGGCGACCGGATCGAGTTCAGTACCACCGAAGGAAGCGGGCAGTTGATCTTGCTCCGACACTCCTGGGTGGCCTACGGCCAGGTGCCGCCTACCTCAGGGAGCTATCTCCGGGTCGAGGTGGAGCTGATCTGCGATTCCGGCTCGGTTGACTATGACCCGTACAACTTCCAAGTCTTCGACCAAACCGGCCAGCTCTTCGAAACCGCGGTCGAAGGGGCCGGAGACGTCATGTTGGAGACGGGCACGCTGCACGCCGGGGAGCGAGTTCGGGGCACCGTGGCCTTTGACATGCCTCGCAGCGAGGCGACGCTGTTGATGAGCGACGACTCGAACCAAACGGTGACGGCTCTGAAGGTTCCTGACTGAGCGTACGCTGCCTGCATCCGCCAATAGGCTCAGCGCATGGTCGAGCTGGACGAACGGCACGCTCGCGGATGGGACGTTCTGCGGCTCTCCACCGACGCGCTCACGGTGGAGATCATCCCTGGATTAGGCGGCACGGTGACGTCAGTTACCCGCCGGGCTGATGGCGCGGCGTTGCTTTGGTCGCCCCCGTGGGGACTCCGACCCCGTGGCAGCAGGTCACTGCCGGGTACCCCCGAGGCGCAGATGATCGATAGCCTCGCCGGTGGCTGGCAAACCCTGTTTCCCAACGCTGGCGACACGGTCTTCGTGCACGGGGTGGATTGGGGCTACGACGGGGAAGCTCGCTTGACCTGGATGGACTGGGAGTTCACCGGGTCCTCAGTTCGGATGACTGGCCGTCTGGTCCGCGCCCCGTTCGAGATCACCAAGATCATCTCAGTGCGCGACCATGAGATTACCGTCGGCGAGACGATACGCAACGTGGGCCGGGAGCGCATCGAAACAATGTGGGGTAGCCAGCTGATGCTCGGCGGTGTGTTGCTGGGCCGGGAAACCATCGTCTCCTCCGCCGCCGCGGTGGTACGTCCTGACCCGCAGACGAGCCCAGATATCAGCTACGACGATCTGATGCCCTGGCCACGGTCGCATGGGCCCGAGGCCATGATCAATCTCAGCCTGTTGCCGGAGCCCGACGGCGCAGAGACCAGATTGGTCTACCTCAGCGACTTTTCTCGTCCCATGATCAGCATCAGCCGGCCATCGCATCGCATTGGGATCGAACTGGAATGGGACACTGAGGTATTTCCGTACGTCTGGTACTCGATGGAGGCGGGCGGGCGGAGCGGCTTCCCGTGGTACCGCGCGGGATACTTTCTGGCTCTGACGCCGTGTACCAGCTGGCCGGCACACGGTCTGAATGATGCACGTCGCATCTCCAACAGCACCGTCTTGATCGATCCCAGCGAAGTCTTGACAAGCTATGTCACGCTGCGGGTGCAGCCGGTCAGCTGAACCTGGTATCTCAGCGAAGTTCCTTGCGAATCACCAGCTTCAAGCCAGACCAGACCTGATCGATTGCACAGACCTTGACATCGACCAGCCCGCTGGCTGGCAGCACGATCTCTCGAATGACGTCCTCGGTCATATCAGTCTCGATCTTGCTCGCCCGCTTGGGCCAGGCGACCCAAATCATGCCATTCGGTGCGATCGCATTGATCAGACCGGGAAGGCGGGAGGCGAGGTCGGCCTGGCGGGTGATGAAGATCAACACCAGATCACGATGACCGGTCAGTCGGTGGCTGATTGTCACACCATCCGGCAGCTCGCCGAGGATGCCCTCGATCTCGGGTGGCGCTTCGATTATCGCGATCGACATACCGGGCTTGATGCCCAGCTTCTGTGGCAATGGTGTGCCCGAATAACCGAGTGTCACTACCGACCTCCCGGTCAAGCATGCACCCATTCGGTCGGTCGACGGCAACCTTTCCTGGCAGATCGAGAGGTGTCGTGCTTGACTCGGCGACGTGACAGGACTGGAGGCTACCCACGCCGATGAGCCGCACTCCGGAGGACTGGCGAACCGGCTGAATTGGCTACGCGCCGGTGTGCTGGGTGCCAATGACGGCATTGTGTCCGTGGCCGCGATTGCGGTGGGCGTAGCCGGTGCCACACCACAATTAGGACCGATTCTCGCGGCGTCCGTAGCAGGCCTGGTCGGCGGGGCGATCTCGATGGCACTTGGGGAGTACGTCTCGGTAAGCAGCCAGCGTGACACCGAGCACGCCTTGATCGCCAAGGAGAAAACCGAGCTGGCAACGATGCCGCACGAAGAGCTGGCCGAGCTGACCAAGCTGTACCAGGACAAAGGATTGAGTCCCAAAACTGCGCGTCAGGTGGCCGAGGAGCTGACGGCCAACGACCCTTTGGCGGCCCACCTGGATGTCGAACTCAATATCGATCAGAACGACATTGTGAGTCCGTGGCGGGCCGCGTACGCCTCGGCCACCGCTTTCACGATCGGCGGCCTGCTGCCAATCCTGGCGATCATCCTGTTCCCGGCCTCGATGCGGATATCCGCCACATTTGTTGCCGTTCTGGTGGCCTTGGCGATCACTGGCGCTGTCGGCGGTTACCTTGGTGACAGCCCGATCTTGCGGCCGATGGTTCGAGTCGTCGTCGGCGGCGCGCTGGCGCTCGCGGCGACATTTCTGATCGGTCGGCTGCTTGGCACTACGGTTCTGAGCTAAGGCCTGGAGGCGTCTAGGCAACCCTCATGAGCCACCCGACTTGGGCGGCGTACGCGCAAGCCCGATCCAGCCAGAATTCCAGTTCTCCCTCGACCAGTGACTCGCTTGACGACTCATGTGGAGAATCTGCGACCCATGCAGCGGTAGCCAGCGCCTGTACGGCTTGCATGGCCGTGCAAGGCGGCGAGGGTCGCGCCCGATGTCTGGCAGATCTGAGCCAGCTCAGCAACAGTGCCGCGCTGCTGCACAAGATCAGCACCACCGAATGCACCAGCTTGGGCCACCAGTTCGGGGGGCGGGTACATCGCGACCTCCAAACTCCTCATCTGTGCGGGGGTAACTCGTCAAGACCTCACATGATCAGATGGCGGTACTGATCACCTGATACGGCCTGATACGAGTTCTCGCAAGATAGTTCTAAGTTGGTCGCACTACGGTTTGGAATGAGCTTGGGTGATTCAGGATTTCTGGTCGCCAGACTCCGCATATCCCGTTTCCGGGATGTCCGGGCCGCCAGGCGGGTCTAGTGGGCGATCCGGGTCGACCTGCTCAGTGTCCTCGGGCGGATCCAGTGGACTATCGGGATCAACCTCAGGCTCGGGCTTGTCAGGCTTGCTGGACGAGTCATCGGGATCTATCAACGGCTCAGATTCATGAATCGACATGGCTGAATGAGCCTCCTCTCACGCACTGGAAGTTACCCGCGAATGCGGCTTCCATTCCGCTGACAAGATCGCATACCACCAGAGCAGGAGCTGTCCGAGTTCGGCGGTATCAGAGAGACTGGTTTGGCGGTGCCAGGCAGGCTGGGAGCCAGCACTTGTTGCTCGACGGGCACCGCCTCGCAACCGAGACACGGAAGGTGAATGATGGCAGATCGGACGGCGCCGCGCCCTGGCTGGGCCGCCCTTGTCATGCTGCTGCTGCTTGCTGGACTCTGGATGCTGGAGTTTCTTGATCAGCTGAGCGGCCATCAGTTGGACCAACTGGGCATTCACGCTCGCGAAGTCGACGGCATGCCTGAGATCTTCACAGCACCCTTCCTGCACGCCGGTTGGGATCACCTGCTCAGCAATTCATTGCCGTTCTATGTTCTCGGGTTCCTTGTGCTACTGAGCGGTCTGGCCCGATGGCTCGCCTCCTCGCTGATCATCATTGTCATCTCCGGAGTGGCCGCGTGGTCCTTGACGCCGGCCCATACCATCATTCTGGGTGCGAGCGGACTGATCTTCGGCTGGCTGACCTACCTATTGGCTCGCGGTATCTGGTCCCGACGGCCAGCACAGGTTGTCGTGGCGGTACTTGTACTGCTCGCCTACGGAGGACTGATTTGGGGCATCTTTCCCGGCGGCGCTGGCATCAGCTGGCAGGCGCACCTGGGAGGCGCCATTGGTGGCGTAGTGGCTGCTTGGCTGCTGCATCGGCGATCAAGCCGGCGGCAGCTCGTCACCGCCGGTCCTGTCCGCCGCTATTAGCCGTGCCGCGCCAGGCGGTAGGGCGTACCGGCGCTGGAGTCGATCGCCGTCGTCGAGGACCGTGAGGTTGCCGTAGACCGCCATTAGCTCCGGCCACTCGATCGCATAGCGCGGCTGAGTGCTAGTTCGTTCGGCGAGCTGAGCTGCAGTCGCCGGCGCGTCAGCCAGTGCATCCAGCCAGGAAAGGCGGTCGCGGAGGTACAGGTTGAAGGTCTCCATGATGCCAAGAGCTGCTCTAAAGACCTTGTCGGCGAATTGCTCTGCCGTCCAGCTGGCCATTTGTTCGGGCGTCGTTGTCAACTCGAGCCCTTACCTTGAGCTCAAGCAGGTCGCGTGCCGCCTCCCGAGGCTCCACCGTACGGCGTAGCCCGGGGTCGAACTGGTCCTTCGGCAGTCGGAACCCTCAAGCCCTTGGCGCACTTCGCGGCAATTGCCCGCACATCGCGGTAGTTGCAAATACCGCGAAGCGTAGGTAACTACCGCGAAGTGGGGCCCGAGCCGCGGACTAAGCCGCGGGTGGAATGTTCTGGTTGATGTGGAAGAAGTTGGTCGGGTCGTAGCGCTTCTTCACTTGAGCCAGCCGGTCGTAGTTGCCGCGGTACGCAGCCCTGATCCGATCCTTACCCTCGTCGTCCATCATGAAGTTCACGTAGGCGCCTCCCGCCGAGGTGGAGTGCAGCTCTTCCCAATACTTGCGTGTCCACTCGGTGATCCGTGGCAGGTTCGTTGGATCGGGATCGACCCCGACAATGACACCCGCCCAGCCTCCGCCGCGGTAGGCGAACGCGGTCGCGTCCTCAGCAACTCGAGTCACGGCGCCGCTAATCGGGTAGAGGTGCATGCCGGACTGTGGCGTGGGGATGGCCTGCCCATAGCGCCTGTGCACCGCGATTGCCTCGTCAGTGATCTCTGTGAAGAAGTCCGCCTTCCAGTACCACTGCAACCCCGTCGGGTACAAGGCGTCGAACGCGCTCTGCAGGACCGCGTACGGCATCGGCTGCAGTCCGACCAGCAGCGGCAAGCCGAACTCACGCACCGGAGCGAGAACCTCGTCGGCCTTGTCGTGTCCCCCGGTGTAGCACCACAAAATGCCGCATGCCTTGCGTCCCCACAGCTCCTCGGGGAAGGGAGGCCCTGAGGGAATGATGATGACTCCGATCCAGCCGCTGAGCTCTTCCGGAAGCGCAGGCTGCAGTTCGCGGTACCAGCGGAAGACTTCCTCGGTGTCG
>DATDKX010000042.1:0-2756 GCA_036519615.1 Propionibacteriaceae bacterium
TCTTCGCGGATGCAATTTGTTCAGCGGGGTTGCTACGACCGGCAACAGTCTGGATGTACTGGTCGGTTTCGACCTGCGCTCGTCTCATCTCTCCCGCCTGCCGCTCGGCCATTCCGCGGCCACGCGCGATCAAGTAAATGAAAGCCGTGAGGAAGGGAAAGATGATCAAGAAGATGATCCAGACCGCCTTCCACCACCCGCTCAGATCCCTATCTCGGAACAGATCAGCAATGATGTGGAACAGCACCATCAGGTAGAACACGAAGAAAAACGTCCAGACCAGAAGCCAGAAAAAATCCCAAAAACTATTCATTGCGCAAGCCCTCCGCTGAGTCCATGGAAGCGCTGCACCGCGCCAGCCGGGAATCACTCTAGGGCATCTGCACCGCGATTATAGGAAGCGACGGCTCTCTCAACAGGCGGGTCGTGCGCTTTGCGATTTCACATTTGATGGCCGTTGGGGGGGAGATCTTCACTGATCACCCGTAGAGGGTGATTTCACCCTGTCCCGTTGGTGAGAGCATCAAGGTCAAGTTGGCGAAGGAATGCCCACCGGGCGATGCATATCAGTACGCCGATTGGCGCGGGAGGTGGAACATGACAGAGCAAGGAAGCATGTCCGACCAGGAGGGCATGGCAGGAATGGCCGAGCAGGACATGACCGAGGCCGTTGGCCCTATCGACTATCTGGCGATCGAGTTGCCAGCAGCCAGAATGAAGGGAGAAGGTCTCGCGGCGATCGTCGATCTGGTCGATCAAGGCATCGTTACGGTCTTGGATATGAGGGCGGTGAGGCGGGAAGACGACGGTACCTTCACCGCAGTGGCCATCACGGATCTCGACCACGATGGTTTCCTCGACCTTGCAGTTTTCGAGGGCATCGAATCCGGACTGTTAGATGACGACGACCTGCGGCAGGCCGCCGATCTCATCGAACCGGGGAAGGTTGTGGCGCTGCTCGTCTATGAGAACACCTGGGCGCGTCCTTTCGTCACAGCCATGAGGCGGGCTGGTGCTGAGCTCATTGCGGGCGGCCGCATTCCGGCAGACGAAGTAGAGGCGATGCTCGACGCGCTCGAGGCGGAAGAAGCGCAGGCTCAGGTGACATAACGAAAGACGTGGAAGAAGTAGAGAGAGGACGACCCATGGGACTCATTGGAGGAATAGCCCGAACTGCAGTCGTTGCCGGAACGGCAACCGCAGTGTCGAACCGCGTATCACGGCGGCAGGGCAACCGGTGGGCAGAAAAGGACCAGCAAGCCCAGGATGCAGCGGATGCAGATGCCTACAGGCAGCAGCAGTCCGACCAGCAGCAGGGGTATCCGCCGCAGCAGGGGTATCCGCCGCAGCAGGGCTACGCGCCGCCTCCCCAGCAGGCTGCAGCTCCATCCCAGGAGGACACGATCTCGCAGCTTCAGAAACTTGGCGAGCTCAAAGCAGCCGGAGTTTTGACCGAAGAAGAGTTCGCCGCACAGAAGGCGAAGGTTCTCGGCAGCTAACGACGGCGGTCACGGCGTGCGGCGAGGACGCAGCCCTCGCCGCATGACAACGCGTGTTGGCGAGCGGCGTACCACCTCGTGAAAACCTGCCCGCTCGTACAGGCTTCGCGAGCCAAAGAACATGAAGTCGTCGTGGCTGCGTTCCGGCTTGTCAACTGGATACGCCTCGAGCACCCGTACGCCCTGATCACGGGCATAGTCGATGGCTCCGGCCAGTAGTTTGTGCTGGTAACCCTCACCGCGGTACCTCTTCGCGACATACGCGCACACGATGGACCAAACTGGAGTGTCGTCAACAGGCTTCATGACGCGTGAACGCTCCAGCCTGCGGTAGTCCTCACGCGGCCCAAGGCTGATCCATCCGACGGGCGAGCCGTCGGCATATCCAACGAGACCCGGTACGACGCCGGAACGGACGAGCCCGTGGAGCTCCGCCTTGTTGCTCGGAGCCTGCGCTTTACTGATGCCGACTTGGCCGACCTTCCTGTAATAGAGGCACCAGCAGCCGCGCACAATCGACCCACCTGGCAAGCCGAAGAGCTCCTCGAGGTCGGCCCACGTCCGATCCGTGAGAGGTCGTACCTCAAACATGGCGAAAGTCTAGGGAGCTGTCCGCGCGATGCCGACGCTCGCAGCTCGGGTTTATGGAGCTGCTCGCGCGATGCCGACGCTCGCAGCTCGAGTTTCTCAATAATCACGTAAGGTGCGGACGTGAAGCCCTTCCTGCTGCTTGCCATCCGGGCCGAGGATGTTGCAGCCGACGACGAGTACGCAGCGATGCTCCGCTTCTCCGGCCTGGACGAAGCACAGCTGCAACGATTCCGGATGGAGCAGGGCGAGCTCGGTGTTGTTGATCTTGACCAGTGGTCAGGAGTCATCCTGGGCGGAGGGCCGTTCCAGGCCAGCGATCAGGAGGACATCAAGTCCGCGACGCAGCGCCGAGTTGAGTCCGAGCTATCTGCGTTGCTTGATCAGGTAGTGGAGCGAGACTTTCCCTTCCTCGGCGCATGCTATGGAATCGGAACGATCGGCCGGCATCAGGGCGCGGTGGTCGACCACACTTTCCGTGAGCCGATCAGCGGTATCCAGATCAAGCTGACCGAGGCTGGTGAAGAAGATCAACTCTTCAGTCGGGCCGGATCCCAGTTTGGTGCGTACGTGGGGCACAAGGAGGCGATCAGCAAGCTGCCGGCACACGCCGTAACCCTCGCCTATTCCGAATCCTGTCCCGTGCAGGCGTTTCGCGTCGCAACTCGG
>DATDKX010000043.1:0-11608 GCA_036519615.1 Propionibacteriaceae bacterium
CGCCAGACCCGGCCGATCAGCCCGAGGATGATGAGACGCAGCCTCGGGACAAACCGTCCGAACCGTATCGTCTGGGCGGTTCTGGAGGATCGGGGAAGACGCCTCAAGGTCCATCGGGAAAGAGCGGCGGAGAACCCGACAACCCGTTCGAGGCGTTCCTCTCATCGCTGGCTGGCGGTGACATGAATGCGCTCGCGGCGCAGCTGCAGAGCGCATTTGCGATGCTCGGTGGTGCCGGCTCGATGTTCACCAGTGGGTCCACCGAGTCTGGCTCGGGCGTGAATTGGGAGGTCACCAAGAACACAGCGCGTAAGACCGTCGCCTCACTCGGTCCAGACCCCACCCCGGACGCCGGGCAACAGCGTGCCATCAGTGAAGCGGTCGAGCTCGCAGAAGTCTGGCTCTATCAGGCGACCGCCTTTCCGCGCGTAAGTACCACCGTGACAGCCTGGAGCCGCGCCGACTGGATCGAGCAAACGATGCCGGTCTGGCGGCGGCTTGTAGAACCGGTTGCGCTGCACATTGCCGACGCAATGGAAGGCGCACTGAACTTCGGCGGCAGTGACGAAACTGCCAGCTTGCCAGGAATGGCCGGTATGGAACAGATGCTTCGGCCAATGTTGCGTACCTCGGGGGCGAGCATGTTCGGCCTGCAGCTCGGGCAAGGGCTAGGCCAGCTGGCGACCGAGGTAGTTGGCGCAACCGATATCGGCTTGCCGCTGAGCGAACCCGGACATGTGGCCCTGCTGCCGACCAACATCAAGGCCTTCGGGGAGGGTCTTGAGCAGTCCAGTTCGGATGTCACGCTCTATCTCGCGTTGCGAGAGTGCGCACGGCAACGACTCTTTGCCTCCGCTGGCTGGCTGCGGGCCCAGATGCTGACCCTGGTTGAGCAGTACGCAAGCGGCATCACCATCGACACGTCCGCATTGGAGCAGGCGGTTGGCCAATTGGACGCCAGCAATCTGGAGGAGCTGAGCTCTTCGCTGGAGGGCGGCTTGTTCGAGCCGCAGAAGACGCCTGAGCAGTTGGCCACTTTAGAGCGGCTGGAAACGATGCTGGCTCTGGTCGAGGGCTGGGTGGACGAGGTGGTCACTCAGGCGACCGCGGACATGATGCCCTCAGCACCTGCGTTGGGCGAGGCGGTACGCCGGGCTCGCGCGACCGGCGGTCCGGCAGAAGAGACGTTTGCCACGCTCGTCGGACTCGAGTTGCGGCCGCGACGGATGCGCGATGCTGCCAATCTGTGGGCCGCGCTTCGCGACGCCCGCGGTGTGGAAGGTCGGGACGCAGTCTGGTCGCATCCAGACCTGGTGCCAACCTCAGCTGATCTTGATGATCCGCTGGGTTTTGTCGCCGGCGAGGGACGCTCTGAGGGCGAGGAGGGCTTGGACGCCGCCATTGAGGAGCTGCTTAAGGGCGAGAGCACCGAGGGCGACGACGATCAGAGCAGCTGAGGCACCCGCAAGCCTGCAGATCAGCTGTCAGCGCACACTCGCAGCCTGGTCGGCGCCCGATTCAGAGCAAGATCAACTTCGGCTGCGCTACCTTGATCATCTTGCGAGACGGGACGACGGTTGGTCGCGTACCTGCATTGGCGAGCATTTGACGGCAAGCTCGTTGATCTGTGCTGCCACCGAGGGCAAGGTGTTGTTGACGCTGCATTCCCGGATCGGGCGCTGGCTGCAAACCGGTGGTCATATCGAATCAACTGACCCGACGCTGGAGGCGGCCGCGATTCGCGAGGCGCACGAGGAGAGCGGGCTAGCCGAGCTTTCGCTGGAGCCGAGTCCGCTGCGGCTGTCCAAGCACGAGGTGACCTGCGGCCAGGTACGGCACACCTATCACCTTGATGTGCAATACCTAGTGATCGCAGATCGGATGGACAGCCCTAATATCGGCGCGGAGTCGCTCGACGTGCGCTGGTTTGCTCATGATCGGCTGCCAGAGGTGGACGGCTCGGTGCTCGCGCTGGTACGAGCTGCTGGCGTACGGCTCGGCTGGCAGTAACTTCCACGTCAAGACTCACGGACCAACGGCCGGTGTGACGTCGTACGGGCCGTCAAAGATGATCACAAAGAGGCAGCCACGATCTCCTTCGGGAGCATGGTGCATCACAGTGCCGGCTGGAAAGTGGCAATACGACAACGGTCCCATCAGCTGCTGATTGGCTGTCAACGAAACGGGATCCTGATAGAGCAGTCGGACTCCGATGGGGCGGTCGTAAATGATTGGCTGTGACGCGTTCAGTTCAAGGCTCGAAAGCTGGTCGATGAGCACTGGTGACTGTGATGACTTCACAGCGCGATGCTGACTTGCTCCGACGCCTGCCGGAAGTCCTCACGGCTGAATTAGAGCAAGAGGTAACTACCTGGTCAGCTTGGATCAGCTGCGATCGTTACCGGGATCCTGTGGTCGTGGGCGGTGCCGATCAGGCGCTCCCGAATCGGGAGCTTCGAATCGATAGAGCCGAAATGCCAGGATGTGCCGCGGAACGCGTAGTAGTCGGGCAGCAGGTTGAGACCAGCGCTCGCGCCAAGCTCTAGCAGCCGGATACGGCGTACGCCCGAGCCAGCGACAAGATCAAACAGTCCGGTGAGCAACGCAGCCGATCGACCGACTTCGTTGGTTTGCGGCGGGACCGCGAGCGCAGCATGCATCTCCTCGACGTGCGCGCCGATCACCTGCCGCATGACCGGCCAGACTTGCGACGCGGGCGCGGTGCCGCCGAGGCAGGGATAGAACCGGACGAGTTCCGGAGCCCGGCCGGTCAGTACGAGCCGAAATACGCCGGCCAGCAGCCGAAGGTGGATCACTGCCCCGCGCGGTGCATGCTCATATCCGCGACACACCTCGCGCACGGGGCCGCCGGCGTCCCAATCATCGGCCATACCCCGGATGGCGTACCCATACAGGTGCTCGGCGTCGCGGGCATGCGCTCGGAAGCGCTCGGCCAGAGTTTCCCCGGCATCCCAGTGAGATGAGGCTCTAGCCGGTGGACTATCCATCACTCGCTTGCTAGTGCCCGACTTGAGAGCAAGGCCCTGGTCTCTTCCCATCCCTCCAGATTGGGGTCGAGCTGAGCCACATCTGCCGGCGTCCGCAGTCGGTGCCAGGTTGGTGTCAGCGTGCACCGGCTCCGGCGCGGCGCGATCGTGCTGAGCCGCGCAAACGGGTTTCGATCAAGATCGAACGCGTCCTCGGGAATCCAGTCGGCCAATGGCAGCGATATGCCAATCGCGACGCACCCGCTTCCGCCGCGCTCGGGCGCAATCGCGATATCGGTCCGATGGAGCACCTTGAACAACTTGGCCAGTACGAGTCCTGGCAGGTCCGGCACATCCGCCGGCACCACGACAAGCTCATCGGCCTCGCCACTCAGCTGACGCGCGATCGCAGACACCGTGATGTCAGCCGGAAGATGCAACGCTCCAGGCCACAGCAGCTCGGCAACCGAAGCGGGACCCGCGATGCCCGATCCGACGTCGATCAGATCGGCCAACACCTCGTACGAATCAAGCAGGCAGGCCGCGGCAAAAGTCTCCGGATCCATGCCCTCTGGCGCTGCACGTGAGGCGTCATATCGGGCAAGGACGACCGCTACCCGGCGACTAGCTGTTCCCTCAGTCGACATCGAATTCATCGGCTTGCCTGCCTTTTCCAGCGAGATAGCCCTCCAGGTAGCCCTTGGCCTTCTCGGTCGCGGGGTAGCGGCCAACCAAGCGCCAGAACCGATCGGAATGACTCGGCTCCACCAGATGTGCCAGCTCGTGAAGCAAGACGTAATCCACCACCCAGGCTGGCATCGGCTGCAGGCGGTGCGATAACCGGACAAGGCCGGTGCTCGGCGTACACGATCCCCAGCGCTGCTGCTGGTTGGTGACCCAGGAAACACCGGCCGGCTCGGGCATGTGATCCAGAGCCGGCGCTAAGTAGGTCGCCGCAAGGTCGCGCGCTCGGGCTACCAGTGCCTCATCGCCACGCGGCGCCAGTGCCCGGGCCTCGCGAGCGAGAACTCTCTCGACCATGTCGCGAACGAAGGTCTTCTCGTCAGCCTTCGACATGCGTTGTGGAATCAATACGACGATGGTGTCGCGGTCGCGGTACGCGGTCACTGTTCGGGTACGGCGGCTGCTCCGTCGCACCTCAACTTGCGGGGCGGATTCATCGGCCCCAGAATCATCGAACCCAGAATCATTGAACCCAGAATCATCGAACCCAGAATCATCGAACGCTGTCTGCGTGACCTCGCTGCCGGTCGGCCGGCGGCGCGGTGTCGGCGGCTGTGGGCGACGTCGCCTCCTCTTCGCCCCTGGCTGGGACAGAGGCAGTCGTGGTTGATTCACGATGTCCTCCTTGGATGGCACGAGCCAACCTACCTGTCCGAAAGTGGTCGCAGCCGACATGCGCCACGCGATGTCGCCGGTCGGCTTCGACCACTTTCGGGAGGAATGCAGCGAAGCCTAAATCAGCACTTGAGAGTAGGAGATATATAGCCTGACAAATTAGATGAGACCACTGCTCTCACAGGTTTCCACATGGCTTCCACCGTGCGGCGATCTGATCGCAACTTTGGTCCACAAAGCAGCAGCCGACAGTGCACATCGTTTCCACACAGTTGTCCACATTCGGTGGAAAGTGAATTCGTCAGAACCGTTTGACGCGACCTGCGGGCGCGGATAGCGTTCCGAGCACGAAACCTCCAGATGGTCGGCACGCTCGCAGGGGAAGGCTAGCGATCCCGATGTCCCTGGAGGTTTCGTCTTTTCTTTTGCCGGGTCTGCCAGCGCCTGGGGCGCGCTCGCGTAGAGTTACCCGCGTCCAAGCGGTATGGCGTTGGTCGCAGTAACGGTCGCCCTTCAGAGATGTGGCCGGAGGCGGTCGATGACCCAGCGCGCGGTCCCGCAACTGTGACCAGGTGCGGAGGAACATCGAACAAGGAGAAGTCATGGCGGAGACGTACAGCGGCGAGTTCTACTGCGTGAAGTGCAAGGCAAAGCGCGAGGCCTCGGGCGAGGTGCACGTCAACGACAAAGGCACCCGGATGGCTAAGGCGAAGTGCCCCGTGTGTGGCACGAACCTGAACCGCATTCTCGGCAGGGCCTAGCAACCACACAGCGCAATTCGATCAGGGACGGTCGGTCCGCGACCGTCCCTGATTGCACGTCTGAGCCAGGTTTTGGACCTTCGATTGATATCAAATTGGGCTGTGGATAGCGCTGGCGCATCCGGTACGTAACCACAAACTTGCCCGGTGACCTCACTCCAGTCCCGATCACAATCACCTGCTCGGCCTGAGTATCCGCGACTCGCGCCGTACGCACCCGTCATTCAGCGGGCAACCGACGAGGTTCAGGTGGGTATCGATCCCGCTACCGGGCTGGTCTTTCGCGGCGCCGGCTTTGCCACCCTGCTAGAGCTGTTAGACGGCTCCCAACCCGCCAGCGCTGTCCGAGGCGGCGGTCGCGCCGCCGGCCTGACAACCGACCAAGTCACTGGGGCGTTGGACGCCCTCGCGGCGGCTGGCCTGCTCACCCAACAGGCCTCCGCGCCGTACGCGGACTCCTTGGTTTCGTCGAAAGTACGGCTGATTGGCGCCGGAGGTGTGGGCTATCAGCTCGCTCGGCTACTCCTAACCAGCGGGCTCGGCACGCTCTACGTCTACGACAGTCAGCCGCCGGATCTGGCGTTGTATCCGGCCGCCGGTGTGCTGCCTTCGCAAGCGGAGGCGCTGCGCGCAGCGCTGGCAGACGTCGGCGCCAGAATTGCCACGCTGAGCCATTGGTCCAAACCAGAAACCGTTGCCCTGGATCTCACCATCGTCGCCTGCGATCGACCCGAGCCAGACCGAGCGATCAGTGATCATCTGGTGCGCAATGATCAACCACATCTACTCGTGCGCTGTTGGGGCAATGGCGTAAGCGTCGGGCCGCTGATTGTTCCCGGTCAGACATCGTGCCTGCGTTGCGCTGATCTGTCTCGGAGCGATGCAGACCCGCAGTGGCCGGGTGTTCTCAGACAGCTGTCGCGGCTGCAGATCGACACCCCGCCGGCGCTGCATTCCTGGGCTGCCTCGATTGCTGCTACCCAAACGCTGGCATTCCTGCACGGCGAGCTGCCCGAGTCCGCCGGTTCGACACTGGAACTCAGCTGGCCCGGTTTCGTGACACGGCTGCGGCGCTGGGCAGCTCATCCCGGCTGTGGCTGCTGTTGGCTGAGCCATACAGAATGGGGGCCATGAGCGACCAGCCGGCCAAGCGGGCCAATGGCGCGGAACGGCATCTGGCCGCCGCGGCGGACGGCAGTTCGCTGGCTCGCTCCGCATTTCGCCGAGGCGCCAAACTTGCCTCCCTGCCGCTCGGCTTCGCCGGCCGCGCGACGCTCGGACTAGGTAAGCGATTGGGTGGTGCTCCTGCCGAAGAGGTCAGTGAGCAGCTGCAGCAGCGCGCGGCTGAGCAGCTTTTCCGAGTTCTCGGCGAGCTCAAGGGCGGGGCGATGAAGTTCGGCCAAGCCCTGAGCTTGTTCGAGTCAGTGCTGCCCGACGAGGTTGCTGCGCCGTACCGGGCACATCTGTCGCGGCTGCAAGATGCCGCACCGCCGATGCCGACCTCAAGGGTGCACGCCGTACTGACCCGTGAGTTCGGCGCTGACTGGCGTGACTCATTCAGTAATTTCGACCCGCTGCCTGCGGCCGCCGCGTCAATCGGTCAAGTCCATCGGGCCACCTGGTCGGACGGCCGTACGGTCGCAGTCAAGGTTCAGTACCCGGGTGCCGACGAAGCGTTGCGCTCTGACCTGCGGCAGATTGGGCGGCTTTCCAAGGTCTTCGCGCCATTGGCTGGTGGCATGGATGTCAACGCACTGGTGGACGAGCTCACCGCCAGGGTGACTGAAGAACTCGATTACACACTCGAGGCGGATTCCCAGCAGCAGGCGGCGGAGGGATTCGCAGGGAGCAAGGAGTTTTACGTACCACTCGTGTTGGCGAGTACGCCGAGGGTCATGGTGAGTGAGTGGGTCGACGGTGCACCACTCTCCTCAGCGGCACATCTGTCAGCGAAGAAGCGCAATGCGGCCGCCCTGCGGTACGTGCGATTTCTGTTTGCCGGACCAAGCGGGGTGGGGCTGCTGCATGCAGACCCTCACCCCGGCAACTTCAAGCTCATGAAGGATGGCCGGCTGGGGGTGGTCGACTTCGGGCTGGTGGCACATCTTCCAGACGGCCTGCCACCAGTGATGGGCCGAATCTTGAGGATTGCGCAGCAGGGCGACGCTCATCGGGTAGCCGAGGGCCTGCGGGAGGAGGGTTTTGTTGCGTCCGACATTGACGCAGAAGATTTGCTCGACTATTTGAGCCCGTTCGTCGAGCCTGCGGCGGTGCCGGAGTTTCAATTCAATCGCGACTGGATGCGGGAGCAGTTCATCCGGGTACGCGATCCCCACGCGTCAGGCGGAGTGGCAATGAAGCTGAATCTGCCACCCAGCTATCTGCTCATCCATCGAGTGTGGCTGGGAGGTCTGGCCGTCTTATCGCAGCTCAATGCGAAAGCAGCCTTCGGCGAAGTGCTTGAGGAGTTCCTTCCTGGCTATGCCGAGGAATAGGTCGGGAAATAAAAGCCGGAGAATAAGGCCGACAAGGGGAAGCGGTTTGCACCATCAACGCGCGGCACAGTGTGGGGGCTAGGTCGCGGGCACGCGCTTGGCTTGGGGTAGCCAGGACTCCACGGTCGACCCGAAGGGGAGCCTCAAACTGTGCCGCAAATTGATGGTGCAAACCGCTTTCCAAGCTGCCCGCGTCATACGCGAGCAGCTCTCAAACATCGCCGATGTTATCGGCATGTTGACCCGCATTAGGGGAGAATCGCCGTAATTTCTTGCGTTGGCGTGTCCCGTACGGGTCATGCCGCGGCCTCGTCCTTCGCCGCAGGAGCGAAAGGATCAGCGACCGGGTACTTCCGAGGCCGACCCCTTGGCCGCTTGTGGGCGACAACGACACCGGCCACAAACAGCTCTCCGCCCCAAACGCCCCAGGGCTCACGCCGCTTCAGCGCACCAGCCAGGCAGGGCTCCCGGACCGGGCAGTCCAGGCACAGCGCCTTGGCCAGCTCCACATCAGCGGGCGCCTCAGCGAAGAACAGATCCGGGTCCACTAGTCGGCAGGGCAGCTCGGCGATGCCCAACCGCCCCCCACGGGGAACGACCATCGGGCCACCTCCTGCGTCATACATGTCGGCCTACTTTGCTGATCATGAGGTGCCCTGGCATTGGGCTCCTCGAATCTGGCCGAGAAACACGAAGGCCGTGATTCCCGGTTCTGGGAGCCACGGCCCTGGAGGCGGTCGGTGCAATTACACCGGCGGACTGCAGGAAGGTGGTCCCATGCTGGTCGAAAACTTGGTATCGGTGACGTCGTACGCGCCCTGTCCGGCGATACGTCCGCCTTGTGCTACGGCTGCCGTAACGGTGCTCTGAGGGCACACTTCACCCATGCCACGCCACCGGGACCCATTGGTCATTGGATGGCGGAGATGGGCGTGTGGCCCGCCGTGGACGAGAACCGCAACGGCCGGTACAGCCGGCATGAGCACACGCGAGGACTGGAGTTCGGGCGTGGTCAGCACAACTGTGCGTGCATCGATCGTTTGGACGCCGCTGCTTCGATTGCTGTCCACCGCACTCCTCCTCTCGGTATTCAGGCTGGCGATGGGCGGCCTTGTGCTCAGGGCGAGCAAAGGTCCTCGTCAAACCCTAGGGCAGTATCGCAAATCGTTGCAAACACATTTTTTTTGGCGGCTAGGTGTCACGAAGATGATCTTGTGCGGTCAGCCTCGGTTGCGATGATCGCCAAGAGGTGTTCGCCATATTTATCTGCCTTGGCATGACCCAGGCCTTGCACCTTGATCAAATCCGGCATGCTGCGGGGGCGCGCCTCGGCTATAGCAATCAGCGTGGCGTCAGTGAACACACAATATGCCGGCAGTTTCTGGTCCGAGGCTTCTTGGCGTCGCCACTCGCGAAGCAGCGCCATGGTGTGCTCGTCGTAGGTCGCCGGGCAATCCAGATGCCGGCCGATCTTGCGTTCTGCCGCTGCCGTAAGTGATAGGCCGCAGGACCGGCAATGCAACGAGAGAGCCGAGCGGCGGGTACGTCGGGGAAATCGTTGCTCGTTGGCCGGTGCCCGCAGCGCATCTGGCAGCACCGGCTGCAGAAAACGCGACGCCGTACGGGAGTGGCCGTTACCGTTTCGGGTTCTCGACCAAGAGATGCGGAGCAATCGCCGGGCGCGGGTAACGCCGACATACAGCAGCCGCTGTTCCTCGCTGATCTGCTCCGGGGTGGTGGCGAGGACAAACGGAAGTGATCCCTCGTGAATGCCGAGCAGTGCAACCGCGTCCCACTCCAAGCCTTTTGCTGAGTGCAGGGTGCTGACAGTGACGCCTTGGGCGGACGGGACGTGTTGCGTCTCGGCGCGTCGGTCAAGCTCAGCTGAGACGTCCTGCAGCATGAGAGGCTCGAGGGGAGCTTCACCCGCGGCCGCGGCGTCATCGGCCGCGGCCTGCAGGTCCTCTGCGACACTCAGCAATGCGGCCAACGATTCCCAGCGTTCCCGCACTGCACCGCCACCCTCCGGCGGCTGTTGAGTCCAGCCCAACGCGATAAGGACATCCTTCATTTGTTCCACCGCGCTGCCCTGTTCCGAGCCGGTCATGGCGCGCGCGTTGGTTCGCAACGTGAGCAAAGCCTGGCGTACTTCGGGCCGCTCGTAGAAGCGCTCGCCACCGCGTACCAGATACGGAATGTTGCGATCGGCCAGCGCCTGCTCAATGGCAGGCGACTGGGCATTGATGCGGAAGAGGACAGCTATGTCCCGAAAGGCCACGCCTGCTACGGCTTGCTGAGCGACCCAGTCTGCGACGGCGGCGGCCTCGGTCGACTCGTCAGGCGATTCGACGAATTCCACCTCCGGTCCGGGTGGCTGCTGCGCCTGCAGAGTCACCGGCCGGAAGCCGGCGCGCATTGCATCCCCACCACTGGCTGCTGCCATGATCGAATTGGCACACCGGACGACCTGAGGCGTCGAGCGGTAGTCGCGCACCAGTCGAACCACGGTCGCCTGCGGAAATCGTTGACCGAATCCGGTGAGGTAGCCGGCCTGGGCACCGGCGAAGGAATGAATGGTCTGCGCCGGATCACCGACGACGCACAACTCGGCCCGCTCGCCTCGCCACAGATTCAGCAGCGCCTCCTGCAGCGGACTGACGTCTTGATACTCATCGACGACCAGATGCCGGTACGTCCGCCGGATCGTCTCCGCGATCTCGGAGCGTTCTGACATCAGCGCCGCAGCGCACAGCAGGATGTCTTCGAAATCGATCCGACCACGGTCGCGCTTAGCTTTTTCGTACGCCGCGAAAACCCGCGATACCGTCTCGGGATCGTAGGAGGCGAGCTGGCGGTTGTGTTGGGCGGCCAACCGCGGATAGTCCTCGGCACTGACATTGCTCACTTTGGCCCATGAAATCTCTGAGACCAGATCGCGCAGGCCAGGCGTGTCAATCCGAACCCGAAGCCGACCGGCGGCCTCAGCGATGACACCCATCCGGTTGTCCAGCACCCGCGGCAGCTCGCCGCCATAGACCTGGGGCCAGAAGTACTGCGCCTGCCGCAGCGCGGCAGAATGGAACGTTCGAGCCTGGACACCATATGCACCCAATTGCTGCAAGCGACCACGCAGCTCGCCGGCGGCCCGGGTCGTAAAGGTCACCGCCAACACCGATGTGGGGCTGTACGCACCGGTCGCGACGCCGTAGGCGATCCGATACGTGATGGCGCGAGTCTTGCCCGTACCGGCTCCGGCGATGACGGCGACGGGCCCAGTCAGCGCGGTGGCAACTTGTCGCTGCTCCGGGTCCAAATCATCCAGCAGCGCATCGGGTGACACTTCGGATCTCATCGAGGCTGCAGGCACACCGACACCATAAGGGCAGTCACCGACGATCTTCGGTAGCTCACAGCGCCCGGGGCACGGCGTGAGATCGGCCGCCGCCTCAGCCGCTCAGCCGATACCCGAGTTCGATCTCGGTGATGGCCGGATCGCGATCCATGGTGCGCCGACGACCCGTCTCCACAAAATCCATAGGAGCGGTAGCAGCGTGCGCGCACGTTCGACCCGTTCACCTCAAGAACCAATTGCTTGTCCTGGCGTCGAATGGCCACATCGGCAATTGCGTCAAGCAAATCGCGAGCGCAGTGCTGACCCCGCGCCACAGAGTGAAGGCAGCCGGATGGCGCGATATGCCTCCCAGTCTGACGGTTCGGCTCGCTTGATCATGAAGGCCATATCTCCATACTCGCCACCTTGGCTGGACTTGGACGCCGCCGAGTCTCGCGCTAGCTTCGATGGCGGAGGCGTTCCCGCGGGAACGCCTCCGCCTTTTTTTGTTTTGTCTTTTGGTCCTAACGCGCGGCGCGCTGTCAGTCCCCCGCCTTAGTGTTGACCGCGACCATGACGCTCTATGTGCATCGTGCCGAGCGTGCAGACCGATTGGTCACTGCTCTCGGGGATTTACTGAATACTCCGCTGCCAGATCCGTTTGCCACGGAGATC
>DATDKX010000044.1:0-8934 GCA_036519615.1 Propionibacteriaceae bacterium
ATTTGTCCACGGGCCAACGGCTACCGCCGGCCGCTGTTTGACTGATTTCTGCGGTGTCTGTCGATGATCTTGGCCGGCTGACCGAAGATGATGATGCCCGGCCACCTCGTGCACCGCATCCTGCGTTGACGGCCGCGCTGACGCCGGCGGAAGTCCGGATCACCGGCCGGCTGCTGCATGCCTCCAACGCGACCTTCCTGGCTGAGCTGCAAACCGACAGCATGCCCATCGAGTGTGTCTACAAACCGCTAGAGGGGGAGCGACCGCTCTGGGACTTCCCGCATCGCACTCTCGGACTTCGGGAGGTCGCCGCGTACGAGGTCTCCCGGATCGGCGGCTTCGACTGTGTGCCGGTCACAGTGCTCGTCGATGGACCGTTCGGGCCGGGATCTCTTCAGGTCTGGGTGGACGTCGACGAGGCGGCCACCAACAAACTTGTTGATCTTGTTCCGACTTCGGCCGTGCCTAAGCAAGGCTGGTTTGCCTCAGTGGAAGGCTTCGACGGAGATGATCGCCCCGTCTCAGTGATCCACGCCGATGTTGCTGACCTACGGCTGCTGGCCGTCTTCGATGTCTTGATCAACAATGCCGATCGCAAGGGCGGCCATATCCTGGGAAGCGCCGGCCGGGTGTTCGGAGTTGATCATGGCGTGAGCTTTCATACTGATCACAAGCTGCGGACGTTGCTGTGGGGCTGGGCAGGCTGTGAACTCAACGGCCGCGAGCTGGCCGCAGTGCGCAAAGCTCGCAATGAGGCACCCGACCAGCTCGACTCGCTGCTCACTGACCGAGAGATCGCAGCGCTGGTACGCCGTGCTGACCTGCTGCTGACCCGACGACGGATGCCGCGCCCCCGCGGCGAGTGGCCCTCGATTCCCTGGCCCCCGTTTTAACGGGGGCCACATTGGGCGCCGCCCCCGTTTAGTGGGCAACATCAGCGCTGTCCCCGTTCTGCCGGAGGGCCCCTGCGGCGCCCGGATAGGGTGACGCCATGCAGGCTTGGAGCTCCCGTCCGGTGCCTACCCTCCCACCATCGGCGGCTCCTCATCCGCTGCAAGCATTCGACACTGCCGCCCGAGAGGTGGTGTCAATCGGCCCCAATACCGGAACCGCGCGCATCTACGTCTGCGGGATCACTCCGTACGACGCCACTCACATCGGTCACGCCAACACCTACATCGCCTTTGATCTGCTCAACCGCGTCTGGCGGGATCGCGGCCTGGAGGTAAATCACGTACAAAATGTGACTGATATTGACGATCCGCTGCTGGAGCGCGCAGCTGAAATCGGAATCGAGTGGGCCGCGCTGGCAGAGCAGCAGACGCAGCTGTTTGCAGAAGACATGGCGGCGCTTAATGTGCTGCCGCCACGGCACTATGTCGGTGCGGTGGAGTCGATGGCATTGATCGTGGACCTGATCGAGCAACTGCAGAGCCGGCAGGCCGTCTATCCGGTCGACGACAGCGAGTTCGAGGATCTGTACTTTGCGCAGGCGAGTGACTCAGAGTTTGGCTCGCTGTCTCACCTTCCGGAAAACGAGGCCATTGCGCTCTTCGCCGAACGCGGTGGTGATCCGGACAGGCGGGGCAAGAAAGCCCCGCTGGACTGCCTGGTGTGGCGCCACGCCCGTGCAGGCGAGCCCAGTTGGCAATCCGTGCTGGGTGCCGGGCGACCTGGATGGCACATCGAGTGCACAGCTATTGCCCTTGATCGCCTCGGTGCCGGCTTTGATGTTCAGGCCGGTGGCAGTGATCTGATCTTTCCGCACCATGAAATGTGTGCTGCCCAGGGCCGCGTGGTCACCGATCAACCGTTCGCTCAGGCGTACTTGCACAGCGGCATGGTTGGTCTGGATGGCGAGAAGATGTCGAAGTCCAAGGGGAACCTCGTATTCGTCTCGGCCCTCAGAGGGTCTGGTGTTGATCCGATGGCGATCCGGCTTGCTCTGCTCGCGCACCACTACCGCGACGATTGGGAGTGGAGGGACGAGCTGCTGGTCTCCGCGCAAGGCAGATTGAGCCGCTGGCGCGAGGCGGTCCGACTCCCCGCCGGCCTGAACGCCGACGAGGTCTTGGTTCAACTGCGTGCCGCTCTCGCCCAAGATCTCGATGCGCCGGCCGCGCTGGCCGCTGTCGATGCATGGGCCGGTGCCTCAACGGCGATCGATAGCGACGATGCTGAGGCGCCGGCGCTGGTCGCCCGGGCCTGCGAGGCGCTCCTCGGCGTGACGCTGTAGCTCTCTGACAAGTCGGAGTAGAGTGTGCGGGACGAGTTGAGAACTCGCGCGTGTACCGGGGTCGGTGTAAGTCCGAACCGGCGGTCATAGTCCGCGACCCCTCTACCTCCAGTGGAGGGTTGATGTGGTGAAACTCCACAACCGACGGTGAAAGTCCGGATGGGAGGTTCACGCGAGTGCGTCACCGTCCTGCGCAGCGGGACGATGTGTGCTCTCCACCCCGGCATTCGTGCGACCGGATGAGTGGAGGGATCAATGGATCTCCAAGAAGTGCTCCTGCGGTTGCTGAAGGCCGAGCTCCATGTCGGTTCGAGCGTCATTTTGTGGCGGGAGATCATCGGCAACGGGTTCGGGTTAGCAAGCGCTTTGCTGGGCATGTGGCGCAAGGTCGCCGCGTGGCCCGTCGGCATCGTGGGCAATGTCTTGTTGTTCACAGTGTTCGTCGGAACGGCCATTGGTGGCCCGTTCGACACTCCCCAGAAGTTGGATCTGTGGGGCCAGGCAGGCCGCCAGATCTTCTTCATCATCGTGAGCGTGTACGGCTGGGTGCGCTGGTACCAGTTCCGGAAGTCACACGCGGAAGAGGGTGTCGGCGTACGGCCAAAATGGGCCGGTGCTCGCGGCCGCCTAGAGCTCCTGCTGGGCGCTGCAGCGCTGACGACGATCTTTTACTTCGCCCTGAAGGCGCTGGGGTCGTGGGGTCCGCTCGCTGACGCCTGGATCTTGACTGGCTCGATCTTGGCGACGTACGGCATGGCCCGCGGTTGGGTTGAGTTCTGGCTGGTCTGGATTGCGGTTGACGCCGTAGGTGTTCCGCTGCTTCTGGTCGCCGGATACTACCCATCGGCGATCATGTACATCATCTATGGCGGGTTCTGCGTCATCGGCTTTGTGTTGTGGCTCCGGATCGAGCGTCGAGAGCGCGCCGAAGCTGTTCCTAGCGTTACCTCACCAGTCGTGGAAACCGTCGGCTGAGTATGCGCCCGACTTGTCAGAACTGACAGGTGCTATGGCGCTGCTCAGTTCTGACAAGTCGGAGAGCCACAACACTAGGCTGATCGCCGTGCCCGACGCCAAGTCCTTCGACAGCCTGTTTGCTGAGCTCTCGGCCAAGGTGGCTGCTCATGACCCCAACTCCTCAACAGTTGCCCGGGTCGAGGCCGGGGTCCACGAGATCGGCAAGAAAATTGTCGAGGAGGCGGCCGAAGTGTGGATGGCTGCGGAGTATCAGACCAAGGACCAGGTGGCCATCGAGATCAGCCAACTGCTGTACCACCTCCAGGTGCTGATGCTGGCGCTTGATCTTGACCTCGGAGATATCTACCGGCGCTTGTGAAAAACCACCTACGCTAAGTGCCGTGAATTCGACCTTGCCTGGCATGGAGAAACCGCTGATCAAGGTAGCGGTGCCCAACAAGGGCGCTTTGTCCGAGCCAGCCGCCGAGATGCTACGCGAGGCCGGCTATGTCCAACGGTCGGACGGCGAACTGGCGCTTCTTGACGAGGTGAATGGCGTTGAGTTCTTCTACCTGCGCCCGCGCGATATCGCCGTCTACGTCGGGGAAGGCACCCTCGATGTCGGCATTACGGGCCGTGACATGCTGCTGGATTCCCACGCACACGCTGTCGAGGTGATGCCCCTTGGATTCGGCCGCAGCAAGTTCCGCTTCGCCGCACCGCTGGGCAGCGAGATGTCGGTTGATCAGTTAAACGATCTTCGGTTGGCCACGTCCTACCCCGGGCTTGTCGAGTCCTATCTAGACGATCTTGGTGTCACTACCCATCTCATCGCCTTGGATGGGGCCGTTGAAACTGCCATTCGCCTGGGAGTCGCCGACGTCATTGCCGATGTAGTCGAGACCGGTACAACCTTGCGCGAAGCAGGGCTGGAGCTGTTCGGCGATCCGATCTTGAACTCTGAAGCGATCTTGATCCGCCGTGCGGGCGCTGAGCCGCCGTCGGGCCTGGACCAGCTGGAGCGCCGACTGAACGGTGTTCTGGTCGCCCGCAACTACGTGATGATGGACTACGACGTCACTGATGCCCTCGTCGAGGAAGCCTGTGCGATCACCCCAGGACTCGAGTCGCCGACGGTATCTCCCTTGGCGAAGCAAGGGTGGCGAGCGGTTCGCGCAATGGTGCCCCGAGCAGATGCGCAGCAGATCATGGATGACCTTTGGGCATTGGGTGCGCGGGCGATTTTGGTGACCGACATCGCCGCCTGTCGCATCTAGCGTCGTTGCCAGTGGCTGATCAAGATCTCGATCACAACGGCTACGTCGCGCGACCGCGTCGAGTGCGGATGATCGCGGTCGTCGCTAGCCTCGCACTCTGCATACTTGGCGCCATCGGCTGGTTGGTGCTGCCGGCCGAGATCCGCACACTATTCCCGCTGACACATCGATTGGCGTTGCTTGGCATCTTGGCATTCGCCATTGCGGTTATGGCCGTTTTGGCAAGCAGCTACGTACGCGCCGACGGGTCAGGTCTTCGGATTCGCAATGGTCTGCGGGTACACCTGGTGCCCTGGGAGCACGTCCACAAAATCATCCTGCGGCCGGGTGATCCATGGGCTCAACTGCTGCTGAAACCCGCTGATGGCCGGCCATTCGAGGCTGATTTGGATGCTGATCGGCGCCAGCTAATGGGCATTCAGGCGGTGGACGGCCCGCTTGCGACAGCAGCAGTGAATGAACTCCGGGTACGCCACCGTCGCTTCCTCGCAGCTTCCTAACGCTGACAAGTCGGTGTCACTCGATGCCACGGGACTTCAACAGTGCCTCGATCTCGGCCATCTCCTCATCGATCGGAGGCTGGCTGCGACCCGCCTTGCCCGCCTTTTTCGCTGGTAAGGCACTGGTTGATGACTGGGCACTCACTTCGTTGCTCTTGGCTGCAGAGGACCGGCGGCCGATGAATCCGCCTACCACCCATAGCACTATGCAGAGGCCGAGCAACGAGAGACCGAACCATACGGCTGGCGAGAAGATGATCTTCGACGCCCAGGTTCCGAGCGCGACGATGGCGTTCCACAGCAACCTCAGGAGTCCGCTGAAGTACAACGCGATGGGGGCGAGCGCCAAGCCGATGCCTTGAATCACCCGGCCCTTGTTCCCTCGTCGCCAAGCGACTCCGGTAGCGATCACGCCGAGCAGCGTGAGTCCGACGCATAAGGGCAGCAGGACGGTGTCAACAGCAGGCATGCGATCCAGACTAGTTGCTGACTAGGAACGATGTCTGTCGGCGATCACCCCCGTCCGTCCCTGGTCCGTCACTGGTCCGCGCCTGGTCGATTGCGCGGCGTGTTCGGCCTCGGAATCGGGCATCAAATTGCCGTATATCGACAACACAAGTTGTGGAGTGTCGCCCAAGCGCTCGGCCACCGCGACCACCGATTCGCCAGCGAACAGCAACAAGCTGGCGAAGTGATGACGCAGGTCGTGGCTCGTGGTCCCAGCCGGTAAACCAGCCTCCCGGACTGCCCGGTTAGAGATTCTCTGCGAGTAACCCTCGCGTCGCCACGGCAGACCATGCTTCGTCGTGAAGATCAAACCATCAACGGGGCGGAAACTCAGCGATGTGCCGCAACGAAGCATCCGCGACCACACTCGGCAATGGCAAGGTCCTTCGCGATCTCGGCGTCTTGGGGTCTGTGCGGTACCTGCCGTCGACGGTCTGTTGATCTTCGACGCGCGCCCTACGTCGCAAAAAGTTGACGTCCTCGATTCGCACTGCGTCGGCCAGTACGAGCACCTCCGGCACTGTGCAGTCCCGCCCGCAACGCACCCTCATCGGGCATCTCACCGGTCAGGTCATCTGGGACCGTTCCAGACATTGGTGCTGCAAACCACCGCGACCCGCAATAGCTCACTCAGCGCCCGGTGCAACGCGACTATGCATTTGCATCTGCTGCTGGGCTTGGGTTTGGGGAGGTCGGCGACAAGGGCCCGGCTTCGGGGATCGCCTCCATGCGGCCTTCGCCCAACGCAGCGGTGCCCGGGAGCGGTAGGCGGTGCCTATCGACTTATCACCAGATCCGGCGACGCGCACGAGTTGACCTTCAGCGAGGCAGTTTTGGATGTCTTTCGTAGGCCTGTCCGTGACGGCCTCCGGCCTGCCCCGCGCCTGTCCGGTAGACGCTGGTCTTGCGAAGGGTGACCACCAGCCCGCTGGCCGAAGCGCTGGACATGAACCGCCTCACGGTCTATGAGGGCTACCTTGACGAGGAGTTAGATCACCAACAGAGCCAAGTGCTGCTCGACGTAGCCGCTGGGCCGCTCGGGCAAGCTTCACGTGACCGCTGACGGAAGCCATCCACTCGTCTCTGGAAGGTTGGCTATGGCCGAGCGGGTGCACTGTCGCACGCCCGCATAAGCGTGGTGCGTCGCGGCGTCTACCGATTGCGGTGGCAAATAAATGCCAAAGCAGATGCTTGCGCATTGCGGGCCCAGCTGGTCGGCTGGCCGGAGGAGTGTCGTCTGCACGTCTGCTCCCTTTTGGTGTGCCTCAGGCCTGCGATGAGATCGCGGGCGACGCGGACTGCTATGTCGAGGACTTGGTACGCCGGCGCGCCACCCCGCCAGTGCTGGCATCAAGTTCCAGCCGGTATGCCCTGCTGAGCCGTCGGCGCCCTGCCAACAGTGCCAGCGCGGCGATGAGCACGACCACCGCGATCAGGATCCCGAGCCGGTAGAGCTCCCCGTTGAGCAAGGCCGCGGCGATGCCGTTCTCGTTGTTGGTGCGGTTGAAGACGCTATGCATCAGACCGGCGGCAAGCAGGCTGTCGCGGGAGCCTCTGAGGACTACTCCGACCAGGGGCCGCAGAAACAGGCCAAGAAAGATGTAGGCGACCAACGAGATCAACACCGAAGCGATCGTGATCTCGCTGAGGAAGGCGAGCGGCAAGTGGATGAATCCGAACGGCAGGGCGGTCAACACGGCCGCCACGAAGATATTGTGTCGGCGCTCCAGCCGGGTTTGCATCACACCGGCCCACGCGGTTTCCTCCCAGAGATTGACCAAGATGAAGTTGATCAACAGCAGCCGGAGCTGATCCCAGAAGAGCCCGACCGGGTCGATTGATTCCAGCGAACCGCCCAAGATCAGCGTGAAGACCACGGTCAGCACAGGCAGTCCCACGAGAACAGCGAGCCACCAGCCGACGCCAAACCGCCAGCGAGCAATCCGCTTAAACAAACTGACGACGCCCGGTCGCCCATCTGCGGCCCAGGTCACGAACAGGGCAGAGGGAAACAGGGCAAACATCGTCAACATCAGGCCCGCGATTTCGTCCGGGGGAAATGGCAGCCGATCTAGAAGTGAGCCACCTGGGATCACCCGATGAACCGCAAGGGCGGGCAGCGACATGACGGGATAGGTGATCGCGAAGGCCATGACCAGGAATGCGGTGACCGGGCGGCGGGCCACGAAAGCCCGGATTCCAGCGTTAGAGGTCGTAGTGCTTCGATCAGTCATCGTGGTGACTCCTTGCCGACCGGGCGCGCTTAATTTGACCGAGACCGTGCTTTCGCTCCGGCTACGGCAAAGGGCCACCATACGCAGTGACTGCTGCTCCACCGCGATATCACGGACACGGTTTCATTGGCAGGTGACAGCTCCGCCAACCCCGGTAGTTGAACGGACCACTTCGCAAGATTGCGCATGGCAATCACCTTGAGTGAGCGGCGCGCCCGCGGGCCTCTGGATCCGCGCCGGAGAGCTGGCACGCCACTGCGGCGCCCGAGGCCACCCCATCGTCCGCAGCCCGAAGAACGCCGTAAAGACTGGCAGTAGGAACACCGTGCCCGCGAATCGCGACCGCCGAGAGGACCAACAGCCTCCGTGCGGACTGGCGGGCCGCTGGGTTAGCGGTGCCGGCGGTATTGCAGCCCGACGATCCCGTTGCTGAACGCGGTGCTGGAGACCAGGTCGAGCCGGTAGGACTGGGGGACGTCGTCGTTGAACAGCTGGGTGCCCTCGCCCGCGACGTAGGGCTGCAAGTCCAGGCGGAACTCATCGATCAGGTCGAGCCGCATGAGCGACCGCCAGAAGCTGACGCCGCCCCAGGCCACGATGTGGCCGTCGCCGCCTCGCCTGAGCTTGGCGATCTCTTCTGCAGTGTCACCAGCGGCGATGGTGGTGTTGGCCCACTCCGCCGTCCTCAAGGTCCGGGAGAAGACGACCTTGCGCGCGGCGTTCATGACGCGGTGAACGGGTGGTCGGCCGTCGGCAAGGGCCCGGCCATGACCTCGTAGGCGGTGCGGCCCATGAGGTGCGCGTATGCCTCTGGTAAACGTCAAGTTTCTGCTTCGCCTCCGCCGGGTCGACGGGCAGGCCGAAGCAGAACTGCCAGTACTCGATGCCCTCGTCGGCGAGAAGGCCCTCGAGGGAGTACAGGAACACCCACGCAATCAGCTTCCGCATGATCAAAGACTCCATGTCTCGTGTCGTCTGGGGACCTGCTTGCTAGGGCAACGTGCCTGTCCCTGGGCCGCAGCGCTCGCGTGGCTACCAGCGGCATCGGCCGCGGTCGGAGGCTGCTCTTCCAGGAGGTTCCGGAGCGGAAGTCCGGCAAGAACCGCTTGCACATCGACATCCACAGTGAGCCCGAGGGCCTCGATGAGCTGGTTACCCGGCTGGAGAAGTTGGGGGCAACCCGCATACGCGAGGTCGATGAGGGACCTGCGGGACGCTGGTGG
>DATDKX010000045.1:0-8349 GCA_036519615.1 Propionibacteriaceae bacterium
ACCCACGCGCGGGTCGACGAGCAGGCCGGCCTGCCGAAGGGCTCGACCTCCAACTACTTCCGCACCCGGGCCCAGCTGCTGATCGGCGTCAACGACTGGATCTCTGAGCGCGATCTGGCCAGTGCCGACGACATCGCGACGGCCCCCCACACCGCTGCGGACCTGGTGGAGGGCTTGGCCATCGGGATCGAGATGCTGACCGGTCCGTACCGCATCGTGACCGCGGCCCGGCTGACGTTGTTCATGGAGGCCAACCACAACCCCGAGATCCGCGCCGCCGTGTCCCAGACCCGTAGGGTGATGGAGCGGTCGATCGTGGCTGTCATGGCGCGCCTGGGCGCCACCGACCCGCACCCCGCCGCCCTCGCCCTGATGGCCTGTGGCGAGGGCATCATCCTGCACCGCATCGCCCGCCACGACACCACCGACCCCCGCCCCCTGCTGCGGGTCGTCGTCAACGCCGCCCTCCCTGATTGACAGCTGCGCCGGCATGGTCACCGGTTCGACCGGTCCGGGGTTGCCGGCTCGATCGCGGCTAGATCACGATGTCGCCGCGGGGAATGACGATGCCGCGCACCTCGAAGACTTCCGTCGCCTCGACGCTAACCACCGCGGGCGGCTCAAACGAAGCAGTACCAGCGATCTTGACGCCATCGAAAGCCTTCTTGGCCAAGATGTCTCAATACGGAACTCGGGCATCGAACGAAGGACAGTCATGAATGAATCGTCTTGCGGTCCAATCGGCACCGCCGAGCTCCGAGTGCTCCAAGTTGGCTACGGTTAGATCACCCTCTCCATGTACCGGCAACTCGACGAAGCAGCCTTCGAGCGATTCGAGGCGGTCGGCCGGGTGTGGGACGACAAGGGCATACCCAAAACGCCAAGGAGGGGCTGCCGCAGTTGATTGGCCGCGACACCGAGACTGGGGCGCCGGTTCGCCACAACGCACAACCGCCCAACTGGTCAAAGCGGAAGTGACCCTCTGAATATGCGCATTGGCTGCTGCACACCGAGCAGTCGGGCCCTTACGAGCTTGCCGGTGGCCCGGACGGTCGCGTCTTAGTCTGGACCGGGAAGTCGGACCCTTGGGGTCGTGCCCTGGCCCGTCCGGCTTGCATGTCAGTAAGGCCAAACCAGACCGACCAGTACCGCACATGCGCGGGAGGGAGTGGTCAGACTCGCAGTGGCTTGAAGAGAATCGGGCAAAGCGCTGCACCGTAGACCTGGGCGAACTTGAGCAGACATGGCGCATCAAGGCTGATGCGGAGCTCGCCGAACTGCTTGAGGCGCAGGCCAATTACGACGCGTTCAAGGCACTGCCTCTGATCACCTTGCCAGATTGAAGTAACGAGCCCCTTGGAGTGCCCTTCCACGAGCAAGTTCGCGAAGTTGATCTTGAGAGCGGACGGAGGGCAAGACGGCGTACGCCATTGCCCGCGACCTGAACAAGGACGCTGTGCGAACTGCGCAGAGCGCGCGCCTGGTCGCAAGCCACAGTGCGCGCGCTACTGATGCGGGAAGGCGTGGCGTGACCACGGCCGCGTGATCGGTTTGGCTAGGGTGGCCGTCGCGTATACCGATCGTGGGAGGCGGATCTCAAGCCGAATACTGGCACCTTGCTCCCCACGTCAGCGAGTGCGCACAATGAGCACCGGAACCCGGCGTGGTGCTTTGCGCCCTGCCCACGAGGAGGTCAGAGATGAAGGCATTGGTGTACCACGGCCCGGGCCAGAAGGCGTGGGAGGAGGTGCCCGACCCTAAGCTCGTCGCCCCCACCGACGTCATCGTGCGGGTGGACACCACGACGATCTGCGGCACGGATCTGCACATCCTCAAAGGCGATGTCCCAGCGGTGACGGACGGCCGGATCCTCGGACATGAGGGTGTCGGGACGATAGTCGAGGTCGGGGCGGCGGTAAACAAGCTCGCCGTCGGCGACCGCGTGATCATCTCGTGTATCACCTCCTGCGGTGCCTGCTCGTACTGCCATCAGCAGTTGTCTGCTCACTGCTTGGACGACGAAGGCATGTCTGGGATCGGCTGGATCTTCGGGCACCTCATCAACGGCACTCAGGCCGAGTACGTCCGCGTCCCATTCGGTGAGGGCTCCCTTCACAAGCTCCCCGCCGGTGTCAGCGACGAGGCGGCGGTGATGCTGTCCGACATTCTGCCGACCGGCTTCGAGATCGGTGTGCGCAACGGGCGGGTCAAGCCCGGCGACGTTGTCGCCGTCGTCGGCGCCGGCCCGGTCGGGCTCTCCGCGATGATGACGGCTGGCCTCTACGGCGCCTCGCGCGTCATCGCCATCGACCTCGACGACAACCGGCTCGACCAAGCACGCGGCCTCGGTGCCACCGACGGAGTGAACAGCGGCGGCGCTTCGTGGAAAGAAGAAGTGATGGCGATGACCGACGGCCTGGGCGTGGACGTAGCGATTGAGGCGGTCGGGATCCCGCTGACATTCGACATGTGCACCGAACTCGTCCGTCCGGGCGGTACCGTGGCGAACGCTGGCGTGCACGGCCGATCGGTCGAGCTCAAGCTCCAGGATCTGTGGATCAAGGACATCGCGATCACCACCGGGCTGGTGAGTGCCACGACCACGCCGATGCTCCTCAAGCTCGTCGAGCAGCACAAGCTCCCGGCCGAAAAGTTTGCCACTCACCATTTCTCCCTCAACCAGATGCTCGATGCCTACGACACCTTCGGTCGCGCGGCCGAGACCAAGGCGCTCAAGGTCGTTATCAACCGCTGATCGCGCCGCACCGCCGATCTCATATCGAGGGAGCCAGCCCCGATCTGCGATTTGAGTGGTTTTCCATAGTCCAGAGGCTTGCCGCGACACCGGCGGCCAAGATCAACATTCCCGCTGCGATCAGCTCGTGGCCAGCGTGAGTCGACGGACTCGCGTACCAAGATCACGATCTCACGAAGCTCTCGATCGAGTCAGTAGGTTGCGCCGTTTGGCCGCGTAGCGAAAGGCGGTGCCGTGCATAGCGACGGAGAAAAGCTGGTCAGGTGTTGACATGCCTCAGCATATCGAACATAAGTTTGATATTCGCCGGCCTCGATCTAATCGTGCGCACGCCGACGCCACTCAACCCACCGCCCTGACATGGGTCAGCGATGGCTCTTGACCAGGAGCCAACACAACACCGATGGCGTCCAGCCGGATGCTTGAGGCCTTCATGCGATGCTCACGCGTCCACAAAGCCGCCAGCTGCCGTAAGGTCCGCATCTTCGAGAAGGTGATCGCCTCAAGCGGATGGCCGAAACCGAGCCCGCTTCGGCACTTCACCTCACAAAAGACCAGAGTGAGACCGTTGGTGCCCGCCTGCGCGGCGACAATGTCGATCTCTCCAAGCCCGGCAGCGCCAATTTCGTTCCAGCAGCTGCATGCCCTGCCGCTCCAACTCCGCGCAGGCCAGCTCCTCTCCACGTACCCCCAGCTGCTGTTTGGACTCCGTCCTCGGCATCGCCCACCTCCGCAGGAAGCATGCCTACGCCGACCCAAATCGTGCAGCCTCGCCGAAATCTGTGGAAACCGTCCAGACAGGGCTGTGGAAACTGCGCTTCGAGCGTCGGACCTGACTTGGGCCACGTTTTCGGGCTTGCCTCGATGAATGGTTCTGGCTAGGTGTTTCTCGATTGCGAAGGTCGGGAATTGCGCACTAGCGGCGGGTCGTGGAGGGTGGCTTCGTGGCGTATGTGCGGACGGTGCGAACATCGTCAGGGGCGGTCGCTGTCCAGCGGGTGTGGAAATACCGTCGCGGGTCAGCGAGACATCGAGCACCTCGGTTCGGCCCACACCGACGCTGAGGTTGAGGGCGACATCTCGTCCATCCTCGGGGGCCCGGTCCTTCCTCGCTACCCATCCGTCTCATGGGGATACGGGCGAGGAAGGCGTCGAGGAGCTGAGTGAGACGTTCGGCCATGACAACCAGGGCCTGTGCTGCCGCGTCGATCGACGGCAGCGCGGAATAGGCGGCCAGGCAGTCGAGGTAGCGGCGGCCGTCGACGTCGGTCACCCAGGATCCGTCGCCATGGGAAGCTACCACTGGCAGCGGCCAATGATATTCCTGCTCCATCACGTGGCCAATGGGCCGATTGATCAATCGACAGCCGGGGGTAGCGCCGAACATGACCCGGGTCGTCCGGCAACGCTGGTGGGCGATCATTGACACCAGCTGCACCATGATCTGGGTCAGAAGCCGGCCGGCAACTGTGGGGTGTACGGCTCCTCCAGCGCAGCGATCTCGTCGCGGCAGCTGGACCTCGACGGCTGTGGCCGCGTCGGCTCAGGGGTGGCTTGCCGCCTGTCGGTTTCAGCCGGCCGCTTGGTTACATGAGCGCGCGTTAGTCGCAGGCCCCCGGGGGCGGCAGGGATGGCGGCCAGCAGGTCAACCGGCTCAGCCGGATTATCACACCGATCGACCCGGAGCGGCTTGGGAGCAGTGTCTCATACGCAGATAACGAAGGTCTCACGCTGGCAGGACGAAGGTCTCTCACGGACGAAGGGTCTTGGTTCCTACCGTCGTAAGTGAGAGGTCGTACAGCTTCTGCACCGGAGGTGAGCACGGTGGGAGCCACACTCGATACGTCGAGGGAGACCGTATCCACTGAGGTGTGGGGCGTCGGTTCGATCGCCGCGCCGCGTCAGGTCAGTGCCCGCTTCCTCTGGCTGTTCGTGGTTGTGGACTACGTGATGGTGACGTTCATTGTGGGCGTTCTTTTCGCCGGCGGCTTGCTGAGGCCTTTGGCCAGGGCGAGCGACGGCCTCATCAACCGGACGCTGCTCGCCAACGCGGCCGCGCTGCTCCTCGTCGTCGGTCTGCTGATCATGCGTCTAGGCGGCATGCGGGCACGCGACCTTGGGTTGGTGCCGTCGAAGGTCGGAGTGGCCGCCATGTTCACCGTCGGCCTGTGGCTGGTCGTGCAGGCGACTGAGTTGGTCATCGAGTTCGCTGTCCACGGCCGAGTCGCTCTGGATCCGGCGTGGTCGCGCTACGGCGTACTGGCGGTGTTCGGCGTACTCATCGCCCAGTTGTTCGGAAACTCGCTCTACGAGGACATCACCTACCGAGCATTCCTCTTTCCGCAGATGGTTTTGCACTTCCGGAACAGGTGGGGGAGACAGGGGCGGCG
Organism: Propionibacteriaceae bacterium; assembly: GCA_036519615.1. GTDB lineage: Bacteria > Actinomycetota > Actinomycetes > Propionibacteriales > Propionibacteriaceae > Microlunatus. The sequence continues at coordinate 5,146 of DATDKX010000045.1, forward strand.
AGCAGTTGTGGTAGCACTCGTGGTCAGTCAGGGGCTCTTCGCTCTGCGTCACATTCCGATCCGGCTCCTTGACGGCTCCGCTGGGGTGGATCTTTTGTTCGACCTGCCGATCGTCATGGCCATCGGCATTTTGTTGGCGCTGCTCTATATGCGGACTGGGAATCTCTTCCTCGTCATTGGCGTGCACGCACTCATCGACGCCTCAACATCTGTGGTTGCGTCGACGGTCGTGCCGCCGGACCTCTTAGTGCTGCTCTTGGCCGTGGTCGCGCTCCTCGCGTGGCCGAAAGCCAGCGGCGAACGCAAGCTCCCCGGGCCCGGGAGTGTCACGTGATCCTCTAACAAGGGGCGACGATGAGGTGCTGGTGTTGGTCGGTTGGGAGGGTGCCACGGGTTGCCGCCGACCGCTTCAGCCGGCCCACCGCAGGTGAACCAGGTAGCCCCGCGACCGTCGATGGTTTCAGGTTCTCCTCGACGAGCAGCAACGGCCCCCCTAAAGCGGCAGCGCCAAGGAGTAACAAGCTGGGCATGGAGGGCAAAGGCCATCACTGCTGCTTAGCCGCGCCTGCTGGTTGTGGCGGGTCGTGCGTGCCGTGAAAAACATGTACTGAGGTCCTTGGCGCGACGTGACGTTTGGCCCTCCCCGCCGACAGGGCTGCCCGACCAGGATCGGAGGTAGGAGGCAAGGAGCTTGTTCACAATTCGCAACCTCGGCGGTGTGGCGCTGCTCGCGCTGGCTGCAGACCGGACACTCTCATGGCATCGCTGACCGAGAAGCTCTTCGCAGTGGTCAAGGCGGTCCGCCTTCGCTACGTGGCGCCGCTCCTGGTGCTGCTGATTGCCGCGTACGTGGTGGTGATCCATCCGTGGATGCTGAACTGGGGTTCGACGGTCGCCGAACGCCAGATGGCCCTGGCCGGAGACAGTCTCGATCCCGGTCGGACGGAGCAATACACCCAGGCAATCACGATAAACGCGCCGACCGATGCGGTCTGGCCGTGGCTGGTACAGGTCGGCCAGGACAAGGGCGGCTTCTACACCTACACCTGGCTGGAGAACGTCTTCGGCGTCGACATCCACAACGCCGACACCATTCATCCCGAGTGGCAGCAGCTGTCCGTCGGGGACAGCTGGCGGCTCGCTCCGAGGAGCTATCTCTGGGGTCTCGGTGAGGAAGCCGTCACGCCGGTGCGGATGCTCGATCCAGGCCATGCTCTGGTTCTCGACGTCTGGGGCGCGTACGTCCTCGAGCCGATCGACGCCCACACGACCCGGCTGATCTCGCGCGGACACTCCGCACCGCCCGGCCCTGTGCTTCGTCTGGTGAACACGATGGTCTGGGAGCCCGTGGTCATGACGATGAACCACCGCATGCTGCTCGGCCTCCAAGCGCGAGCCGAGGGACGTCCCGACACTCTCCCGGTCCTGGCGGTCATCGCGCAGGTCGGCTGGGCTGTCGCTGGGGTTGCCGTTGCCGGCCTCTTCCTGACCGAGCGGCGGCGCCGGTACTGGCTGGTGCTCCCGCTCGCCGCGACGCTGCCCGCGCTGCTGATGGCCCATGACGTTCAAGCTGGACTAGCGGCGTTCCTCGCCGTCGGCATCACGGTGCTCGGGTTCTTGGTCTTCGGCAGGAGCTGGTGGGGGCCTTTGCTTCTGGTTGCAGCGGGGGTATTGCTGACCCTGCTGCTTGCCGCCAACGCCTACGTCGTGCTCGGCTTTGTGTTCACGCTGCTGGTCGTAGGAGCACTGGTAGTCATCCTCGTCGGAAACGCTCGAACCCGACGTCTTACCGCCTTGTCACACGCGAAAGGCGTCCAGGCAGGTACGGCGCGTTAACCGGGAGCCGCCGCCTACGGCGCCTGGCAGCTTGGCAGTCCAGGCCGGCTCTGCAACAAGTACGTGATGCAGGGTCAGCCAGATGTAGCTGAGAGCGGACAACGCCGCAGCCACGTCGGCGGCAAGCCAAAAGGTTGCGTCAGCTGTTCCGGGCCGGCTCGGTGTCGAAGGTGTTCACCGCCACGGCCGTCATGCAGCAAGTCCAGCAGGGCCGGCTCGACCTCGACACCGACGTCCGACGCTATCTGGACTTCCCGCTGCAACTGCTGAAGGGGCCGGATCAGATGAGGAGGGATTATGGATACCAATAAAAGAAATGCCAATTCGTTAGTTTGGGGAACATTGCTCGCTATTTTTGGACTGCTTGCGATGACAATCATCTTCACATCGCACACTGCCTCGATTCACAACGAAACAGATTCCTCCGCCGTGGATGCCTATGTGGAAGCGCAGATGAAAACGCTGAAAATTCCCGGTCTGACGTTAGCCATCGTTCAGGGGGATCGGGCTATTTATGTGAAAGGCTACGGACAAACCCATCCTGATGGCAGTCCTGTCACCTCACAGACACCGTTCATGATCGGTTCGACAACCAAGTCGATTACGGCGTCGGCAATTATGCAATTGGTGGAAGCTGGCAAGATCGAACTGGACGCTCCTGTGCAGACATACATCCCTTGGTTCCGCGTGGCGGATGAATCTGCCTCAGCGCAGATCACTGTGCAGCATCTGCTCACCCAGACCAGCGGTTTTTCGAACTCCGCCGGTCTTCTGGAACTTGCCGCCAGCGACACCAGCGAGCAAGCCATCGAAAACAGCGTCCGCGCCCTGAAAGATGTGACGCTGGTACGCGCTCCGGGCAAGGCATTCGAATATTCGAACGTCAACTACACCGTTCTGGGGTTGGTTGTGCAAATGGTCTCTGGGCAGAGTTACGAAAGTTACGTGCAGGAGAATATTTTTGATCCGTTGGAGATGCGCCATAGTTTCACTTCGCCGGCTGAAGCAATGCGGAACGGAATGTCTACTGGTTATGTAACCGTCTTTGGGCTTCCCATCGCCAAGGATGTCCCATTCAACCGTGGCAACATCGCGGGCGGCTACCTGATCTGCAGTGCGGAGGACCTGGCGCATTACCTGATCGCCCAGCTTAACGAAGGACATTATGGGAATGTGAGTGTGATCTCGCCGCAGGGTATGGATGCCATGCACCAGCCCCTCGTCAATACCGAAACGCCCGGAGATTCTTACGGCATGGGCTGGCACGTTAGTCCGGTCAACGGCGTTCCTGCAATTTGGCATGAGGGCGATAATGCCAATTTCTCAGCAAGTTTGATGATGGACCCCCAGGCAAAGCTGGGCATTGTT
>DATDKX010000046.1:0-6792 GCA_036519615.1 Propionibacteriaceae bacterium
GCTATCACTTCGGTGATCTTCACTGGGCTGATCATCGCGCTGATTAGCCAGCTTGACCCGGTCGTCGACTGGCTTACACCATTCGCGGACGGTTGGGCTCGGGGCGCAGCGACCACAATCCGGGTACTCGTCGGCGGCGCCTTGCTCGCCGGTGCCGTGCTCGTGATGGTGATCACTTTCACCACACTGACTCTCGCTCTTGGATCGCCGTTGTACGACAAGTTGTCTGAATCAGTCGAGCGAGAGTTCGGTGAGGTGCCTGAGTTTGACGAGAATGTGGCGCGCGGCATCCTTCGAGCGCTGCGCCAAGCTCTCGGGCTCATCGTGGTCTCAGCACTCGGAGCGCTCTCGCTCTTTGCAACGGGATTCATACCTGTCATCGGCCAGACCGTGATCCCTGTGATCTCAGCAATCTTCGGCGGCTGGATGCTGGGAATCGAGCTCGTCGGCTCCCCGTTCCAGCGACGCGGGCTGCTGCGGCTGGCAGATCGTCGTGCCGCGATGCGAACGCGGCGCCTTCGAGTCCTTGGGTTTGCGGTGCCCACGTTCTTATTGCTTGCAATTCCCTTTGCCGGGGTCGTGGTCTTCCCGATTGCCACGGCCGCCGGGACCTTGCTCGCTCGCCAACTACTCGGCAAGCCCACGTAGTGTGATCACAAAGTCAATACCGAAGGGGAGGTTGTCATGTCCGAGTTGTCTGTCCAGCTGTACACCCTGCGCAAGCCCCTGGAGCAGGATTTCGACGGGACCTTGCAAAAGCTCGCCGGCTTCGGGTTCACCCAGGTTGAGCCGTTCCAGCTTCCAGCGTTTGCCGACCAGTTACGCACTGGACTCCGCGAGAGTGGGTTGACTGCGCCGACCACACATGTGGGCCTGCTCAGCGGAAATCAGGACGAAATCTGTCAGCTGGCTTCCGACTTGGGCATCCAGACGATCATCGAGCCGTACGTCGATCCCGCACGCTGGCAATCCGAGGCCGACATCACTCAGATCGCAACCGAGCTCAACGAAGCAGCGAGGACCGCGGCCCGGCACGGTCTCACGGTCGGCTACCACAACCATCATTTCGAGCTGGAATCCAAGATCAGCGGCGTTCATGCCCTTGAGGTATTTGCGGATCGGCTGGCGCCGGAGGTGGTATTGGAGGTGGATACCTACTGGGCGTATGCCGGGGGTGCTGATGTGCCGGCTTTGCTCAAACGCCTGGGTGATCGCGTCGCTGCGCTGCATCTGAAGGATGGCGACGGAAGTCTTGATACCAGCAAGCAGGTAGCGGTCGGATCTGGCGTGCTTCCAGTGCGGGACATCATCGAAGCGGCTCCAGACGCGTTACGCGTGGTGGAGTTGGATGACTCCGAGACTGATCTGCTCGAAGCCGTGCGGGCGAGTCGGGAGTTCCTGCTCGCTGGGCAGGGTTGATCATGAGTAGCCCGGTTAGCGTCGGCGTGATTGGCGCCGGCACTATCAGCGACACCTACCTGGAGAACCTCAGCAACTTCGCGGATACCGAGGTACTCGCCATCGGCGACATCGTCATCGATGCAGCCAAGGAAAAGGCGGCCAAGTACGAGGTTCCCGCCGCAGGCGACGTGGCCACCGTTCTCGACCACCCTGATATCGAGATCATTGTCAACCTCACTATCCCGGCGGCCCACGCTGATGTCGCGACTCAGGCGATCGCGGCTGGCAAGCACGTTTGGAACGAGAAGCCTTTGGCCCTTGATCGGGTGAGCGGCCGAAGCCTGCTCCACGACGCCGAGGAGGCTGGGCTGCTGGTTGGCTGCGCGCCCGACACGTTCTTAGGTCCGGGGCTCCAGACGGCCTGCCGGCTTATCGAGCAGGGCATGATCGGGACGCCGCTCACGGCTCTGGCGCTGCTGCAGTTGCCTGGACCGGAGTTGTGGCATCCGAATCCCGCGTTCCTGTACGCCGCGGGTGCTGGCCCGCTCTTTGACCTTGGGCCTTACTACCTCACAGCGCTGGTACAGGTCTTCGGCTCGATGTCCTCGGTCGCCGCGCTTGGATCGAAGGCGCGGGAGCGGCGGGTGATCGGCTCCGGACCGAAGGCGGGGGAGGAATTCGATGTCACCGTGCCCAGCCATGTCAGTACGCTGGTCCAGTACGAGTCCGGTCAATCCACTCAGGCCATGTTCTCCTTCGATTCGGCGCTGCCCCGCATGCTGCTGGAGGTCAATGGCACGGATGCCACGATGCTGTTTCCTGATCCCAACTACTTCGACGGCACGATCGCCGTTAGAAAGCGCGGCGGTGAGGACTGGGAGACAGCGGCCACCACGACAGCATCGGCCACTCGCGGTACTGGAGTCCTAGATATGGCTCGCGCCATTCGGGAGGGCAAGACGCATCGCGCCCAGGGAGCGCTGGGCTTCCACGTCCTTGACACGATGATCGCGATCGCCGAGTCGGTGGAGTCCCGCGCCTTCGTCGAGGTGAAGAGTTCGGTCGCCAAGCCGCCGCTATTGCCGGAGGACTGGGATCCGTTGGCGTCGACGGTGTAGGCAGAGCGAAGCGATCGAGCGGTGCACACGCGAATAGGCTTCCTGCCTGCGAGCGTCGGTAAATCGCGCGCCGCCGCACGGAGGAGGAGCGAGCGGAGGCGTTTTTTCCTCTGCGAGCGACGACGACGGCGGCGGATCCAAAAGCGCGATGCGCGCGGCACAATAACGAGGTGAGCGACTTCGGCGACATGTACCGGCCTACCGAGGAGCATGAGGCATTCCGCGCCGCCGTACGTGAGTTGTGCGAGGAAAAGGTCGCTCCAAACGCCGCCGAGGCCGACGAGCTGGCCCAGTTTCCCAAGGCGTCGTTCGAAGCGCTCGTATCGGCGGACTTCCATGCTCCGCATATCCCCGAGGCCTACTCGGGCGTAGGCGCCGATGCACTCGCGACCGTGATCGTGATTGAGGAGATTGCTCGGGTCTGTGCCGCCACGTCTCTGGTTCCAGCAGTCAACAAGCTGGCCACATTGCCGTGGCTGCTCGCAGGATCGGAGCAGATCAAACAGAGGTATCTGCCGCCCATCGCGCGCGGCGAGGCGATGGCGTCCTACTGCTTGTCGGAGCCGGAGGCTGGCTCAGACGCGGTAAGCATGCGCACCCGCGCCGTACGCGACGGCGACCACTTCGTTGTGAATGGCGTCAAGCGATGGATCACCAATGCTGGGATTTCTGACTTCTACACGGTGTTCGTGGTGACCGATCCCGATGCGCGCTCCAGGGGGATCAGCGCCTTTCTGGTTGAGAGATCCGACCCGGGTGTGTCGTTCGGTGCGCCCGAGAAGAAGCTCGGCATCAAGGGCTCGCCAACATGCGAGGTGTATTTCGACCACGTACGCATCCCGGAATCGCGGATGATCGGCGCCGAGGGGACCGGCTTCGAGATCGCGATGCGAACCCTCGACCACACCCGAATCACCATCGCTGCCCAGGCCGTCGGCATTGCTCAGGGTGCCCTGGACTACGCGCTTGGCTATGTCAAGGAGCGCAAGCAGTTCGGCAAGGCGCTTGCGGAGTTTCAGGGCTTGCAGTTCATGCTCGCCGACATGGGCATGAAACTCGAGGCTGCGCGTCAGCTCACCTACGCGGCAGCCGCCAAGTCCGAGCGCGGAGATGCCGATCTGCCGTATTTCGGTGCTGCCGCAAAATGCTTCGCCTCAGATGTGGCGATGGAGATCACCACCGATGCCGTCCAGCTGCTCGGCGGGTACGGCTACACCAAGGACTTCCCTGTTGAGCGCATGATGCGCGACGCGAAGATCACCCAGATCTATGAGGGGACGAATCAGATCCAGCGGATTGTGCTGGCTCGACAACTCCTCGCGGGCCTCACTTCGCGGTAGTTTCCTGCACTTCGCGTAAACGCACTACCGCGGCGTGTAGGAAAATTAAACGCGAAGTGGTGCTCCGGGCCCTCCGATTCACTATCGTCGTGATGTCATAGTGGCAGTCTTGACATCACGACGAATTGGATCATCCTGGACATATGGCTTCCCGAGCTGTGTTCCCACTGCGTTGGCGCAATGAGAAGCTCCGTACGCTGACTGCTGAGGTTGCCTCCCGGTTGGGCATCAGTCAAAACGAGCTAATCGAGCAGGCAATCGAGCACGAGGTTGTCGCTCGCGGGGCGATGTTGAGTGACGATCTACGGGCTGCCGCAGACCGACTGGCCGAGCTAACGCAGGAGCAATACGAAAGCATCCAAGCGCGTGGACTTGAAAGCTATGTCGCTGGTGAGGGGTTGTTTGATCCGATTCAGGCTCGTGCCGCCCAGCGCACTCCAGCGGTGGACAGCGTGGCGGTTGCCCGCCCGCCGCTGGGTCGGGATGTGACAGCAATCTACAGATCGGCGCACGCCGAGCTCGCATGACGGTTCCCTCATGGCAAGAGGACAACTCAGGAAATCTCTCCCTCATTCAGAGCAACGCGGCTCAACTGATCACCGAGCTGCACGCCACCGCTGCTGAGCGGATCCCGCTGACCTCTGAGGAACTGTGCCTTTGGCATACGCGGCTGTACGCCGGATGCACGGTGCCCATCGCCGGTTATGTCGGGCATTTTCGCGGTGATCCAGCGGTCAACGAACTGATCAACTACGAGGTCGGCCTCGGCGCTCCGCTCAAGGACGGCAATTTCGAGAAGATGGGCGTCTGGGCGCGCAGAGTCGGCGATGAGATGTCAGCGGTGCTTGCCGGCCTGAACGCGGTCTTCGCTGATCTTGATGCCCGGCTCCCGATCGGAAAGCCACCGAGCGCGGCTGATCAAATTCTCCAGGTGATCAGCTTTACTGCGCTTGCTCATGGTGAATTCCTACGAGTCCATCCGTTCGCCAATGGCAACGGCCGCATCGCCCGACTGCTCGTCGCCTTCATCTGTCTGAGGTACGAGGTGCCGATGTTCTTGCATATCAAGCCACGGCCGCAGAGCGACGACTATCTGAGGGCTAGCCGCGACTCGATGGGCCGACCACCAGACTTCATCGGCAACCACACAGCGACGACTGCTGTCTTTGCGCACATGCTTGCTGACGTCCTGGCCGTCGAGAGGGTGGGCTGAGTATGGGTGCATGCACCGATTGAGCCGGCGCTTATGTGACTCGGTGCTGAGGGCGTGACGTGCTCCTGACCACCAATTCAGGGGCAACGATCGTTTCGCCTCGCTCTGCTGGCTTATGAGTACGCGTGATGGCCTGGTCAACGGCCTTTTTGGCTAGCTGCTGGATGTCCTGTGCGATCGTTGTCAGCTCGACCCACGGCAACCGGGCCACTCGACTGTCGTCGTAGCCGACCAGGGCCAGATCGCCTGGGACGGTAAAGCCGGCAGCGCGTACGACCTGCAGCAGCCCAAGCGCGCGCTGGTCGTTGAAAGCAAACACTGCGCTGGGTTTGCCTCGCCGTTTACCGAGCATGAGGACGACTTCTTGGCCCGCTCGTGCCCCGTCCATTTCCGTCAGGCCACCGCTGACAGATGGCATTGGATCTAGCCCGGCGGCTGCCAAGGCCTGACGGTACCCTCGCCGGCGCTCAGCTGCTCCGGGCGCACGCCCACCGTTAAGGTGCAGGATCCGGTGGTGCTCCTGTCCAATAAGCTGCTGGGTTGCTTGGCGAGCGCCGTCAATGTCATCGGTCCGCACAACATCTACAGCGCCACCGGGAACCCGTCTCGCAAGCACGACTGTCGGGAGCTGTCTGCTGAGCGCGCCCAGGTCGCCCGTACGCATCGTCGGGCCGACCACGATGACGGCCTCACACCGGTAGGCAAGCAAATCGTCGATGGCTCGTCCCTCGCTGCGCGACGGTGCAAACCACTCAGGACGAGCTCGTATCCCCCGTGCTCGGCCGGTGGCGACAGGGTCGAGGCGGTTGTGATCGCCGCGTCCGCCGAAGCGCAGGCAGACCTCATCGTGGCGTGCGCCGCGGCTGGAAAGCCGATCTTCTGTGAAAAGCCGGCTTCACTGACTCTGGAGAACTCGGCTCGCTCGCTTGCCGCCGTCGAGTCCGCGGGAGTGATCCTCCAAGTGGGATTCAATCGCCGCTTTGCCCGAGATCTCCGAGCGGCCCACGATGCCATTGCCCAAGGCGCGATCGGTACGCCGCAGCTGATGCGCTCCCTCACCAGAGATCCTGGCTTAGCCAACCCTCGCGCAGTGCCGCCTTGGACGATCTTCCTGCAAACCTTGATCCACGACTTCGACGCGTTGCTGTGGTTCAATCCGGAGGCTGACCCGGTCGAGGTGTACGCCACCGCCGATGCATTGGTGGCGCCGGACTTCAAAGCTTCCGCACTGCTCGACACTGCGATTGTGGTGATCACGTTCAACAACGGAGCCCGCGCGATCGCTGAGGCGAGCTTCTCCGCGGCGTACGGCTAGGACGTGCGGGCCGAAGTGTTCGGCTCGGCGGGCATGGTGACCGCCGGCAGTGGCGCACGCACGGCCATGCTGCTGCGCGATGCGACCGGACTGCACCAAGAGACGGCGCGCGGTGACGTCGAACTGATGAGCGATGCCTATACCGCAGAGTTCGTTGAGTTCGTCGCCGCGATACAGCAAGCGCGCCGGCCATACGTGACCGGCCAGGATGCGCGTCGTGCGCTGGCTGTAGCACTGGCCTGTATCGAGTCGGTTCAGACACATGCGAGGGAGTGATCTTCTGCCTAGAGAATCTCAACACTGCAGTTGATCATCCCGGTACGCCGTTCGCAAAGGCGGCAGACACGCTTGCGCTGGTCGCTGCCGTCGACAAGCCTCATTTGCGGCTGGTGCTGGACATCTACC
>DATDKX010000047.1:0-5058 GCA_036519615.1 Propionibacteriaceae bacterium
CGAGCACAGCCAGGAGGTGAGTAATGATCACTCCGGCCGTTGACCGAGCCTTCACCCGTTCTCGGGTGGACTCATCTAGGGACGGCCGGGCCGATGTGGACGTGGGTATGTGGTGGCTGGAGTGATCCAGACGGTCTGAGACTGTCTGCGACTCGTCGAAGTTCGTCGGCCGGCCGTCTCGATCATGTGGGTGGGTCAGGGTGGGGTAGTTGAGCTTGTTCATCGTTTCCTCTCCAAGAAATTGCTGTTGATGATGGTGCGGGGATTGCCGGGGGTGGCGCGGTGACTGTTGTGCTGGGCGAGATTGGTTGGGAAGCACTGGCGATGTGGGTCAACCCCGAGTGGCCAACACCGGCAACTCCACGGGGTTGGCCCAAGGAGCCGCTACCGGCGGTAGCGTACGTACGCGAGAACTAGGGCGGCGCTGCCGAAGATCACCGCTCCCACCGGGATGTCCAGCAAGAGACACAGCGCGGTCAGAAGCACCAGCAGGCCCATGGCCGTCCCCAGTCGCAGGTCGCGGCGTGCCTGGCCGTTTGGCTTGGGATCCTTGAACTGGCGCACCCAGGCCGGGTCCTCCTGTTGGAGCTGGCGCTCCAGGTCGTTCAGCAGGTGACGGTCGCGGTCATTCAACATTGACATGGTTCTCTACTTGTTGGAGTGGTATGGGTATGGCTGTGCAGTGTCGCCTGTGGCTTGGGACAGTCGCTGCGGCATCTAGCTCGCCGCGGCGACGGCGAAATCGTGGTGGCGGGTGGTCTGGTCGGACAGGTCGTGTTGAGGGTTGGGTAGTTGTTCGGGAACCGTGACTACCGGACAGCTGGCGTGGCTGATGCAGTAGTGGCTGACCGATCCAGTTAGGTAGCGGTGGTCCCGGACCGGTTCGCGGGTTCCCACGACGAGCAGGTCGGCGTTGGCGCTGAGGCGCACCAAGACATCGCCTACGTCTCCTTGGGCGAACTGGAGTATCGATCCCGGTGGGGAGCTGGTGTCGTCGAAGATCCGATGGATTCCTCGCCAGTACGGCTCGGCGACATCCTGCTTCGGTACGCGTAGCCGAGTGCCCGACTTAACTGCGGAGGGGTTGAGCCCGATCGGCCAGTTCAAGGCATGAACTACACGCAGGTCTTTGCCGGTGGTATGCGCGTACGCCGCCGCCCACCGATGAGCGGCCCGAGAGGTCGCCGAGTCGTCCAGCCCGACGACGATGCTGTTGCTGATCATGATCAGGTCCCCGTCACCGGACTCCGCTGCCAGACCGGCTCTGGGCCTCGACCCACCCTGTTGGACCGGCCGGACTCGGCGAGGTACTGGCATGGTGTGCAGAGTCTGCTCATCGGCAGTACCTCCAATCGTTGCCATGGAATCGGCTCGGCGCAGCGCTCGCAGATTCCGTACGAGCCGTCCTCGAGTCGCTGCAGGGCGGCGTCAACTTCCGACAATGCCGCTTCTGCGGCCAGCGCAAGGACGCGAGTGGCCTGGAACCGGTTCTGATCCGCAGTCGCCATCGCCTTTGCAGCATCCACCGCGAGCTCCAGCTGTTCGCTGCGGAAGCGTCGCTGCTGATCCAAGTCCGCGCGAATGGCGGGTAGCTGACGCCCAAACAAGCCAGCAGTCGACCTGGCGGTGGTGCGCGTGGCGCCGATCTCCTGGGGCATGGTCTTTCCCTTTCTGAAGGTATGGATTGATAGCCGGTCGGCTACCGGCGGAACTGTGGCAGCGGTTGGCTAGCCGCTCAGGACACCTGCCGCGCGCTCAGCGGGCTGGGGTGGGCGGTCCGGCAGCTGGCAAGGGCCGTGGTGCCGGTGCGGTAGCTGGCAGACTCGGCCGCTGTCGAGATGGGTGAAACCGCGTAAGCCGGGATTGGCGGCAGCGAAGTCGATGCTGATGTTGTGCAGGTCCAGGCGGCTCCCGACATCGGTCCGGTCGTCCATCTGGCACCTCTTCTGATCGGCATCTCGACTGGCACTGGTCGAGTCCTTCTATCGTCTCCCGCAAGGGCGTTGCCAACTAGTGGCAAGACCGGCGACATTCAGACCGTGTTGCTTGCCGAACAGCGGCAACGCAGTAGTGGTAGACGCCGCACGAGAGGAGAATGTCGATCATGATCAGCGATCACCCCGGCGAGGGCGCCCAGACGCCGCCGGTCGGTGGCGATCGCATCGCCGGCGCTTCACATGTGGATGCTCCCGAGCAACCAGTCGATGGCGACGCACAACGCGTTGCCGGGCCGGATGATTGGCTGGCGGTGGTGGCTCGCACGGCGGCTGCTGATGCCAACGCCCCCGTCGAGCTGCTGGGGGAGTATCTCAACATCCTCGCTGACGCCGCCATCTCTGGCCGACGACCGGAAAAGCGGGAGCTGGAAGCCGTTCGGAGACTTGGTCGACGCGCAGCTGAACAAGGCGTCGACGCCAATCAGGCGGTCGACTTGTACCTGTCGGCGGCGTGGCGGTTGTGGCAGGAGATACCGATGATCGTGCGGTCTCGGGACCGCGACAAGGTGCGGGCCGCTGCGGACGCCGTGTTGCGTGTGATCAACGACGCCGTCGAAGTGTTGGTCGAGGGCCATCAGGCCGCGCGGCGGCAAATGATTCGCCAAGAGGAGTCGGCGCGGCGGGAGTTCGTCGACGATCTGCTGCGCGGCGACACCGACGTCTCCCGGCTGGTGGAGCGGGCCGAACCCTTCGGGCTTGATCTGGGCCGAAACCACCAGCTGCTGCTCGCTGCGCCGATCAGGTCGCCTGCCAGTGTCGACAAAGCCGTGGTGGCGATGGAACAGGCCATCGTTGAGCGGTTCGGGGATCGAGACGTCTTGATCGCAAGCAAGGACGACCTACTGGTGATGCTCATCCCCGGTGAACTGCGTGACGTGGTATCAGGCACCGACGCCACTGATCCGGCCGGTTTTGTTCACAGCCGGTTGCGGCAGTCTGCGCGGCACGACCGATGGCAGGTGGCTGCCGGTCGCCCGTATCCGGGGGCGTATGGGATCGCGCGTTCTTACGAGGAGGCTCGCGAGGCTCTCCTGTTGGCTCGACGGCTTCATCTCGACGACGACGTCGTGCAGGCCCGCGACCTGCTTGTGTTCCGGGTGTTGGGTCGCGATCAGGCGGCCTTGGTCGACCTGGTGCACGCTCTCCTCGAGCCGCTCACGCGGTCCCGGGGCGGCGCCGAACCGCTGCTCAAAACTCTGGACACCTATTTCGCGACCGGAGCCGTGGCCACCGAAACGGCCCGTCGACTGCACATGTCGGTGCGCACCGTGACCTATCGACTCGCCAAGGTGAAGACTTTGACCGGAGCCGACCCGGCCGACCCGGCCCAACGCCTGGCACTGCACATGGCGGTCGTCGGAGCCCGGCTCCTTAACTGGCCGGCCTCCGACCTACCTCGACAGCCGCTGTTGTAGCTGCGGTCGTTTCGACGGCTGGTCTGGTCTGCTTTGTGCGTTTCTGGTCAACTCTTCAATCGCCGAGGTTTGCCAATATTCATGCCGTGCAGATTAGATCAGACTGTTTATTACGTCCGTCAAGGCGAATTGATGGGCCATGCCGCGGACCGCCTCTGACGGATAGTCCACTCCATTCGCCCCCTCGCCCACTCGGCGAAGTCACCGTCAAACACCACAACATCGACCGCAAGAGTGCCCAGCCCGTTGGACCGCAGTGCCTCGAGCAAGCGACGCGGGTCGGTGGCGAGGGAGACGTGGACCAGCACGCGGTTCCGGCGGGGAATCGCTACGTCGAGGTAGCTTCTTGTGAGACTGATGTCCAATCCAAGTAGGCGCTCCGCGAAAACCTTGCCCAACAGAGCATTCACTGCGAACCTGGTTGCCGTCACAACCGGAGCCGTCGCTTCCATGACCTCATCGAGGTCCACTCTCACCGTAGCCGTACCAAGCTCGGCATTGACGTCCAACAACCGGACGGCTGACCTCAAACCGCCACCAGTCCCTGGCCGCTGTCGCAACACTGTCGTACTCATACCATCATCCTTTCCAAGGAAATGAAGCCGCTGCCGGAACTCCTACAGTCGCCCTTAAGCTGGCTTGACCGTTCCGGTAAGGCCCTCGCCCATACGCGAGAGCGCAATTACCTCAGACTGCCCGAGCAACGCAGCGCCGTCATCTGCTGAGGCTCGCCAACTTGAGGCCGCTCGATTGCCGGCCCTCGGCAAACAGATGCGGCCACGATCCGCTCGTGCGCCGAGTCCGGGAGCCGATCAGCGAAGCCATTGACAACGGGGCGGGTCACCCGTCAGTAGCATCCGATGCCACCGAACTGGCCACCCGCTGCTTAGTGGCACCATTGGCCCAGGATCGAGCTCGTGCCCGTTCAGCGGCCCAACGCTCACGCGGCTGCGCGTAGCGTCACGAGTGACTCGGCCGTACGGGTGGCGAGCCGCGTAAGCGAGATGAGCCTGACGCTTGTTGGATCCACCAGGTTCCGCACGGCTCGGATCTCTTATGCTCCCGCTCACTTTTGCCGAGCCTCGGCAATGTGTCATCAACTACTTGGTTCGTCGCAACCCTACAGATTCGGGGGGCCTTTGGGCCATCGTTGAAGGACTACGCGATTAGAGCAACTTGTGGGCATGCTTATGCGTCCTGGGCGTTCGCACAGCAGGTCCGGCAGTTGGACACTGCTGTGATCGCGGACCGCATGCTCAACCTCGGAATCCGTCACATTCCCGTAACCGGAGACGGGACCGTGCTGGGCATGGTTTCGATGCGCGATCTATTGGCATTTGAGATGTGGGTGGCATAGCGGAGGCGGGCCAACTCCTGCTCAAGCAGATGGCTGCCGGGTAGAAGTCGACCGGCGGTAGTCCCGGGCGCGGCTAGCCGACCTGGCTGGCGCCCAAGGCGTCGAGCTGATCATCGTTGATTCCCGCGGCTGCGGCGCGTTCCGAGCGGCACTCCTCGGCAGCGAGTCAAGGCCCTGGTCGGAGTCGCTCGCTGTTCGATCTTGATCGTCCCGCCGGGGGTCGACTGATCGCACCGCGCAGCGGGACCGGCAAACCATCTCGCCCACTTGCGCAGCGGAAGCGGTGATC
>DATDKX010000048.1:0-5383 GCA_036519615.1 Propionibacteriaceae bacterium
GCGTCTCCAAGCAGCACAAAGGCCCGGCCGCAACCGCGCCGGGCCTTTGAGAGTAAGTCGCGATCAACGCTTCTTGGCGGGAGCCTTCTTGGTGGTGGCCTTCTTGGCCGTCGTCTTCTTGGCGGCTGACTTCTTCGCAGGAGCCTTGGCAGCCTTGGCCGTTGTCTTCTTGGCAGGAGTCTTCTTAGCCGCCGTCTTCTTCGCGGCAGACTTCGCGGTCGTCTTCTTGGCAGGCGCCTTTTTCGCGGCGGACTTCTTCGCCGGAGCCTTGGCAGCCTTGGCCGGCGCCTTCTTCGCGGCTGACTTCCGGGCAGGACTTGCTGCGCTCTTCCTTGCTGCACTGCCCGATGCCGCCTTCTTGGCACCGCGCGTAGCGCCTCCGCGACCGCGCAGCTCAACTCGGGCTTCCTTCAGCACACCGTGCACGAACCCGAAGGAGCGACCGGCGTCGTCAGCGATCTTCCGGATGCTCTCCCCTGCGGCGTACCGCTTGGCGTACCGGGAAGCAAGCTCTGTCCGCTGCGTCCCGGTAATGCGTGAACCTTTAGCCAATGCCTTGGCCACTGCGCCTCCCTTTGTCTTGAGGTCATCGCGGTTGGGCGACGACGTTGCCAGACCAATGTTTCAGACCAGTGATCGACACTTCAAGATCAATGATCACCCATTTCTAGCACGTTTCCGAGGTGTTTGGGCGTTTTCTGGCTGATCAATTGATGTAGCAGGCTGATCAGCTCAGTAGCGGCCAGTTGATCTACAGTCCGAAGACCTGATCATGGGAACATGCGTGATCAGGCCAATGCGACCAGATCTGCATACTCCGGACTCCAAAGATCTTCCACACCGTCCGGCAGCAGCAGCACCCGATCAGGATCCAGCGCGTTTACCGCTCCCTCGTCGTGGGTGACCAAGACCACCGCACCGGAGTAACGCTTGATCGCGGAGAGCACCTCGGTACGCGACGCAGGATCAAGATTGTTGGTGGGCTCGTCGAGCAGTAGCACATTCGCACTGGAACACACCAGCATGGCTAATGCCAGCCTGGTCTTTTCACCACCGGATAACACAGCCGCAGGCTTCTCGACATCCTCACCAGAGAAAAGGAACGAGCCGAGCACTTTTCGGACATCGGTATCACCAAGGTGCGGTGCGGCGGTCTTCATATTTGCCAGCACGGACCGGGCGACGTCCAAGGTCTCGTGCTCTTGGGCGTAATAGCCGATGCGCAGACCATGACCAGTGACGACCTGACCGGTATCGGGCTCATCCAAGCCGGCAAGAATGCGCAGCAATGTGGTCTTGCCTGCACCGTTGAGCCCAAGCACCACGACGTGGCTGCCTTTGTCGATAGCGAGATCAACATCGGTGAACACCTCGAGAGATCCGAAGCTCTTGCTGAGTTCAGCCGCCGTTAGTGGCGTCTTACCGCAAGGCGCCGGGTCTGGAAACTTGATCTTGGCAACTCGATCCCGAGCCCGCTCCCCGTCCGTCTCCGCCAGCAGACGCTCCGCCCGCCTGACCATATTGTGGGCTGCCATGGCCTTGGTCGCCTTGGCACGCATCTTGTCCGCCTGGCTGAAGAGCTGATCTGCCTTGCGTTCGGCGTTCAGCCGCTCCCGCCGCCTGCGCTTCTCGTCGGTTTCACGCTGCTGCAAATAGCGCTTCCAACCCATTGCATAGATGTCGAGCTCCGCGCGATTCGCATCGAGATGGAACACCTTGGTGACGCATCGCTCCAGTAGGCCCACGTCGTGGGTGATCACCAGTAACCCGCCGGAATGGCCAGCGAGAAAGTCGCGTAGCCAGACAATCGAATCGGCGTCAAGGTGGTTGGTCGGCTCGTCCAACAGCAGGGTTTCGGCTCCGGAGAACAAGATCCTGGCCAGCTCAACCCGTCGCCGCTGACCCCCGGAAAGTGTGCCGATGGGCTGATGGAGGATCCGCTCGGGCAAGCCGAGATTGCTGGCGATCCGTGCCGCTTCGGATTCGGCAGCATAGCCACCGGCAGCAGCGAGCTCGGCCTCAGCTCGCCCATAGGCCGCCATCGCCTTGTCTCGAACCTCCGCTGAGTCATCACCCATCGCCAGCTCGGCGCGGCGTAATCGATCAACGACTGCATCGAGACCTCGGGCCGCCAGGATGCGGTTCTTGGCAAGTACATCGAGATCGCCGGTCCGTGGATCTTGCGGCAGATAACCGAGCGTGCCAGTTCGCGTAATGGTTCCGCTGGCAGGCTGTGCCTCGCCGGACAAGATCTTGGTCAGTGTGGTTTTGCCTGCACCATTACGCCCGACCAAGCCGATCTTGTCGCCGGGTGCAACTTGGAAAGAGGCATGTTCTAAGAGGAGATGCGCACCAGCGCGTACCTCCACATCCCTCGCAACCAGCATCGGACTCACTCTTTCGTACCTGACTTGTAGCGACCAAAGATCGCATTCCTTAAGCGTCAAAAAGACTGTGGCGATTCCCGCGTTACAAGATTCTTTACGTCCATCTCAGGCCTGACGCTTCCCTCCCGTCTCAGCGCCAGGTCATCGCCGTCTGCGCCGCAGCTGCAGGACAGCGGAGTCGACTCCAGATCTGCGGCAGTCAGGGTGTGACGACCGAGCCACAAAGGAGAGCACGGCAGCGGTGACCGCGTAAGGCTGGCTGGTCACCAGGCGGAATGGCCGACCTGGTGGAATGAAGTCCTCCAGGTCTCTGCGGACTTCGGGAAGGCCGAGCAGCATCGCCGCGCCGTTTCCGATCAAGCTCATCGAGTTCTCGTGTCCGGCGATGAGCAAGAGCACGATGTTCGCAAACAGCTATTGATCGGAGAGCCGGTCCGACAACGGCAGCGACGTCCTGTGAAGAGCATCTGGGCGCCTGTAGCGGCAGGCGGAGTGGCCAGGGATTACAACGTCCTGATCTTCGACGGCCCTGGCCAGCAGTCGATGCTGTTCGAGCGCGGTGTGCCCTTCCGGCACAACTGGGAGCATGTGATCACGCGGGTGGTGGACTTCCTGCTCGGTCGCCCCGACGTAGATCCGCAGCAGATCCTGCTGTACGGCATTAGCCAGGCCGGCTACTGGGTACCCCGGGCGTTGGCGTTCGAGCACCGCATCGCCGCGGCGATCGCGGATCCGGGCGTGTACGACGTCTTCGAGCCGTGGGCGAAAGCCGCCCCTCCTGAGCTGCGGCAGCTGCTCGACTCGGGAGGACAAGAAGGACTTCGATCGATTCTTCGAAGAAGGGATGAAGGAAGAGACGCCGGCCGAGCGGCAAACTGGGAGTGGCGCGCGAAGCCATACGGTCTGCAGCCCCGTTTGATGTGTTCACCGCGGCCCGCCAGTACAACCTCACCGATGTCGTCGACCAGATCACCACGCCATTGCTGATCACCGATCCAGAAGGCGAGCAGTTTTGGCCGGGCCAACGAAAGCAGCTCTTCGACAAGCTCCGCGGCACGAAGCAGTTGGTCGCGTTCACAGCCGAAGAAGGCGCCGACCGCCACTGCGAACCCCTGGGGAGATCACTGCTCGAGCAACGCATGTTCGACTGGCTCGACGAAACCCTCGCCACCCTGCCACCAGACACTGCGCAGAAACCTACGTGAACGTAGCTGCACTCAGCCGCGACCAGCAGGAGATGATCACGGAGGCGGTCGCGACCAACCGCGCTCCCGCTTCACGCCTGAGCGCAACCTCCGTCGAAGGTTCGGGGAGGCTCGGGCAGCACGCGCAGAAAGCTAAGATGCTCGAAACTCAAGGCACGCTGATCTCAAAACGTGCCGCCCAAGCGACCATCAACTTTCGGCGCGTGCTGCCCGAACCGAAGCCAGCAACCGAGAGCGCTCAGACGTTGAAGCCGAGAGCGCGCAGTTGGTCCCGACCGTCGTCGGTGATCATCTCCATGCCCCACGGGGGCATCCAGACCCAGTTGATCACCCACCGATCGACTAGGCCCTCGAGCGCGGATTGGGTCTGATCCTCGATCACATCGGTCAGCGGGCAAGCGGCCGAAGTGAGCGTCATGTCAATAGTCAAGGAGTCGTCGTCCTCGAGGTGCAATCCGTAGACCAGCCCGAGATCGACCACATTGATGCCAAGCTCAGGATCGACAACGTCCTTGAGCGCCTCTTCAATTTCCTCTAGCAGCGCCCGATCATCGTTCTGCGGCTGCTCACCAAGATCAACCTCAGGAAGATCGTCGGCGACCAGATCGGACGGCCGACTCTCCCGGTCTCCAGGATCGGTTGAGAGGTCCCCGTAGCTGCGAGTGTCGGTCATTGCTCCATCTCCTTAACTGCTTACGGTCTGCGCTCGCATGACCGCGTCCCTAAAGGCTGACCAGCCAATCAAGGCGCACTTCACACGCGCCGGGAACTTCGCCACGCCAGCAAACGCGACGCCATCCTCGAGCCGCTCTTCATCGGGCTCGATCTGACCCTTCCCCTGCATCATGGTCAAGAATTCCTCGTAGAGATCCAGGTCGTGGGCTATGTCATTGCCAATCACCAGGTCCGTCATGACGGATGTCGACGCCTGTGAGATCGAACAACCCACCGCCTCATACGACACATCGGCGACGGTGTCGCCGTCCAGGTGTACGCGAAGCCGCACCTCGTCTCCGCAGGAGGGATTGACGTGCTGGACCTCGGCGTCGTACGGCTCTCGCAGCCCGCTGTGATGCTTGCTGCGATAGTGATCAAGAATGATCTCCTGGTAGAGGTCCTCGACCTTCATCGCAGCCCCCCGAAGAAAGAGATCGTGTAGTCCACACCGTCGACCAACGCGTCGATCTCCGCCCGTGTCGTGTAGAGGTAGAACGAGGCTCGAGTAGACGATTGCACCCCGAACCGCTCATGGAGCGGCCGAGCGCAATGATGTCCAGCCCGTACCGCGATGCCGCGGGAGTCGAGCAGATGGCTCACATCGTGCGGATGAATCGGCTGCCCGTCCGGAGTGGTCAGTGTGAAGGAAACGGCACCGCCGCGATCAACAGGCTCGGCTGGTCCTAGCAGCCTCAGCCCGGGCAGGCTACGCAGACCTTCCAGCGCGTACGCGGTGATGTCCCGCTCGTGAGCAGTGATTTGATCCATGCCAATCGCGGTCAAGTATTGCGCGGCAGCACTGAGGCCTACGGCCTGTGCGATCGGAGGCGTCCCCGCCTCGAAGCGGTGCGGCGGCGGCGCGTAGGTCGAGCCCTCCATGGTCACGATCTCGATCATTTCCCCACCGCCGAGGAACGGCGGCAGCCCGGCCAGCAGTTCGTAGCGTCCCCAGAGCACACCGATGCCTGTCGGGCCAACCATCTTGTGCCCGGTGAAGGCAACCAGGTCCGCCCCAAGCGTCGCCATATTGACGGTCAGTTGCGGAACGGCCTGCGAGGCATCGACCACGACGGT
>DATDKX010000049.1:0-18605 GCA_036519615.1 Propionibacteriaceae bacterium
GACGGCGCAAATTGCTATAGTTCGTGGGCGCCCCGCGAGGAGCAGCCACAGGTCCGGGTGGCGGAATAGGTAGACGCGCTAGCTTGAGGTGCTAGTGCCCGTAACAGGGCATGGGGGTTCAAGTCCCCCCTCGGACACTCAGTTTTAGACCCCCTCGGACACTCAGTCTTGTGGAGGCAGAGCAGCGGCCCAAATCGGCTCGCTGC
Source organism: Propionibacteriaceae bacterium (assembly GCA_036519615.1). GTDB lineage: Bacteria > Actinomycetota > Actinomycetes > Propionibacteriales > Propionibacteriaceae > Microlunatus. Next base: position 207 of record DATDKX010000049.1, read on the forward strand.
TGTGACCCGCCTTGCATCTCTACCTGACATGCGCCAGAGGACGGAGAGCATCGAGACTTCTGCCTGTACATCCGGCAGGGCGTTCGATTAGTCTGAGATAAAGACCGGAAGTAAGCAATTACGACATGACGTGGGTCAAGCGGTTCATCGTTTTCTTGATCGTGGGCTTTTTCCTGTTCTATTTGGTTTCTCAGCCAGTGGCCGCCGCAAACGCCGTGCGTGCCGTCGCCGGCGGCCTTGCTGTTGTATTTCGGTCGGTCCTCGTCTTCTTTCAGTCGCTGGCTGGTTAGTGGTGGGCGGGCTGAACTGGCTCGATCCGCAGGTCGAGTCTCAAGGAAGCAAACCTCGCTCGTAAGTGCCTTGAGCGGCTACTGCGCGCCGGCGCGGTCTAACGGCTCAACCGCGGAGGCCCGTTGATCTCGATCTGGCCGAATGGCGCTCCCCAGGTAGGTGACATTGCGGAAATTCGTCGCAGCGTCACGGCAACCGATATCGAACGGTTCAGCGAGATCAGCGGTGATCGCAATCCACTGCACTACGACCCTAAGGCGGCGCACGCCTCCCGATTCGGAGAGATCGTCGTGCAAGGCGGCATTACGAGCGCGATCCTCAATGCAGTTGTTGCAGAGAAATTGCCGGGAACAGGAACTGTCTTTCTGAATGTCAATTCGAACTTCACTGCTCCAGTTCGGCCCGGTGAGACGATCACTGGCCGGGTGGAAGTCACTGAAGTCCGCGCCGACAAGCCCATAACGAAGCTGCATGCCACGGTGACGCGCGACGACGGCACCCTCGTACTGGAGAGCACTGCGGTGTGCTACACCATGACTACACGACTCACCGAGGAGCCACCATGACCACGACAACAGGTCCGGACGACGCCAGCCAAGACGAGAGCCAGCCGGATCAGGGTGACGCCGAAAAGCCGGAGTACCAGGAAAAACCCGTAGCTGGCGCCGAGATCGGCATTATGCCGGAGGGCGAGGGCAGCTCGTTCGAGCCGGAAGAGGATCCGGAGGCACAGGCCTGAGGCAAGGCATATTCACTGCCGCCCCCACAGTCGACGCTCGGCAAGCCTGTTAGCCGCGCCTCCAATTACCGCTGCTAGGAGCGTTCGTAGCCGCGCAGCCAGTCCACAATGAATGCAGGGACGGGCGCTGTATCGCTGCCGTCAGACCGCTCCGGAAAGTCAAAGACGGCAAGCATGAGTTGCATCGGGTACGTGGGCGGCCCTTGGCAGACGCGCACCTGCACTCCATCAACTAGAAAATCGACCTTCTCCGCCGTCCAGTCCACGGCGTAGGTATGGAAGTCGGCTACGTCGATCGGCAGCCGTACTGCATCGAAGTCCTCTGTCACTCCGGGATCGTGAAAGGCGTGCAGCCCCATCCCGACCGCTGCGGACTTGCCAGCAACCACTGCATCGCCGAAGATCTCGGCAACACAGATCTCTGCTGACCGGTGTGGCTGATCCTCAACGCCGGCCAACCAAAGAGCGAACATCGAACGCTCGCTTATAAGACCGCGGGCACGCATCTCGATGTAACCCTGTTCAGGTGTCCAGCCCCAAAAGGTCTCCTGCTCCTCACGGACGGTGAGCCCGTCTCGATAGGGCTGTTGGCCGGTGGTGCTGCCAGCTGGACCGGAGAAGTTTCCCGACTGAACTCCCGAGACCCGAAGTGGCGGCGTATGGTCGCCAGCGCACCAAAGTCCCTGGCTAGGTGAGATCGTCAGGTGCAGGCAGGAGTCATGGATGGTGTACGTCGCTGCCGTATCGGCACGCGAGCTCCAGGCCGGAAGGTAGTGAGGCAGCCAGACATCTCGATCGAGCTCAGGTGCATCGAAGTTCTCCTCGAATACCAGGCGAAGTCCGTCAGAGTGTTCAGACATCGGGTCCATCATTGCGTGAAAATCGCTCCTTGGTTTCGCTAGCGTTGGTTTCCGCTTCCTCGTTGAGTTCCTAATCTGGCTAAAGGATTCGGAAGGATTCAGCCCCGTGGCTAGCTATCAGCCTCAGCCCTCAGGTGCCGTGCCGTCGGCACCGCCACCACCCCTCGAGTTGCCGCACTACGGCATCGGCTTCGTCGATGCAGTCAAGCGGGGCTTCAAGAAGTACGCGACGTTCACGGGTCGTGCCAGTCGCAGCGAGTATTGGTGGTGGACGCTGTTTACTTCCATCACCTACCTCGTACTTGGTCTGTTGACATATGTCGTCGGCATCACGACCTCACGAGACGGGGGTCGGACTCCGGGACTTCTTGCAGTCCCGCTGATCATCTTGTTTGCAGTCTTCGCTCTCGGCATTATCGTGCCCACGCTCGCACTCACCGTCCGTAGACTGCACGACGCTGGATACAGCGGGCTGTTGGCGCTGCTGTTTCTTGTCCCATATGTGGGAGGGCTGATCATTATGATCTTCGCTCTGATGCCCAGCTCGCCGGCTGGAGCCAAGTACGACCCCATCCTGGCAACTCCCGCTGCTTATTACCCATCTCCCCCACAGACCCCATACCCGCAGTAAGGCCTACTAACGGAAGTCACGGGAGCGATGCCTCGATGGCAGGATCCCCCTGGCCTCTGGATAAACCGAGCTCAATGGCTGCAGCCGTTCCGCAACCAGATTGGTCACTCCATCGCTGTGTTCGATACGGCCTCGAATGATCATGCCTGAGGCGTTGCGGCCGACTCGGCCAAAATGCCTCCACAGCGCGGCAGAACAGACCACGTTGAGCATCCCGGTCTCGTCTTCAAGATTGAGGAAGGTGACCCCGCCCGCCGTGGATGGACGCTGCCGGTGGGTCACCATCCCCGCTACTTGCACGCGACGTTCCGCGTACGCCGTGCCAAGCTGACCGATCGGCACTATGTCATGACCATCGAGCACTGGGCGCAGATGCTGCACTGGATGATCATCGGGAGATATCTTCGTAGCCCACAGATCGGCCAGAGTGAGCTCCACCTCGCTCATCCCAGGCAGTACGGGTGGGGTGGCATCAATAGCCGAGCCGGGCAGAGTTTGATCATTGTCGGCGTATCCGGCGTTCCAAAGCGCCTGGCGACGAGATAGCCCAAAGCAGTCAAAGGCTCCAGCGGTGGCCAAGGCTTCCGCCTGTGGCACTGTGAGCCCGCACCTGCGTACCACATCGTTGATATCGACGAACCGCTGCTTACGGCGCTCGAGGACGATCCGCTCGGCCAGCTCGCGGCCGATGCCTTGAACCTCGGCGAATCCAAGCCTGACCGCGAAATTGCCGTCCCGTCGATGCTCGCGGGTCCGGTCAGGAGCCGACCGTTCGAAGGGGCCTACCTCGGGCTGCGACCGCTGCAGGCAGATCACAGAACCTGTCGGGCCATCACGTCCGCTATTGATCAATTCGAGGTCGGCATCGATCTCGGACAGCATGATGTCGGGACGCAGCACTTGTACGCCATGCCGCCGCGCATCGGCGACCAGCGACTGCGGAGAGTAGAAGCCCATCGGTTGTGCCCTGAGCAGCCCAGCGAGAAAGGCTCCTGGATAGTGCAGCTTGAGCCAGGAGGAGGCATAGACCAACAGCGCGAAGCTGATCGCGTGACTCTCGGCGAACCCGAAGTTGGCAAAAGCCTGGATCCGGCTATAGATGTCATCAGCCAGCACCCCGGTAATCCCGTGTGAGGCCATCCCCGCGTAGAGCTTGGCCTTGAGCCGTTCGATCTTCTCCACGCCTCGCTTAGAGCCCATGGCGCGGCGCAGCAGATCAGCATCATCACCCGTGCAACCACCAACCGCCATCGCGATCTGCATGAGCTGCTCCTGGAACAACGGCACCCCCTTGGTCCGCTCCAGCACAGGCTCCAATGCGGGATGGAGATAGGTCACCTCCTCCCGCCCGGTCGCCCGTCGGATGTAGGGATGCACTGCCCCGCCTTGGATTGGTCCGGGACGAATCAGCGCGACCTCGATGACCAGGTCGTAGAACCGGCGAGGCAGCAGCCGAGGCAGGGTGCCGACCTGGGCGCGGCTCTCCACCTGGAAGACGCCGATCGAGTCGGCACGGCACAACATGTCGTAGACGCCAGCTTCCTCTTTAGGCATGGTGTCGAGCGTCCAGCGCTCTCCCACGCTCGTTGCAACGAGATCGAACGTGTACTGGATCGCGGCCAGGATGCCGAGCCCTAGGAAGTCGAACTTCACCAATCCCATCCAGGCGCAACTGTCCTTGTCCCACTGCAGCACGGTCCGGTTGTCCATCCGGCCGCGCTCGATGGGGCAGACTTCCCCCACTGGGCGCTCGGTCAGCACCATGCCGCCGGAATGAATGCCGAGGTGACGGGGTGCCTTCAGCAGCTGTTCGGCCAGGTCCACCACCTGATCGGGAATCTGATGGTCTAGTGCGGCGGCGGTTGCTGTGCTCCCATGATCATCTCCGATCTCACTGACCGGGAGCGTCCCCCAGGTATCGATCTGCTTGGACCAGGCGTCCTGTTGGCCGGTGGAATATCCCAGTGCCTTCGCCATGTCGCGAACCGCGGACCGCGGCCGGTAGCTGATCACGTTGGCTACCTGGGCGGCATTGCGACGCCCATAGCGCCGGTAGACCTCCTGGATCACCTCCTCGCGCCGGTCGGAGTCGAAATCGACGTCGATGTCGGGCTCCTCGTCGCGAGTGGCCGACAGAAAGCGTTCAAAGGGCAGCTTGAACGTAATCGGGTCGACTGCGGTGATGCCGAGCACGTAGCAGACCACCGAGTTGGCAGCTGAACCCCTACCCTGACAAAGGATTCCTTTGTCGCGGGCGAACTTCACCATGTCGTGTACGATCAAGAAGTAGCCGGGAAAGTCCTTGTCCTCGATTACCGCGAGCTCCTTGCGCAGCCGCTCCTCGGCTTCCTCGCGGATGTGCGCGTAGCGCTCGTCTGCACCTTGGCGCGTCAGCTCCCGCAGCCAGCTGATCGGGGTGTTCCCGTCAGGCACATTCAGCTTGGGTAGTCGTGGCTTGGCCAACCGCAGATTGAAGGCACATTGGTTGGCAATCTCGATAGTCTGCGCGACCACGCCCGGATAGCGCGTAAAGATCTGCGCCATCTCTGCCCCTGACCGCAGATGCGCACTTGGTCCGGACAGCCAACCATCCATATCGGCCAGGCTCCGGCGTGCGCGTACGGCAGCTAAGGCGGCTCCCAGACGACTACCGTCCGGCGTGGCGTAGTGCACGTTGTTAGCAGCCACCACTGACAAATTGTGATCATGGGCCAAGCCGAACAAAGCGTCGTTGAGATCGGAGTCAGTTGGCAGCCCGTGATCGATCAATTCGACTACAACATGATCATGACCGAACAGAGCCGTCAGCCGGTCCAGCTCCGCTGCTGCCGCTGATCGACCGGAAGCGATCAACGCCTGCCGTACGGCGCCCTTGCGACAGCCGGTCAGGATCATCCAATTACCGCCTGATTGTGCGGCCAGTTCCTCATCGACGTAGCTCGGACGTCCCTTCTCATCGCCTCTCAGCTGGGCTTCGGTGATGGCTCCGGCGAGCCGGTGATAGCCCTCGACGCCCCGAGCGAGCACGAGGAGATGCTGACCTTCAGGGTCGGCTACTCCGTTTTGAGGTGTGGTGAGTCCCAACGACAGTTCGGCGCCATAGATGGTGCGCAGGTCGTACGCGAGTGCGGCCTCGGCGAAGCGGGATGCCGCGTAGAAGCCGTCATGATCGGTAATCGCCAGCGCGTCAAGGCCCAGTCGAACTCCTTCTTCGATCAGTTCCTCGGGATCGCTCACGCCGTCCAGGAAGCTGAAATTGCTATGACAGTGCAGCTCCGCGTACGGCACCACTGGTCCGGTAGGAGGCTTGACCAGCAGCTCGACGGGCTCGTATGGCGGTCGTTTATGCGAGTATCCAGGGGCACTGTCACCCTCGGGATTGTCAGCGGAGTTGTCTGACATGGGTCGCCCGGACATCCGGCGCTCTAGCTCCCGCCAGGAGATCGGCGGGTTGTTCCAGCCCACGTCAGTTACCACACTCAGTCATAGCGGGCCTCTGTCCACCACTGGTCGTCCTCCACGACCAGCAACCAGGCACTGCCATCGACGCCGGTGATCTGAAACCTGGCAACTTGGCGTGCTTGCTCCGGGTCCCACCACAGCTCATCGATCGGCCAGGGACCTGCCCAGGCATCGACCTGCATCAGCTCAGATTCCTCGCCAATGCTGACGAATGCGGGTGCAGCGGTGACCAGTCCGCGACCAGTGACTTTCACCGGCCTGCGGTCCTCGCTCAGCACGACTGAGGGCATCGGTGCGGAGAACACCCTGACTGGAGCCGGCGGGGGTATCGAGCCTGGCCATGGCAGCTTGGGATTGCGCCGTGAGGCGCGTCGTTCACCCCAGGGGCTGAGCAGCTGCCGATCCCGTGGACTGCGTCCGCCTTGTAGCGAGGGAGCCAAGACCTCCTCCGGGCCGAGCATGCCTTGCAGCCGGGCGATTCCTCGTTCGACATGATCGTTGAGCGCACTGCCCCACAGACCCTCACCATGATCAGCCAGTGATTCCACCGACTCAGGGAGCAGCCGTAACTCAGATACCGGCTCCGGAGCTGGATCACCTTGCAGCTGCCAGTAGATCCGATCGATTAGATCGCTGGCCGCGAACCAACGCGAGTGTGCCCAGACTCGCGATCCTGTCCAGCCACCTTCGGTCACCACCTCGATACGGATTTCGGTGCAGACCAGGCCGTGATGCGCAAGCTCAGCGACCAGCTTCTCGGCAGTTTGCCGAGTGCTGAACACAATCGGTTCGACCGTCTCCAGCGCCGGCGCGAAAGCCACTCGCTGTTCCATATCGAGAGGCGGCCGCCGGGAGACGATCGGGCGGTTGTCAAGTCCGCGGGCCAGCCGATGAAGTAAGGCGCCTTCCTGGCCGAATCGAGTAAGCACATCACGGGTAGCCAATGCGGCAAAGTCTCCGAGACTGCGGATCCCGAAGCGCCGCAGCAGAGTGACAAGCTCGGCATTTTCCAAGACACCGATCGAGAGGCCGGCGAGGAACGTCGCCGACCCAGTGGGTGGGATGATCCAGCAATCCTGAGGTGCGGCCCGACGTGCCGCGTGCTCGGCGGCGAAGATGCCGTCAGCGATCCCAATTCGGAAATCCCAGACTCCAGCACCCACCAGATGTTCAGCCACAACGGCCGCCGCCTCACGTTCACCGCCGTAGAAGCGGCTAGGCACCCGGAGCGCGCATAGTCCGGGTCGTACCGGTGCCACGCCTGCCGAGATTTCCTCTATCGCCGACAGCACACTCTCGAAAGTGCGGATCTCACTCGCTTCGTTTCGCTCGAGAACGGTCAGCTCGGGACAGCGCGCCGACGCATCACGGCGTCGCATGCCACGCCGTACACCCTCGACCCTGGCCATGGCTGAGCAGGCGAAGACTTCACCGCGTTCGAATACAGCGAGCGGCAGCTGAGTACTCAAGCCGAGTTCGGTTGCCGCCGCGACAACTGGCCAGTCGGGACACCAAACGACCAGCTGTCTATTTCCAGTCCACTCAGTCGACGAACTCCAATGTTTATCTGGCCTTACGACGGTCATGTCTCATACCGCCTGAGCTACGACGAGTGGCACCACCTCGTGATCACGCTCGGCCACTTGTTGGTCGGGATCCGGTAACCAAAGCGGTACGTGGCGCACCGGTCCACCCTGGCGAACCGAGACCACGACCCGACGTGCCGTCAATCGGCCATGTCCGTAGCCAAGTCCAAGCCAGGAGGATTCGGTAATGGTCAAGGTGGCATCGGACCGTGGCCATTCACCCCAGCACACCAAGGCCGCATCCTTCATCCGGAGCCGCGACTTCAGCCGCTCGGCTTGCTGCGCACTGACCGGCACCGGTGGTTTTACGACTACGACCGTGGCCACATCAAGCAGACCAGCCGTCACGCTGAGCCAGAGCTCACCGGGACGCGGCACCGCCACAGTCCGATCAAGATCGATTCCGAACTGTGCTGCAGCATCCAGCCCCAGATCAGGGACGCCGACAAAGGCGATCCACTCCCCAGCCTGCGATGGACCCGCGACCAAGGCCGTCGCAAGACTTGGACTGTCTACCGCATACGCCTCACCAGTCCTGATTTGGATGACTCCCGACAAGCCCGGTAACGACTCCAGAACCCGAGAGACGGCAGGCCCCTGCATCCGCTGCACTCGTTGCTGCAGCTCGTGGATGCGGCTTCCTGCCCTTTGCGAAGTGACTTGCGGTGCCACTCCTCTATAATCGAACATGCATTCGAGCAGAGTCAAGTCTAGTGAGTCAGGCTTTCAGGGTCCCTAGGTTGGGTGCCGGGGAGGATGTCGGTCATGAGTAGGTCACAGAAGCCGGGGCGGACGGTGCCGGTGGATGAGCGGTTCCGGGTGGTGTTGGCGGTATAGGCCACCGGCGCCCTTGAGGGCAGTGGCCAGGCTCATCCATGCATCTCGTCAACGTGGTTATTGATTAAGGAATCCGGCGCAGCCACCGGAACCGTCTGGCTGTCGGATCGCTCACAACCGGCGTACCAAAAAGTCCTCGAAAGAAATCCGGGAGGCGGGTCGGATCGGGGCTGAGGTGTTCGTAGCAGGAGTGAGCGGCCGCCCACGAGGGGCGCCCCAAGGAGAAGGGACCGCGACCATGAAACTGATGACCATGACGCAAGTCACCGTTGATGGAGTGATGCAGGGAAACGGCGGCGCGTCGGATGAGGACCGCAGGAACGGATTCGAGCGCGGTGGATGGGCCCTGGGGATGGGCGACAACCAGACCATGACGTTCATCAACCAGACCTACCAGCGCGCCGACGCGTTCCTGTTCGGCCGGCGGACCTACGAGCTCTTCGCCGGCTACTGGGGCGCGGAGGAGCGGGCTCGCGCCGCGGCGGAAGATCCGGGCAACCACCAGATCGCAGCTGCTTTGAACACGCAACCAAAGTACCTCGCATCGACCACGCTCACCGAACCGCGCTGGGCGAACACGACCGTCCTCTCCGGCGACCTCGCGGCTGCTATCGGCGAGCTGAAAGCCAGGCCGGGAGGGGAATTGCAGGTGCACGGCAGCGGTGCCCTGATCCGGTGGCTGCTCGAGAACGACCTCGTCGACGAGATGAATCTGCTCATCGTCCCCGTGATCCTCGGCCAGGGCACGCGGCTGTTCCCCGACGCCGGCCCGGACATAGCGCTAGACCTGGTCGACTCGCGAGCCGACTCAAAGGGCGTAGCGATCCAGGTCTACCGGCCGGCCGGACGCCCGCAGTATCCAGCCGACTGAAGCAAGCGACATAGGTGACGCACTAGACCACCGACCTGTTCCAGCCGTGTGGCCAAGACCCCACCCACGTTGGAAACGAGAAATACCCTCGCCGGCTTCCGGATCATCGAGGCCTCCGACCTCGATGTGGCGCTCAAGCTCACCACCGAGGGGTGAAGGCCTGCAATCGGGAGGTCCGAGGCGCGACGCAACGCTGCCAAAGCCGCCGGCGCGCGCCTACGGCCGGCGCAGGTGTCCAGCGATGGCTTCCACGAGTGGATCGTTGACACCGACGTACCAGAAAGGCTTGAAAGATTTCCGGGAGGCGGTGTCGGATCGGGGCAGAGGTGTTTGCGGCAGGGGTTAGCGGCCGTCCACGAGGGGCGGCCCGAACCACAGGAGATGAGTCGAGATGCATTACCTGGTTTCCGTGATCGACGACACGGCCGGCCTCGCCACCCCGGACGAGATGGCTGCCATCAACGCGTTCAACGACCGGCTCAAGGCGGAGGGCCACGCCTTGAGGACACGCTGGCCGGCTATCACGCCTACCATGCGACCCGCGCCGACCTGCTGCGCCGGCTGGGCTGCAGTCAAAAGTCACGCGCGGCGTACGACAAAGCCATCGAGCTGGCGGGCAACACCGCCGAGACCGCCTACCTGAGACGTCGCCGCGACCAGCTGGGGTAGTGCCGTCGAAACCCCCCGACTACGACTGCCCAAGCTAGAACGTCCGCGCCATACTCGACCGCCGTCTCCAACGTGGCGACGACCCAGCCAAGGTCGCCGGGCCTAATCCTGCGGATCGTTCGAGCCCCGCCCGGAAGCTCCGCTACAGCGCCGGCCACCACCGGTCGATGGATCCCCCACCTGAAGACCCCATCCCCCAACGCACCTTCGATCGCGTCCTCCGCCGCAGCCTCCACCTCCGCACCCCGACCACCGTTAGACCTGCCAAAACCTTGACTCATGACACAAGAAGGCTGACACCCACAGCGGCGATATCGCACTGCCTTGACCTGACCCGCCATAATCCCAATGACAGCGTCATCGGGTTTTGTGGAGTCTTAAGCCCCGGAAGGAGGTGCGGTGATGTCAGCGGTGATTGTTCTCAACACCGACAACACGGCTCTGCACACAGTTTCGATCAAGCACGCGATTCTCATGTTGGTCCGTGAGGTTGCGATCGTTGAGGAAGCCCGCGACGGACACCGCATCGGCCCATATCCGTGGCCCCTGGTCTTGCGCCTGATTCGCTACGTCAAGACCACTTTCCTGTACGCCCGCACACCCGCTTGGTCCAAACGCGCCGTACTCCGCCGTGATCATCATCGCTGCGCCTACTGCGAGGGCACCGCAGACACTGTTGATCACCTGTTGCCGCAGTCCCGCGGAGGCACCAATAGCTGGCAGAACACCGTGGCAGCCTGCACTCGCTGCAACAACCGCAAGGCCAACCGGACCCCAGCCGAGGCCGGCATGACTCTCGCCTGGAAGCCGAGTGTGCCGACTTGGCGAGATGCATACCATCGCCGGAACTGATGCCCGTCTGGGATCCCGGGACCTACCTGGAGTTCGCCGATGAGCGTTCTCGACCGTTTGTCGATCTTCTGAGCCGAGTCGGGGCCGCCGACCCGAAGGTGGTGGTCGACCTCGGATGCGGACCCGGCCAGCTCACCGCCTCATTGGTCGATCGTTGGCCCAGAGCGCAGATTCTAGGTCTCGACTCTTCGCCCGAGATGATCACCCAAGCCGCGAAGTTTGCCGGCTCGCAGGTGAGGTTTCAGGTGCAGGACCTTCGTGACTGGCGGCCGGAGATGCCGGTGGACGTGATCATCAGCAATGCCACGTTGCAGTGGGTCCCAGGGCACCGCGAGTTACTGCCGTTTCTCGTCTCATCCCTCGTACTCGATGGATGGCTGGCCTTTCAAGTGCCGGGAAACTTTGACGAGCCAAGCCATCAGCTGCTTAGTCAGTTGGCTGCCGATCCCCGCTACGCGCCGATGCTGACAGATGTCGCTTGGCCGGCCTCGGCGGATGCGGCGGCATATCTCGATGATCTTGCCGAGCTGGAATGCACAGTAGATAGTTGGGAGACCACCTACCTGCACGTGCTGAGTGGGCCCAATCCGGTCTTCCGGTGGATTTCAGGAACCGGTGCCCGGCCAGTGCTCCAGGCGTTGCCCGATGATCATCGGAAACAGTTCGTTGCCGAGTATCAACAGCTGCTGGACGACGCCTACCCGGCCCAGCCGTATGGCACCGTACTGCCCTTCCGGCGCATCTTCGTCGTCGCTCACCGAAGCCGTTAGCGGGTCTAGACAGAGACTTGCTTTTGATCACTGACCCACAAGCCGACCAGGCCGCGGAAATGACCCACAAACCGCTCGCGCTCGTGCTCCGGGTACGTCAGATTGACTGTCTCGGTCAGCATGCGGTCGAAGTCAGGCGATGACACCCAGTCCAGAACCATATCGTCGATTTCTGGCAGCGCGGTGGCGCAGAAATCCACATAGCGCTCCTTCTCGAAGTGCTGGTCAGCCAGCTGCTGGTAGTGCTCGAGCTTGGCCTCATAGCTGAGATCCGGATCGTCGGCAACCGCGAACCACGGGTCGGTGTCGACGTGCATCTTGGCGCGCCGTCCAGTCGCGGCGCAGAAGGCCGTCCACTTGATCAACGACTTCATGGCCCATGGGAAGTAGTAGTGCAGCGACGTCACCGCCACATCAGGGCAGGCGTTGGCGTAGTCGATGGGTATCACGGTGTCGCCTTGGACCAACATCTCGCAGGAATTGAACTCCCAGCGGAAGAAGGCGTTCACGGTCTGGGTGATCGTGGTCGCTTCCAGGCCGACCTTCGCGGAGAGAAACTCATGATCAACCGCGTACCGCTCATGCATCGGCAGGTCAGGGCGAAAGTGCATCACCATCGTCTCGGGCCCGATGGTGAGGGCTCGGGCGAAGACGTCATAGGGTTCCACAGACTTCTGCAAATGCATCAGCATCTCACCGGAGTCGTCGTACGCCGCCATCAACTCGGCCTGGTTCCTGACCTTGGACACTCCTCGCCAGCCGCCGCCGTCAAAGGGCTTCATAAAGAGCGGATAGCCCATTTCGTCGGCGATCGCGGCTAGATCGAAGGGGTCGTTGTAGTTGCGCGACGTGTACGCCCAGCGGACGTTGTCGATCGGGTTCTTATAAGGCACCAGCACCGTGTCAGGCACATTCATGCCGAGCCGGATCATCGCACAGTAAGCGGAGTGCTTCTCCATCGACTGGAACGTGAACGGCGAGTTCATCAGGTACGCGTCGTCCATCAGCGCCACCTTTTTCAGCCATTCCCGTGGGTGGTAATACCAGTACGCCAGCCGGTCGATGACGACTTGGTGCCTGGCAGGGTCCCGCAGGTTGAACGGGTGGATGCGCACCCGCTCGGTATCCAAAACGTGATCAACACCCTCGTACCGGAAGACACCGAGACGGCCCGCGATCGCTTCGAATGCCTGTGGCCAGTCCTCCTCAGCACCGAGCAGCAGACCTACCAGGTGACGATTTGCAGACACGCTCAACCTCCTTGGTGATCGTCAACTCACAGAGGCGCAGGATTGGTGAGCGAGCTGATGCCGGTCCACCTGACCATCTCCTGTCACCCGATACTGGCCTCCCTTGATACGGCCCGCAAGGTGTCGGGAAAGCTGAGCCCGTCGCGTCTCAGCTCGAGCTCGGCCAGCTTGTTGATCACCTCTCGGTCACCGGATCGCCACGCTTTAACGGGGTCGTCGCTGATCTCGGCGAGCACGTAGAGCGGCTGGGCGGCCATGGCCCGGAGCGCGAAGAGGTCGAGGTCAGCAAGCTCGTTTAAGAAGACTTGGGAAGCCCGAGCCTGCCGATAAAACCGAATGCGACGCGGCAGCCAGAACGCCACCACGATCGTCACGGGAATGAGGAAGACTAACCAGCCGACGAGCAGGGCCAGCCGTTCGATGCTTGCGACCTGCTCGTTGGCAGAAGTGATCAGATTGCCGAGGGTCACCGAAGCAGCGTCCAAGGGACGTCGAAGCTGCTCACCAGCGACCGGGACCTTGGCTGCCTCGGTGGCGGCCTCACGAAAGTTCTCTGCCAATCGCGTGGCCGTCCGCGCTGTTTCCCGTGCCGGTACCGCGAGTACCTCAATGACCCGATGGACAAAGATTCCGACAATTGCCCAACACACAGTCCAGAGCAGAACGAAACCATCCCCGAACAATTGGCCGATCATCTTCCCTGGACGTTTAGCGTAGATGCCCATGGCGGCGACACTACCCATGGTTGGCGCAGATGGCAGGATGACCCGATGCCGCTGAGCAAGGATCTTCGACGGCCTCAGGCTCAATCCCTCCGAGTCGCATGCCTCTTGTTGGTCGTGTTCATGGCGGTCGCAGGGTGCGGGATCTCGCTTCCCAATCTGAACCCGGAGAAGAAAGGCGATTCCCCGGACCGCGTTGCGGCAGCGCTCGCGGCGGGCCTCAGTGCTAAGGATCTTTCCCCAGTGCCGTTCGTCGGCTCCTCCGGTACAGCGATCAACGATCTGTTCCAGCCACTTGTCTCAGGTATGGGCCCGCTGAAGCCCGGCGTAACAGTGATCTCTGTGTCGCGAGATGGATCCTCGGCGACCGCCAGGCTGTCGTTCAGTTGGACCTTCCCCGGTGTCCCGGAGCGGTGGACCTATGAGACTGCAGCCAAGCTGGCTAAGGAGGCGGACCAGTGGAAGACCAGCTGGCAACCGAGCATCGTGCAACCGCAGCTCGACGGCACCAACCGACTGTCCCAACGGCGCCTCTATCCCGAGCGTGGCGAGTTGCTCGGCGAGGACGGCGATCCAATCGTGACTGAGCGCGCCGTATTCCGGATTGGGATCGACAAATCCAAGGTGAGCGGCGACAAGGCGAAAGCATCCGCGGTCCGGCTCGCCAAGGTGGTCAAGATCGATCCCACGGCGTACGCGTCAAAGGTTGCTGCTGCCGGCAACAGCGCTTTCGTGCCGGCCATCGTGTTTCGCATGGATGCATCGGACCTGCCACTCGGCTCTAAGATTCGTGCCATTCCAGGAGCGCTCTCAATCCGGACCACTCAGATGCTGGCGCCAACCCGGGACTTTGCCCGGCCGATCATTGGAACCGTTGGCGAGGCAACGAAGGAGGATGTCGATCAGTCCGGTGGTGCGGTAGTTGCCGGAGATCAGGTAGGGCTATCCGGCCTGCAGAAGCGCTATGACGCACAGCTGCGCGGCACGCCCGGCCTACGAGTCCGACTGTCTGCCGCCAAGCCGAGCGGCAGCTCAGCAAGCCCGCCTCCGACGCCCTCACCAGCCGCCGAGGCCGAGCCGGTCGTGCTGTTCGAGGTGAGACCTGTACCCGGCAAGCCGGTGACCACGACGCTGAACCTCGGGCTTCAAAAGCTTGCGGAAAAGACACTTGCGAGAACAAAGCCGGCGAGCGCTCTGGTTGCCATCAGGCCTTCGACAGGGACGATTGTGGCCGCAGCGAACGGCGAAGCCAATCGCGGGCAATCACTCGCCACGCTGGGTCGGGCAGCTCCCGGCTCGACCTTTAAGGTCGTCTCCACGCTGGCTCTGCTGCGGGCCGGGCTGACGCCGCAATCGTCGGTGAAATGCCTGCCGAGTGTGACGGTGAACGGCCGCAAGTTCCGCAACTACAGCGACTATCCGCGTAATCATCTGGGCACCATCAAGTTCCGGACGGCGCTCGCGCAGTCATGCAATACGGCGTTCATCGGCCAGCGAGGCAAGCTCGACAAGGGTGCGCTGCGAGACGCCGCGGTCTCGCTCGGCTTCGGCACCGACTACGACGTCGGCTTTGCGTCATTCTTCGGCTCGGTGCCCGACGATCCCTCGGCGACCGGTCGCGCGGCTGCCATCATCGGTCAGGGCAAGGTTGAGGCCTCACCGATGGCGATGGCTGCTGTCGCAGCGTCGGTCGCCGCAGGTGGGACCGTGATACCGCATCTCATCGACGGGACGCAGGCCACGCCAAAGGGAAAGCCGCTGACCAAACAGGAGGCTCGTCAGCTGCGCCAAATGATGCGCGCAGTCGTGACCGACGGCAGCGGCCGGGTGCTCGGCAACCTGGCCGGTCCTGCGGTGCTGGCCAAGACCGGCACTGCAGAGTACGGCACATCGAAGCCGCTGAAGACGCATGCCTGGATGATCGCTGCGCAAGGTGATCTTGCTGTTGCCGTGTTCGTCAACGATGGCAAGTCAGGTTCGGGCACGGCTGGACCCCTGCTGCGGACGTTTTTGGCCAAGGCCCGCTAGACCGATCATGCTCGCGGCCCTCCGACCGCGACCAACCATCCTCGTTCGTCACTTTCGACCAGGCCGGCCGAGTCAAGCGCGGTCAGCGCACTTAGGCAGCTTGGAACACTTACCCCCGCGGCAAGAGCGATGTCTCCGACGGAGGCGCGACGGCGGGCTGGAATTGCCTCAAATACCGCGAGCTGGGTCTCGGTCAGCGCATCGGTTGCTCTGCTCTGACCATGGCTAAAGGGCAGCATCGCCTCACCCATGTCCGAGATCAGCTCCAGCACTTCCGGGGCAGAAGTGACGAGGACGGCCTGCCCATTGCGGATCATCAGATGCGGGGCCGCCGAGGCCCGCGAGTAGACCGAACCAGGGACCGCCATGAGCGGACGTCCACAACCAAGCGCCCAGCTAGCGGTGTTACGCGCGCCTGAACGCAGTGCCGCCTCTACCACCACGGTGCCTCGCGACATTGCGGCAATCAGCCGGTTCCGAGCCAGGAACCGAACCCGGGTGGGATTGGCGCCGGGCAGCAACTCCGAAACCAGCAGGTGATCCTTCGCGAGAGTCTCGAAGATCGCCGCGTGCGCTGGCGGATAGGCCACATCGACACCGTTGGCGAGTACGCACACGGTCGGTCCGCCCGCAGCGAGCGCTCCCCGATGTGCGGCCACGTCAATGCCGAATGCGCCACCAGAGACTACGGTCACGCCTTGCTCCGCAAGATCAGCGGCGAGGTCTGTTGCAATGCCGTTCCCATAGGCCGTGGCTGCCCGCGAGCCGACGATCGCAACCGAGCGTTGCATCAGGTGTGCTAGATGTCCTGTACCGCGTAACCACAGCCCGAGCGGCTCACCGCCACGCCGCTGAATACTCTCGGCATGTCGAAGATCATCAAGTCCGTCGGGCCACTCGTCGTCGCCGGGGACAATGAAGCGCATTGCCGCCGCGTGGGCCAGTAGCTCAACTACTTCGATCGAAACCCGAGAGGCACGTTCGGCAGCCGGCTCTCCCAGTGCCCCTTCGATGATCTTGGCCCAGGCTCCCTCGGCGCCCAGATTCTGCACCAGGTCAGCCACTGCAAGATCACCGCCGTCCATGGCACAGCTGAGCATGATGCGCGCTCTTCGATCGGGTTTGATCATGGTCCAACCGCTTCCAGCCTCACTGCGCCCGGTTGCTCCCCGCGCCGCATTGCCAATGCGATCGCGAGCTCATCTCGGCCCGGCACGTCACGACCCGCGAGATCGGCAATAGTCCAGGCAAGTCGCAACACCTTGTCCACGCCGCGGGCACTCAGCCGGCCGCGATCCACGGCTTCGTCGACGACCTGCAGACCGTCCGGAAGCGGCAGGTGACGTCGCAGGTAGCTGCCGGAGACCTCGCCGTTGGTCTGCCAACCGCTACCGGCTAGGCGTCGACGCTGCCGATCGCGCGCTTGCAGCACCCGCTCGGCTACCACAGCGGAGAACTCCGCGCGCTGTAGCGCCGCCTTCAGGTAGGCCTTCCGCAGCGGCAGAAATGCCTGATTGATGTCGATGCGATCACGTATCGGCCCGGAGATCTTCTCGGCATACCGGCGCACCACGACAGGGGGGCATTGACAATGACCGCCCGGCGTCGCGGCCTGCCCGCAGGGGCAGGGGTTGGCAGCCAAGATCAGTTGGAAACGGGCCGGGAAGCGGGCATGCACCTCACTGCGGCCGAGTGTGATCATGCCGGATTCCAGCGGTGTACGCAGCGCCTCGAGGACAGCCGGCTGGAATTCCGGCGCCTCATCGAGAAAAAGCACGCCCTTGTGGGCGCACGAGATCGCGCCGGGCTTTGCCATTCGTTGGCCGCCGCCCACGATGCTGGCAACGGTGGCCGAGTGATGCGGGTCGCTGTAGGGCGGTCGGGTGATCAACTGATCAGCGAGGTTGAAGCCAGCAAGCGAGTGCACCGCTGAGACTTCAAGGGCGTCGTGCACGTCGAGGTCAGGAAGCAGGCCTGGAACCCGCTCGGCAAGCATCGTCTTTCCTACGCCTGGTGGACCGTGGAACAGCATGTGGTGCCGACCCGCGGCGGCTACCTCGCAGGCCCACTTGGCCTCGACCTGACCCACAACATCTGCGAGGTCGAGACGACGGTTCGCGTGCTTGCCGGCCGGCTCACCGACCACGTCGATGGGCTCAACATCCGGCATCGGAACGCCCCGCAGGAAGGCGACCAATTGGGTGATCGAGCCAACACCAAAGACCTCGATCCCCTCGACCAGTTCGGCCTCACCGGCCTGGCGCAACGGAACGATCACCCGCGTAAAGCCCGCCTGTTGAGCTGCCAACGTGGCGGGCAGAATGCCGCGCACAGGCCGAAGGCGACCATCCAACCCGAGTTCACCCAGTAGGACTGTTCGGCGCAGCTCGACGGCTGGGAAAACCCGCTGCGCCGCGAGAATCGCCGCCACGATTGCGACGTCGTAGTGACTGCCGGCCTTGGGCAAGGTGGCAGGACTGAGATTGATGGTCAGTAGCGAGATCGGCCACTCTTGGCTGGAGTTGCTGACCGCCGCCTTGCAGCGATCACGCGCCTGGTAGAGAGCCGAGTCGGGAAGCCCTACCAGCACAGTGCGCGGCAACCCGGCACCGATATCGGCCTCAACTTCGACGATCCGACCTTCCAAGCCGACTAGGGCTACCGACCATGCACAGGCCGATGCCACTCAACCCACCGCCCGTGCGTGGGTCAAAGACGGTTCGCGGCCCGGCTTCAGCACCACACCGATGGCATCCACCCGGATGGTCGATGCCTTGATGTGATGCTCGCGCATCCACAACGCGGCCAGCTGCCGCAGCGTTCGCATCTTG
>DATDKX010000050.1:0-6302 GCA_036519615.1 Propionibacteriaceae bacterium
TTCGGAGTTGACCACCAAGCACAAACGGCGGTCACGCACTGCACCCCGGCCCCTATCCACCAGATTTGAGTCGGCACCTGTTACGAGGCTTCAACCACTGATTCACTCCCGTTACGCACCCTGGCCTCGCTAGCCGAACCCGCACCGTCTGGTAGTACCAGCACGCCTCGGCATTGTCGGGGCTGCTTCCCACCCTCACCGGCGTCCCCGGATCAGGCTGCCCCCAGCTTCGATCAGGCCGCCACGACGGCCCAACGGAGAGGACTCTCACCCCTCTCGACATCCGGCGCCTCGTGGCGCACACAGCAGCAAAGTACAGCAGTGTCCCCGCTATTCGGCGCTGTCCAACGCGGCTCGTCTGCTCTCAGTGAGCCCGGGCGACGCCCAGCGAGGCCGGTTCCGTTGGGCTGAGTACGGGTCACGACGGCGACCGTCCCACGGCCGTCAGTCCCCCGCGCCACCGAGGCACGTAGCCTGCCTGTCGCCGACTGCACCTCACGGCACTAGCAAACCCCAATAGCCCACCCAGCCCAGCAGAACCGTGCCCGCGGCCACCAGGATCAGCCGATGATGATCGGTCCGTTCACCACGGCGGCGGGAACGCCACCACCTGACGGCGATCACGACTGTGCAGACGCCGACAATGACAGTCGATCCCTGGAGCAAAAGCCACGGGAGCGGACGACCCACGACCACGGGCCCGATGACATTCGCGGCCGTGATCACCAAAAACAGCAGATAGACCGGGAGGCCGAGCGTGGTGAACAAGCCGGCGGCAACGATCAGGCGTTGCGCGCCGCTCAACTTCCGGGCCCCCAACTTTAAGGCCATGGAGCGCCTGCGAATGCGGCCCACCAAGCCTGCGAGGGGGTAGAACGCGAACCCGATCGTCAGGGTCAAAATCAGGCCGAGGTGCACCCAGGCTGCGGCGCCGCTCAGCGGAGCTAGCACCGGCGGCGGTGTCTCGATGGTGGGTGGACTGCCTAGTCCCGACGGCTCGGTGCGTGCGAGGTCGTCGATCCAATGGCGCTCGTAAGCCCCGTAGTCGGCCGGCAGTGACGCGATCCGGTCGAAGCCGCCGTCCGCGGTGAGGTTGAGGTTATGGCGGACGCCGCTGATGAATCGCATGGTGTAGCGGGTATTACCTCCGCCGCGCAGTGCTTCCTCGATGGCCGTGCTGCTCTCCCGTGGGAGGGCGACCCGGTCAAACTCACCCCATTCGGCGAGCACCGGCTGCCGTAGCTGTTGCCAGGCCGGGGCCTTTGGTCAAAGTTGGCCTCGGGAAACAGACCGGCGCTGATCATCGTCCGAAGCGCGGTGATCTCCAGGGTGTGGGGCAGCCCGCCGCCCACCCCCGCATGGCGGAGGAACTGGTCGTAACCCCAAGCGGTTTGCACTGCTGGGGTCACCCCGACCGCGCCGACTGTGATCACGAACTTGATTGCACTCGACCGACGGCAGGCCAGCGGGGCGACGTAGGCTCCTTCCGATTGGGCCCACAATCCGAGGCGAGATGGGTCGACGTCGCGTCGGGTCGCCAACAGTGCCACCGCCGCGACAGCGTCGGTGGCGAGCAGGTCGTAGTCGCGCCGCACGATGCTGTAGCCGACCTTCCGTTTGTCGTAGATGAGCGTGATGACGCCGCGCCGGGCGAACACCTCCGCGGCCGGTTGGAGCTCTTGCCGGCCGCGGTTTCCCGCTCCCTCCAGCATCACCAAGGCTGATCGACGTTTCGCACTCGGTCTTGGCGCCACCACGATTCCGTGCAGGATCACACCACCGCCGCCGACGAATGTCACGTTGGTGATGCTGACGGGCTCCGGCTCGGCGGCCGCTGGTGCAGCAGGGACACCCACGGCGGCGAAGAGGATGGCCAGGAGCCAGCCGACGCACATCCGCCAACTCTGAGGCCTGGCAGCACTGCTGGTCCGCCCGAAAGGTGCTCGGCGATCCCCTCGCGAGTCCGCTCCTGTCCACCTGCGGGGACGACTCCAGTTCTGACAGCCGAAGTGCATCACTTCCCACAAGCGCGCCGGCGGCTTCATGACGAGAGCACGGATTCCATGGTCGACACCGCATCAAGATCAACAAGGTGCACTGCTGGATGGGCCATTCCGTGCCGGCGCACCGTGGTGATCTCCAATAGCCGGTTCTTCACCATGACCCGAACTCGCCCACCAGAGCTGCCCGCAGAGCGGGGCCGAGATCGCCGGCGTCGTATCGGCCGTCGGTGTAGCCCCAGGTCGGAATCGATAACCCGGCGAGGAATGCGGCCGATCCGGTGCTAGCCCTCGACCGGAATGTCCGGATGGCATCGTCATCCATTGCGGACTCGGGCGGTGCTGGTATTCGGAGCCGATTGGCGAGTCGAGGGTGCCACAGTGCCCATCGGACCTGCGCTAGTCCAATCGTCATCACAGCCCACTAGTGCGAGGAGGTATGGCGGCCAGACCAGCCAACAAGCGGCGGCTGATGCTGGAAGACATGGCAGGTTCTCCGTGGTCGGGGACTCAGACGCCCACCACGGTAGGAATCAGGGCGCCCGCAACCCACCCACTGCAGGCGACAGTTCGGATCGCTTTTCGACGTACACCAGATCAGGGTCGGCCGGGTGTTCCCAGGTGCGGGACGTGAAGGTCTTGTCCGCAAACGAGAGAAAACGGCATGGAGGGTGGCTTCAGCAGCCCGAACTGACGCAGGTTCCTGCCGGCGTGTTGTGAAATTTCAGGCTCGTCGATCCGCAGATCTGCGAAACCATGGAGTATTACATAACACTGGGTCAGCCACGCGACGTCGCCAACCGCCTTCGTCCAGTCACGGCGTGCGGCAGAGTACAGCAACAACCCCGGTGACCAACGGCGCTCAGCGTGCGTATCACGCGCTCGGCGAGCCGCGGCGATGCTCAACGAGGCTCGCTGCGCCACTTTGCAAGCAAGGGGTTAGGGGTTCGTCCCCTTGGCTCCGCCCCTAGCCACCGGCACTTTCGCTGCTGGTTGGACGGATTTAACGATGGGCGTTGAGCGCGTCGCGTCCAATCATCAAGGTGTGGATTTCGCTGGTCCCGTCGAAGATTTGGAGGGCCTTGCTGTCCCGGAAGAGTCGTTGCACGCGACTGCTGTGGTGGATACCGAGGGCGCCGAAGATTTGGACCGCTTCGACGGCGTGCCGCATTGCCGCGTCGGTGCTGAACAACTTTGCCTTGGACAGCAGGATCGGGTCACCGCCACGGCCGAGGGCGAAGCTGTCGCTGGCGGCCAGGGTAAGTAGGCGAGCGGCTTCATAGTCGGTGGCCATCAACCCGATTTTGCTCTGAATGACTTGTATGTTGCTCAAAGGTTGACCGAACGCGGTGCGGTTGTTAGCTCTGACCGAGCACTCCCGGATGGCAGCCTTGATGAAGCCGCAGCCGTAGCTGGCGGCGTCGATCCGAGCCAGGTTTATGCCTTCCATCATTCCTTTGAACCCCGCGACCTTAAGCGCCGAGCCAGCAGGCACCCTCACGTCGTTGAAGGTCAGCTCTCCCAGGGGCATGCCCCGAAAGCTCATGAGGTCAAGGGGTCCGCTACGGCTTACGCCGTCTGACTCCAGGTCGATGACCAGGGCGACGGTCTCAGCGTCGCGGCCGTCATGGTCCAGTTTGGCCGGCACTACGTTGAACGCGGCGTAGGGGGCGAGGCCGATCCATTTCTTGCCGCCGTTGAGGATCCAGCCGTCACGGTCCCGGGTGGCCACGGTCGAGATGGCCCGGACGTCCGTCCCTGCGTCTGGTTCAGTGACTCCGAACGATCCGTAGAGTTCGCCGCTGAGCAGCGGCTCAAGGTATCGGTCCGCGATGTCGGGTTCGGCGTACCGCTTGAGTAGATAGGCCTGTAGTCGGAGGGCGCCCAGCGCGACCACCGCGGCGGGAAAGGCGGCGGCCACCAATTCTGTTGTCTGGTGGACTAGCCGCATCCGGTGGAGTTGCAGATTGCGCTGTTCGTCGAACATCAACTCCAGCAGCCCTAGGTCAGCGAACTGACGAATGATGTCGGGGAAGAATTCGCCATTGTCACTTTCGTCGGCGCGGTTCCGGAGGACGGTGTCGCAATACTTTCCGACGTCTTGCAGATAGGCGGCTTCGTCGGCGTCGAAGTCGCGCCGTCCGGCCATATCAATCTCCTCGATTCATTGTGTTACCCGGATTCCTTTGGGGACTCGTGGCGTTGGTCACAAACGTCTTGAGCTGCCGCAAACCATCATTGCCACGACGGCCGAGCACTCGCTGTGCCGACCCATCGTTTGAATCAGCTGCCCTGAACGCTGACCACCGGCCCGAACGTGGCAAGATCATGATCACCCTTTAGTCCAGGAGTTGTCTCATGTACCTGATGCGGCTCGGCCCGATTGGCTCTGAGCGACCAGTCGTCCGGATTGATGACAGCCATTACGTCGATGTCTCGGATGTGGTCGACGACTTCGACGAGGCGTTCTTCGGCAGCAACGGACTACCTCGGCTCGCCGAGGTCGTCCAAGAGCGGACCGCCGCCGAACAAATACAGGAATTGGGCGAGGAGCGCATCGGAGCCCCAATCGCCCGGCCGCACCAGATACTGGGCATCGGATTGAACTACAGCGACCACGCTGCAGAGACTGGTGCGGCAGTCCCAGACGAGCCCATCATGTTCACCAAGTCACCCAACACGCTCGTCGGCCCGAACGATGACGTCCGCATCCCGCGGGGTTCCACGAAGCTGGATTACGAGGTCGAGCTGGGCGTGGTGATCAGTAGCCGAACGAGCTATCTCGACACGGTCGAGCAAGCCCGGTCAGCGATCGCGGGCTACCTGGTCGTCAACGACGTCAGCGAGCGGGCCTTCCAGATCGAGCGCGGCAGCCAGTGGTCGAAAGGGAAGTCGGCGGAGACCTTCAACCCAGCCGGACCATGGCTCGTCACACCGGATGAGATCGACGATGTCCACAACCTCAGGATGTGGCTCGATGTGAGCGGTGAGCGGCGCCAGAACGGGTCGACATCGACGATGATCTTCGACCCGTACTTCATCGTTCACTATCTCAGCCAGTTCCTGGTACTCGAGCCAGGCGACTTGATCAATACCGGTACGCCACCTGGTGTCGGCATGGGCTTGCAGCCTCAGGTGTGGTTGAAGGCCGGTGATGTCATCGAGCTCGGCATCGAAGGGCTCGGCAGCCAACGCCAGACCGTAGTGCCCGCCCGATCCAACTAGCGAGTCACCGGCCGGATCAGCTCGACGTCGGGATTGAGCTCGACCCCGAAACCAGGCGTGTCCGACAGCTTCATGCGGCCGTTGACCGGCACCGGCTCGCCAACCAGCAGCGGCGAGAACATCGGCACCACCTCGTCCGCCTCGGGCGCCATCATCAAAAACTCCGCGAACGGGCTGTTCGTCCGGGTGATCACGAAGTGATAGGAGTACACGCTCGACCCGTGCGGAACCACCAGGGCACCGTACGCGTCGGCAAGCGCGGAGATCTTGATCAGCTCCGTAATTCCGCCGCACCAGCCGACGTCTGGCTGCAGGATGTCGGCGCAACCCATCTCCAGCAGCATTCTGAATCCGTACCGCGTTGACTCGTGTTCGCCGGTGGAGATCAACATCCCGGGCGGCACCTTCTGGCGAAGTTCCCGGTAGCCCCAGTAGTCGTCGGGGATCAATGCCTCCTCCAGCCACTTCAGCCCGTAATCGTGGGCTGCGGTGGCCAGCCGGACGGCGTAGTCAAGATCCAGCGACATCCAGCAATCCCACATCAGCCAAAAGTCGTCGCCCACCTTCTCCCGCATCGCCGCGAGCTCATCCAGATTCGCCCGCAAACCCGTCGCCCCCTCATAGGGGCCATGGTGCAGAGGGAGCTTGCCGCCGACAAAGCCCATCTGCTGCGCCAGATCGGGTCGCGCGCCGGTGGCGTAGAAGATCAACTCATCACGGACGGCACCACCGAGCAGGTGGTAGACCGGCTCCTGCCGCAGCCGACCCAGCAGGTCATAGAGAGCAAGATCAACTGCGCTGATCACGTTAAGCACCAGCCCTTTGCGACCGTAGAACAGCGTCGAGCGGAACATCTGGTCCCAGATCTTCTCGATATCAGTAACCAAAGCGCCCTCGAGGAAGCGCGCCAGGTGACGCTCCACGATCCAGGCTCCGGGCTCCCCCGCCGTCGTCACGCCGAACCCAGTAGTGCCGTCGTCGGCCTCGACTTCGACGACGAGCGTGCCTAGCACGTTGATACCGAAGCTTTGGCGGCTCTCCTCATAGCCCGGATAACGCGACATCGGGGTCGCAATG
>DATDKX010000051.1:0-2520 GCA_036519615.1 Propionibacteriaceae bacterium
CAGGTAGCTGACGCGCTCACCGCCGGCTTGCCCTGCCTGCGTCGGGACAGCGACTGAGTTGGCAACCACAGCATGCGAACGACGGAATCGGCCCTGATAGGAGTGCTCGGCCAACAACAGGTGATGTTGTCGTTCGACTACTCGCTCGGCTCGGCGCCATGCGGCGGCCACGGGACGCCGCAGGACCTTAGGCATCCACGATTTGACCTGCAGCGCGGCCGCCGGATCTTCATGAACATCCCAGATCAGGTTCTTCATTCGGAGCCCGGCAGCAGCCAGGACCAATTCCGGATCATGAACCAGCACTACGTCGTGATCTTGCGCTAGCGCCCGCATCATCGTACGGGCTGCCTGCCAGGCTCGGAGGCGGCGTCGGCCACTCGACCGGGCGATATTGATGCACTGCAGACTGCCACGACCAAGATCATCGAAACGAGCTGGCGGCACCTCGAGACCAAAGGCGTGGAATGGCGCCACATAGGTCACCTTCCAGCCCGCGGTGATCAAGGCGTTGATCTGGCGTTGCCGGATTCGGGCGTCCTCGGGGTGATGGACCACCGTGAGGACGAGGGCCGACCGGGAGCCCGACGGATGATCGATCCGTCCGGCACACCCCAATGACAGCGCGGCCATCACAACAACTGGACGTTGTGTGCCGTACCCGCTACGCCCCGAGTGTCGAAGAAGCGCGGTGAGACTGCCGTCATCGCTTCGACGTCATAGTCCTGGTGATTCTGCAAAAGCACGGAGACATCTGACTCAGCGAGCGACTCATAGACATCATCGACGCGTGGCAGGTCCTTATTGAAAACGCAGAACTGCTTGACAAGCGGATCGTGAAACTTGACCACGGCACCCTGCTGAAGCAAGGTCTTGGCAAGCGGGATCGCCGGTGACTCTCGGGTGTCGGCAATGTCGGGCTTGTACGTCACCCCAAGCAGCAGAATCACCGAGCCGCGTAACGGCTTGCCGTCAAGATTGAGCTGATCTTGGATTCGCCGCGCGACATAACTCGGCATCGCAGCATTGATCTCTTGAGCCAACTCGACGAACCGGAACGGATAGCCCAAGCGGGCTCGCACCCGATGGGATAGATAGTTCGGGTCAATCGGTATGCAGTGACCACCCACTCCAGGACCTGGCCGAAATGCCTGAAATCCAAAAGGCTTCGTACTGGCCGCATCGATCACATCCCACAGGTCGATGTCGAGATCATGGCAGAACCTCGCCATCTCGTTGACCAAGGCGATGTTGATATGGCGATAGGTGTTTTCCAGCAGCTTGGCCGTCTCCGCCTCCCGGGTGCCCTTGGTACGGACAACGGTGTCAACAAACCGTGAGTAAAAGGCCTCAGCTGCGTCGGCGCAGCTTGATGTATGGCCACCAATCACTTTCGGCGTGTTCTTGGGGCCGAAGTTCTGGTTGCCGGGATCGATTCGCTCCGGTGAGAAGACCAAGGAGAAGTCCGTTCCCGCCATCAGTCCCCCGGCTTCCAGGATGGGTCGAATCTCCTCATCTGTTGTCCCCGGATAAGTCGTGGATTCCAAGATCACTAGCGTGCTCGGCTGCAGGTGCTCGGCGACCGAGGTCGCGGCAGCTCGAACCGGCCCAAGATCGGGGGTTCCATCGCTCGACAGCGGTGTGGGAACGCAGACCACGATCGTCTGGGCGTGGCGCAGCTCGCTTGCATCAGTGGTGGCAAAGAAGCCGCGGCCGAGCATCTCCACGACATCGAAGTCAGCAAGATCGTCCACGTGTGACCGGCCATGGTTCAACCCGTCGACTACCTCTGCATTTACGTCGAAACCGACCACACGTAGGCCGGCTGCGCTAGCTTCTCGCGCCAAGGGCAGCCCCACGTAACCCATGCCGATGATGACGGCGTCAACCGAGCGATCCATTGCCCCCGACCTCCATGTCACGATCTTGTGGTCGTTTTGCTTTTGTTGACGCTGCGAGCGAATCAAACCGTCGCATCAACTTGGCGAGCACGGGAAGCACGCGCGGTGAAGATCAGGTAAACGATCGATGCCAGTGATGAGGGCTCAGCCGTACGACCGGAGCAGACCTCGTATCACGTTGTCGAGGCCATGTGGTCCCACGGTCACGACGGCCGAGATTCCGTAGGTTCGCATCATCGATGCAATCCGAGCACCGATGTACTCCGGCCAGTCCGCTGGTTCTCCCGACCAAGCCCCAGCCGCCGAGACGAGTTCAACCGCGTAGCCGTAACTGCGCACTCGACTGAAGGCGGGTGTGTCGAGCAAGAAGACCGGCCGGAAACCGGCCCCCAGCAGCTGTAACTCAGCCACCTCATCGATCACTGCATCGATGACCTTGCCGCGTACCGCATTCTCAGCGACATCGTCGGCCAGTCCGACGAGGCTGACCAAGACAACCGGCAGTTGTTCAACGCCGATACCCGCCAGCAACCTGCCAGGCGCCACGTCGACCGGTGGCCCCGACCCGTCCGACTGGCTCGGAAACATACGATGAGCCAACGCTCGGGCCGCGGCACTC
>DATDKX010000052.1:0-4628 GCA_036519615.1 Propionibacteriaceae bacterium
ATTCGGATCATTGCCGACCTCGCCCTGACCTCGGAGATCCCCGTGAATGAGCATGGACCAGATAGCCCCCAGGGCATGCCTCATCGTGGAGCCCTTGATGATCGACTTGACTGCCGCTCCGGCGACCCAGAACCCGAGCAGCCCGATGATGGTCTGCACGACGAGGATGGTTGTCGTCAAAGCAGCAACTGATGGAGGGTTACTGAGCCCGCTGAGGGAATTCGCGATGTAGGGCGCCAACGCCCAGAACGGCACAATCCACAAGAGGATGAGAAACACGCCCACCCGTAGACGCAACGGGGACGGGCCAGCCGATTTCGTGTCCTCTGTCTGGGACGATCCATCGCGCATGTAGATTCCCGACCCCATCAAGTGGGCCCCCTGCGCTCGTGCTCTCACACTCCACGGCGGTAGAGCGACCCTGTTGCCAAGAGCATACGGCCACCTGTGGTTGATCACGGCTTGCCGCAACGTCGCGAACCTGACCCCGGACATGGCCCCGGACGCCGGGCGGTGAGGAATTCTTTACTCCGTCAAGCCCGGCCTAAGACCTAGGTCAGATCGGGTGCCGATCTGGGAGCCAGACTCGAGCGACCTGCGTGCATGTATCCGTACTCATTCGGACTCTGAGAGGCTCGGCAAAGGGGGCGCCAGCAGCGCTAGTGGTAAGGGCATCGACGTCGTGGATGGCAGCCACCGGATTCCCAAACGTCAACTCGTCCGGCGAAGACATCGACCTTGTGTGAAGCGCCGCTTGATGACAGCTCCGAGCCGCGCTTCCCGGTGATTGAACGATGCCGTCGGTCCGAATCATGACGGCGGCTTGCACTGGACAGTGCACTGGCCGTGGCTCAGCGTCAGTCCTTTACCCACGACGGGTGAGGCGGCGCGGTCAACGCCGTCGACACAATAGCGACAGACCCAACGTCGGGCGTAAGGGAGCAGGAGGATCGGCGTGTTCACACGTGTGGAATCCGTGGCTGCCGGGCTACCGCAACAGCTGCTGCGGATCTGAGGTACTCCCATGGAACTGGCTGCGCTGTGCCTGACTCTCGTGGCGATCGTCCTGTGGGCCGGGATTTCCACACGAGCAGCGGTCATTTCCACGCCGATCTTCTTCGTCGCGGTCGGGCTGGTGCTCGCTGAGGGTCTTCACCTTGTCGATGTTGAAACTGACTCGCATCAGGTCAAGATCATCGCCGAGGTAACCCTCGTGTGGGTGCTGTTCGCCGACGCCAGCCGAATCCGCATATCGGACTTGCGCGCCGATCTCGGCCGCTGCGTACGGCTCCTCGGACTCGGCCTTCCGCTGACAATCGCCTTTGGCGCCGTAGCCGGCTACCTGTTGCTCGGGATCAGTCCGTGGTACGCGTTGCTGCTCGGCGCCGCGCTTGCTCCGACTGACGCGGCTCTGGGCTCAGCCGTCATGTCGGATCAACGAGTCCCGCAGCCGGTCCGACGGGTCCTCAACGTGGAGAGCGGACTCAACGACGGGATTGCCACCCCAGTCGTGATGGTGGCCCTGGCAGGCATCGCAACCGAAGCGGGACTTGCTGGACATGACACGCCAGGGCGGGCGGTGCTCGGCTTGCTCCTCGGAGCGTTGATCGGTGTAGGCGTCGGCGCCGGAGGCGGTCTGCTTCTCCGCCAGACCAGAAGGCGCGGCTGGAGCTCAGAGGAGTTCGCCGGGCCGGCGGTCCTGGCCCTGTCGTTGCTGGCCTACCTCAGCGCCGTGCTGGCCGGCGCAAATGGCTTCGTCGCCGCCTTCGTCGGCGGGATTGCCTTCACGCTCTGCGCCGGCCGTCGCGGGGAGAAGGAGGTCTACTACGTCGAACAGACCTGTGGCCTGTCGTCGATGGTTGCCTGGCTGCTGTTCGGAGCATTAGCGGTCCCCACCCTCACGACGAGCCTGTCGTGGCAGGTGGTCGCCTACGCCGTACTCAGCCTGACGATCATCCGCATGGTCCCGGTCGCACTGTGCCTCCTGGGATCACGCATGGACTGGCTCACGGTCGCATTCGTCGGCTGGTTCGGACCCCGTGGACTCGCCTCGGTGGTGTTTGCGTTGATCACCCTCGAGGAGCTGCATGACGTGCCAGGCCCAGTGCAGAGCGTGGTCGGGACTATCGGCTTAACAGTGCTACTGAGCGTGCTCGCCCACGGGCTAAGCGCACGCCCCCTGGCCGGTCGGTACGCTGCCACCCAAGCCGACCAGCTGGCCACGGAAAAATCCGAGCCAATCGTTAGGCGCCTGGTGAGCAAGTCCTGAACCACGATCCTGCAACCGGACTCTCAGGGCCCGCTTTGCGACGACCGGCAGACGGTCAGATCAGGTCCCTGAAAGCGGTCTCAGGCCAACTTCGCAGCGCGATGAGAGCCAGGCTAGCCATGACCGCAACATAGATCCCCGGTCCGGCCTCAAGATCAACAAAGGTGACGAGAACTTGGGCGACCAACGGCGCAGTTCCGCCGATGATGGCCGTGGCGAGGCCGGCCGTCAGGGCGAAGCCCGTTGACCGCATAGGCACCGCAAAAAGCTCGCCAAGCATCGCCACGGAGAGTACGCCAGCCACCGCTACGCCGACCAAGGCCTCCGCTACGAAGAGGCTGGCGAGCGATCCGCGTACTGCCACTAGGCTCATCGGTAAGGGGAGAATCAACAGCGCGGCGGTCGAGCCGATAACCACTGGGCGTCGCCCGATGTGATCGGAGAGGCGGCCCAACGCGACGGCAGCAATCGCTACCACGCCTAGCGCGGAGGCGGTCACCAGCAGGACTGGCCCCAACTCACCCGCGCGGCGAGAGATGAGATTGTTCGGCATGAAGATGAAGAATGTGTTGAACGCGAGCGAACCGGCTGCAATCAAGCAGAATCCACGCAATACGGCAGATCGATGATGAGTCCAAAGCTCTCGAGCCGGATGATCGACGAGCCTGGAATCCGTACGAAGTGCTTCGAATTGAGGGGTCTCAGCTACCCGCCGGCGGAGTTGCACGCCGATGAAGCCAAGTGGGAACGCGAGCACGAAGGCGATCCGCCACCAGCCGGAATCAAGACCGGTCTCGCTGAAAAGGGAGGAGAGCACGCCGCCCACAGCCATGCCTGTCCCTATTCCAATCGCCATCGTCGCTGTGTGCCAGGCTGCAGTCTGGCCTCTTCGTCCGTGGTGCGCGTTCTCCAGGATGAACACGGCGGCGACGCCGAGTTCTCCTCCAGCCGCGAGCCCTTGAGCGGCGCGCAATAACACCAGGACAATCGGCGCGAGCAGACCAATCGTGGCGTATCCCGGCAACAGCGCGACGCATGTCGTCGCGCCAGCCATGAGGAAGACCACGCGAACCAGGACTGTCCGGCGACCCTGCGCGTCTCCTAACCGACCGAAAAGCAGGGCGCCCAGCGGGCGAACGAAGAACGCCGTGCCGTAGGTCGCGAACGCAGCAGACAACGCCGTAGCCAGATCCTGAGTGGGAAAGAACACCAGGCCGATGACGGTTGCCAAGGATCCGTAAATCGCGAAGTCGTACCACTCGGCAGCGTTGCCGACACAGGCTGCCACGATGGCTCGCCGGGACGTGTGCGCAAGGTCCGCCGGGGCGCCCGCTGTCGCCGAGGACATGCTGCTCAGGCTAGCGATCGCCGCTTATGCTCGTCACGTGCAGTCCGGTCCGGCTCTGGACTCACAGCTTTCTCTATCTCCCACCAGATTCGAGGGTGGGGTGCCCGGACGGGTACTTTGCGTACCGATCACCGACCTTCACGAACTGGGTCGTGCTCCACAGCCTCGGCGGAGTGCCCCGATTATGCAGACCAAGATCTATCCACTGAGCCAGGCGGAGAACGCGCAACCCAATACTTTCGTCAACTTCGCAGAGACCGCCGTCAACACGATTCACGCCAATGACTTCAGCTTCTACGAAGAGGTCAATGAGCTGGTGCAGGAGGAGCCGACTGAGACGCTGGATCCCGAGCGTGCCGGTCAGCTCGCCGCCATCGGGATTGTGAAGGGTCAGCCATTCTCGCCGGACGAGCGCATGCGCGGCATCCTCGATCAGGCGGCCAGATCAGCGCCGGCATGGCACCGTCATCGCCTACAGTCACCCGGGATCTGCAGGCGCCGCTCTGCGGCACCTGGAAGAACGCTTTCGTCGGGGCAGCTACGAGTTCCTGCGTGTGGGCGCTCGGCTCCTCGACGCCTGTGCCCAGTTCCATACCTCTGCACGTCGACCATCTGTCCGCTGTGGCTGTGGCATATATGCATGGGCTTCCTCGCTCAGCCCGATGCTCGGTCTATGCGTCTACGTCAGGATCGACCTCGACTGTGCTGGCAGGGCTGGGCTGGCGGACGAAGAGTATCGCCACGCTCACCAGCAAAACCCAGCTGGGAAACACCAGTTGTGTCCACGGCTGCTCGCCGGCCGCCACCAGAAGAACCAGGGCGATCAGGTATCCGAGGTATGAGACCCAGCGCGGCAGGGCCGAGGTCCGCAGCCCGACGGTACTGACCGAGAGCGTGAACACCGCCGCCATCCGCATGGCGTAGACGGACATGTATCCCTGGCTGGTGTCGCGGCCGTACGCGAAGATATCGACGTTGACATTCGCTTCAGCGAGCATCGCCATCAAGCTG
>DATDKX010000053.1:0-2152 GCA_036519615.1 Propionibacteriaceae bacterium
GCCAAGGCCACCGTGGACGTCCTGCACGCCCTTCTTGAGCGCGCGGCCGGCTTCGGTGTGCTTGCTCTGAACGACCTACTGACCTTCCCGAAGATCCGCACCCAGCAGCGGCACAGCTACCGCAAGACTCACCTGGCGAACCAACTACCTCGCGCCCCAGGCGTCTATCTCTTCCGCGGCCGGAACAACGAAGTGCTCTATGTCGGCAAGGCAGGCAAAGACTTGCGCAGCCGTGTGCGGTCGTACTTCTCCGGAGACGGACGTGCCAAGGTGGAAGAGTTACTCGACGCGCTGGCGACAATAGAACACATCGTGTGCGTCAACGACCTGGAAGCAAGCATTCGCGAAGTACGCCTGATCCAGCGCTACCGGCCGCACTACAACCGGCGCAGCCGGGATCCGGAGCGCTACTACTGTTACCTCAAGCTCACGCGCGAACGCTGGCCGCGGCTCTCGATCGTCCGCAAACTCCTGGATGACAGCGCCCGCTACCTCGGACCGTTCACCAGCACCGCCCAGGCGGAGCTTGTCAAGGATGCGATCGAGGATGCCCTACCTCTCCGGCGCTGTACCCAGGCCATCGGCGCCCGCAAGCGAAGCTCTCCCTGCATGCTGCTGGAGTTGGGCCGCTGCCCAGGTCCGTGCACGGGTGAGGCCGATGCCGACCAGTACGCCGAGCATGTAGCGGCGCTGACCCGCTGCCTCGATGGCGGCGACCCGGAGCCGCTGCTGGCAACTCTCAGGGAGAAGATGGACCGCTACGCCGCAGAACAACGGTACGAGCAGGCGGCCTTGACGCGCGACCGGCTGGAGGCGCTGAGTCGCACCCTCGACGACAGACGACGCATGGCCACCATCTGTGCTGCTGGCGACCTGGTCTTGGCCACGCCGCATCCCTGCGGGCGGGAGGTCACCGTGCTGCGCCATGGCCAGCTCGTCTCGGTCACGGTCATGCGGGCAAGCGACGCGATCCGGCTTCCCGTCGACGTCCCGGAGCAGGACCCTCAGCCGATCGTCGGTCCTCCACCTCGACACATTGCTGACGAACTGCGCCTGGTTGCCCGATGGCTCGACCAGGTCGCGGGCGAGGCGGAAGTGGTTGCAGTCAGTGGCACACTTGCCGGACCAGCATTCGGTGGTGCCGCACTCCAGGTGCGCTATGACCCTGGAAGACAACCCCATGTCATTCCTGGAGAGGCACGAGGCCGCCCGATGCTTCGACCCCGAGCGCTCCCCAGGCGCCGCTCCGGACATATCCAGGGCGCCTTGAGGGCTGAAATCCACGTGTGACGCATGTCCTGATTGTTGCTGCGACTCATGTGCTGATCACCTCACTGACCGGCGAAGACCGGTGGTCGCCAAGAAGTGTGATCACGGGGCGTGTATAGGGCAGCACCATGCCGCCGGGCAGTGTGTGCAAGCTCCGTCGCAGACCAAGTTGTGCCCTAACGGGACCCCTACCCTCCCGGCTGCTCAGCACCGCCTGTGTAGCGGAGATCAGTTCGACGAAGGACCAGTCATCGTTCACAAATTCGAGTACCCCGACCGCCTGGTCATCCAGAAGTCGGAACAGGACCTTTGCGCGGGGCCGACAGCCGCGTCCTTGCTTGGCGGCCGCCCGGCGCAACATATGGTCTGCTGGGCAGATGCAGACCTGGCGATCATCTCGAGTAATGCCGTCACAGGCGTTCTTGTCATCGCGCTGCCAGCCGATGTAGAGCGCAGTCGACTCTGTAAGCAGGATGTCGATCGTCGATGAAGTGGTCAGAATCTCGGCCAGGCCCGCTGCAGGGTCTTGCTGGATGTCACCACCAAGGACCTGAGCAATGCGATCGGCGGTCCGTGGAGTCTCAGTAGTGACGCGCCACGTGCCAAGGGTGCGCGGACGGTTGCGGACCACCGCGACATGATGAAGGCGGCCTACGAGTTCGACCTCACCGTCCTTCATATTCGTGACAAGTACCGGCGACTTGGCTTGGAGCGGCAGCGACATCCCGGTCCTTCGGCTGGGCGGCAGGCCGGTCCAGCAACGCATCTCGGACTCACAGCGAAGCTGACAACACCACAGACGTGGCCATGTGCAGTGTCAGCGGGAGCACACCCCCTGTACGGAGGCTGCAAGGGGTTGCTGTCAGTTCGGTAACAGAGGCTG
>DATDKX010000054.1:0-3381 GCA_036519615.1 Propionibacteriaceae bacterium
CAACACCCTGCTCTTCGCTGCGGCGTTCCACCACACCCACCTCCCAGGAGAGTACCTGCCACAAACCCCGCCGGACTCTCACCCCCTAAACAAGCAGGAAGTGAATCCAGCGACCTGCGAGCCGTTGACATAGGGGCCCACAACCGAGCCGGGCGGAAGAAGTGAAATCAGGCCTGCCAGGGCAAAGAACACGGCCGGCGCAGCTGCCCAGCGTTGCGGTTGGTCGCTGAGCCGTACCGACAGTACGGCCAGCAACGCCCAACCGAAGGCAAAGCCGAGCAGCACGACGCCGGTAAGAGCATTTTCTTTCGCCGGGATGAACGGAGTGGCGACAAGCGCCAGAGCCGCAACCAGTCCAGCGGCCAACGATCCAGCGACGATCAACCCGATGCGTCCGCTGGGTGTGCGCGGCAGATTTACGGATTGCGGTAGGTCATGGTCCGGGGTGGCCGTCGCCATGTGGGTATCAATTCGATGAGAGAGATGGATGGAGTGCGACAAGTCCATAGCTAGGAGATCGGATGACTGGTGGCGTACCTCTCAACACGTCCAAGCATGGACGCAACGGATGCTGCTTGCTCCGGCATATCCCAGGTTTGGCCACCACACCGTTGGCGTTGGCTCGTGTCACGCCATGGCAAAGGGTGTGCTTAGTCCGCCCGTTGGCTGCGAGGCGGGCCGGTTGGATTTGTTGAGCCGTTACCTGGGTCGGCGTTGGATGGCCTTGGCGCCAAACCGACGGTATGCGACCTCCTGATCACGATCATGGGTCAGAGACCTAATCTCGCGAGGCCGATCGGTTGTGCCCCTCCAACTGTCCGGCGGCCACGACTACGACCAGGGCAGCGGCACCAGCAGACCGATGATCGTCTAGTCCCCCCAGCCAGTGATGGGCCACGATCGGTGCTGCGAAGTGACAACGGGGAAGACGCTAGGCACCTTGCTGGTGCGCTGGTTGTTCCGTATTGGCCGACTCCCGCTGAGTGCTAGTGAGAGCCCCTTCGGCAGTGCGCGGTTGACCCGGATCCCTGAGACGAGCGCGTAGGTGAACAAGATCAGCGCCGTGGCCCCATGAAGCCAGCCCACTGCCGAGTTTCGTGCGCGAAGATGCCGAGAGGGCTTTGCGCCAGCGTGGCGGCGAAGACGCTCAGACCCCATCTGATGCCGCCGGGAATTCGGGCGAAGACCAGCTGATCAAGAACAGTAGCGCCAGCAGCGGAAGGATGTTCACACCGACCAGCTGATGCAGGTTGAAGCCGGCAATCCCGCCGATCTGGGACGGGGATGAGCAGGTCACGATGACTGTCGCCCCTAACTCCAAGCTCATCTCATACGCCGGCCACTGGTCGGCGGCAGCATGTTTGCCCCGAACGATGAGGGCGAGCGTTTGCGCTATGCCGGCTATGCGCTCTTCCGGCGGACCGCCGAGGCATGGCCTGCCGAGCTGCCATCGACACGTACTTGCCGCGGCCGGCGACCAGCCGGGCGCGGGCACGCGGCACGCAAACCCGGTGATCTTCGGTGGCGACCTGAACGACGAACCCCTGGCTGCGACGACACAGATCATCCAAGGCCCGGGCGGCTCCGAGATCGACTTTCGAACAGGATCGGGCTTCCGAACCGGCGACCGCGGCGACGGCTACCGGACGTGGAACCTCTACCGGCAACTGCCGTCCGACGGTCCCAACTTCAGCTGCAATCTACCGGGGGCCAGGGCGAACTCATCGACCACGTATTCGCCTCGCGCCGGCTCGTAAACCCGGACAACATCCCAGCCGTTGAAATCGTCGCGGCGGGTCCTCTGCCGTCGATGACCGATGACCCAACACCGCGGACCTCGGCGCCGATGGACCACGCCGCGGAAGTGGCCACGTTCAGCCTTTGACCCGGGGTAGCCAGCAACCGCCATCGGGTGCAATCCGACTGGTGGACAAAACGAACATCACCCGCGACCAACATCAGGCTGCTCCGCCGATGCCAATCTAACTGCTGTCAATCGGTCCGGCGTCCCGCGATCATCTGGGTACACCCACGGACCTCACTCACCCGTATCGCCGCATTGTCATGCGCACCAGAGACCACTGACATGGAAGGAGTCCTCGGATCCATGAACGTCACTGACACGCAAACGATCAGACGCGCTCACCCCACACTTTCCCCCACACTTTCCGGCCCAGCGATCGCTAGATGATCGAAGACAATGGGTGTCCTTGCGCAGTCTCACTAGGCCAGACGCCAGACGATGCCACCCGGCCAAAGCCCTCCGATACCAGCCGCAGAGAAACAGCAGGTTACGAGTTCGAGTCTCGTCGCCAGCTCTTTGAACGCCAGCTCTCTGACAACGGCTCTGTCACGGGAAGGGCCGCTCGCGAAGGCTGGCCAGGAAGTAGATTGCCGCAGGCTCACAGACCCGCAAGCGTGGCCCGTGCAGGTCACCCGCAGTAGGTCTCAAGACGGCACGCGGTCTACGGCGTGGCCGGGGGTAGCTCTGGGAGTCAGCGGGTTGTCATAATCGAGCGGAGACCGGGAAGGAGCTCTATATGACTGCACTGCCCAACATCGTCCTCGTGCACGACGCCTGGGCCAACGGCTCCAGTTGGAACGCGGTCATAGAGCAGTTGCAGGCCGACGGATACCGCGTCACCGCACCCGCATTCTCGCAGACCAGGCTGGCCGATGACGGCCACAACCGTTGAGGTCTCAACCAACCACGTGGCCATGGGCTCCCACCCAGGTGAGGTGCTACAGCTCATCAAGACGGCCGCCGAGGCGGTGGTGGCCGCAACCTGAGCGCTCACTCGACCTCACTTGGAGGACGCCATGAGTGCATCCACCGCCGGGGGTGGCGGCCCGATCGTGGTGGCCGGGGCGGGCTACGCCGGGTTGCACGTCGCCTTGCGCCTGACGGCCAGGCTGCGCAACAACCCATCGGTGGAGCTGACCCTGGTCGACCGGCACGACTACCACCAGGCGCTCACCGAGCTCCCCCGGGTCGCCGCCGGCACCCGCGCCGCCGACGCGGTGCGCATCCCGCTCGAGGACGTGTTGGCCAAGCGGGTCCGCTTCGTCCAGTCGGAGATCAGCGGTTTCGACCTGCCCGGCCGGCGGCTGCTCACCAGAGCTGGGCCGATTGACTGGAGCCGGCTGGTGCTGGCGCTGGGCAGCCGGCCCAATGACTTCGCCATCCCTGGCATGGCCCAGCGTGCCCTGTCGCTGTACTCGGCCAACGATGCCCAGCGGGTATGGGCGGCGGTCAACAGGGCGCTCGATGACGCCGCGGCCGCCGCTGACCCCGAAGGGCAGCGCCGCTTGGCGACCGTGGTTGTCGGCGGCGGCGGCGCTACCGGGGTCGAGCTCGCGGGCGAGCTGGCCGAGATGCTG
>DATDKX010000055.1:0-3352 GCA_036519615.1 Propionibacteriaceae bacterium
AACAGCCGGTTGGCGAAGCGCACGCCGATGAGATTCAGCACTGTGGAGCGCCCCAGGAAATGATCAACCCGATGCACTTGCTCTTCTGGCACTAACTCAGCAAGTAACTGATTCAGGCTGGCCGCGCTCTCCTGATTGGTACCGAACGGCTTCTCGAGCACCATGGTCGTGCCTTCGGGCAGAGACACCTGCTGGAGAGCCGCACAGGCCGCGACGGTTACCGAGGGCGGCAGTGCGAAGTAGATGGCAGGTGCCGGCGGGCAAGAATCGATCAGAGACTTCAAGTCTTCGACGCTGGTGACGTCAGCCCGCTGGTAACGGGTCGTATCAAGCACGCTCTTGAGCGTCTCGTCGGAGACATCACCGGACTCGAAGGCGGTCTTGACCCGGTCGCGCCAGGCATCAGCGTCCCAGTCTTCGGAGCCTGCACCAACCAGCACGACGTCGCGGCGCGATTCCTCGCGGTCGAGCAACTGCCCGAAAGCTGGCAGCAGCAGCCGGCCGGAGAGATCACCACTAGCACCCAGCAGCAGCAAGCTTCCGATCGAACGAGTCATCGTGCCTCCTCACGCAAGCCACCGCTATGGGGGCTGTTTACCTGAGGCGGTACCCGCGCAGACCTTTCCGCAAACCGGGCGTAGAGCCGGCGTACGGTGGGTCGTTCGCTATCGATCTTCGGTGATCTCGGTTACGACGTAGCGACGGAGATGACCGCGCTCGCCTTCGTCGCGCCTGTCGGCGATCTCGTCGACTACCCGTCGATGATCATCAGCCGTGTCCTGATCACGCTCGTAGTCGCGCTCCAGCCGATCTTGATCACGATCGACTCTGTCGTCCCGATCGCTGGTATCGGTGTCGCGCGGCCGGCTGTAATAGCGGAACAGCTCCAGCTCCTCACGCGGCGTCAGATCGCCGTCTGGGTCGATGCGGGGGGCGTTCTTGATGATGTCCTTGTCGTAATCGACGATGATGTCGTCGCCTTCGAGCCGCGCTTGATTCAGGGGAACGAACGACTCGGAGGTTCCGAACAATCCGGTCTTCACCGTGACCCACGTCGGATCTGAGGTCTCGTCGTCGACATAGATCTGGCCGATACGGCCGAGCTTCTCTGAGCCGGCGTAAACATTTCCAGATCGCAAGTAAGCGGTACGAAGCTCTTCTGTCCTGATGCTCATGGCGCGTCCCTTCGCTATCTCTGGAAAGATTTCTTAGCCGGTCGCATCGATGACGAAACACTCAGCCTCAAAAGAGTTGTCAGCGTCTCACTGAGCTGTAGCCCACTGAGACGCTGACAAGTGGCCAGTTGCGCTTAGCCCTGAGCGAGTAGGGCGTCGAGCTTCTCGTAGCCCTCATTGACTCCGACATCCATGCCGCTCGCCATGATCGCATCACGGGCTTCGAGGTTCTCTACCACAGAAAGGCCGATGGTCCTGGTTCGGCCGTCTCCGAGGTCTTCGAACGTCATGGTCTCCAAGCTGACGCCATCGGGCATGCCTTCCCAGGTGAAGGTCTGCACCAGCCGCTCGCTCGGTCGCACCTCATGGAAGGAGCCGTAGAAGGCGGCCACCTCTTCGCCGTTTTCCACCGCGGCATAGCGATAGTTGCCGCCGGTCCGAGCGTTCCACTCGTCGATCCTCATGTCGCTGCTCTTCGGGCCGAGCCACTGGGCGACCAGCTCGGGTTCGATCCATGCCCGGAAGACCTTTTCGCGCGGTGCATCAAAGTCTCGGATGATACGGATGGTTGGCAGGTTGGGGTCAGCCTCGATTGTGGTCTCGCGCGTCTCGGCCTCCTGCCTAGCGTTTGTGCTCATGATGCTGCTCCTTTGTTGATAGTTGGTTCACTGTTGTCGTCCATAGCGGCGAGTACGGCATCGAGTCGCCGATATCGCTCCTCGGCTTGCCTGCGGTATCGCTCGATCCAGGCAGTCATCATGTCGAAGACCTCCGCTTCGAGGTGTCGTGGTCGGCGCTGAGCATCTTGGCTGTGGCTTACCAGACCGGCGTCTTCGAGCACTTTCAGATGTTTGGACACTGCCTGAATCGACACGTTGTACGGCGCTGCCAGTTGGCTCACGGTGGCGTCGCCGATGGCAAGCCGAGCCACAATGTCGCGCCGCGTCGGGTCGGCCAAGGCGGCGAAGACTCGGGAGAGTCGATCCTCGCTCACGGCAGCCTCCTGGACCCATTGTTAAACCGATTGGTTGAATACAACTTTAGCCGGTGCCTCACTGCTTGTCAACCGATCGGTTGAATAAGGTTGGGTTCAGACGGCCCTCTAGTGCCTTTCGCCGCACCTGTGCGAAAACATCCCGCGGATCTCACGTTTTGCGTCGTGCCATCGTCTAGAAGGGTGATGAGGATGAAACGGCCGTTTGAAGAGATCGTGGCGCAGCATGGCCCAACCGTGCTGCGGGTTTGTCGTGCCGTGCTGGCTAGGCCGGACGCCGACGATGCGTGGTCAGAAACCTTCCTCGCTGCCTTGCGGGCCTATCCCGATCTTGCCGACGGTGCGAACATCGAGGCCTGGCTCGTCACGATCGCTCACCACAAGGCGATTGATGCCCTGCGCGCCCAGAGCCGTCGGGCGGTTCCGGTTGCCGACATCGCCGAAACCAGTTCCAACGCCAGCGCCTGGGAGCCACCCGAGGACAACTTGTGGGCAGTCCTGCGCGCACTCCCGACCAAGCAGCGGCAGGCGGTCGCCTACCACCATCTCGCCGGACTGCCGTACGCCGAGGTCGCAACGATCATCGGCGGCTCGACAGACGCAGCGCGCCGCGCGGCACATGACGGCGTCCGCACGCTCCGCCGCCGCTACCGCAACCCTCAGCAGCTCACATCACGAGAAGGAATTCATTCATGATCAA
Organism: Propionibacteriaceae bacterium; assembly: GCA_036519615.1. GTDB lineage: Bacteria > Actinomycetota > Actinomycetes > Propionibacteriales > Propionibacteriaceae > Microlunatus. The sequence continues at coordinate 2,870 of DATDKX010000055.1, forward strand.
CTCTACTGATCCCATTTTCAACTCAATCACCCGTGACGAAGCTGACACCATGGCTCGCCTCCATGATCAACTCGTAGCAGCGGCGGATGTCGATCGGCTGCTCGATGTCGCGTACCGGACCGTGGATTCGCCCGTCGGCACGCTGCTCCTGGCGGCTACCGATCAAGGCCTAGTTCGCATTGCGTACCAGCTCGAGAACCATGATCAAGTCTTGCAGACATTGTCCGAGCGGGTCAGTCCACGCATCCTGTATGCGCCGCGCCGGCTTGATCAAGTAGCCCGGCAATTGGCGGAGTACTTCGCCGGAGACCGCCGAGATTTCGTCCTGCCCTTGGATTTCCGGCTGGCTCACGGATTCCGACGTGAGGTGCTGGCACGCCTTGTGATGATCGACTACGGGCATACCGAGACCTATTCGCAGGTTGCCGCAGCGACCGGTCATCCACGTGCCGTACGCGCAGTGGGCACCGCCTGCGCTACCAA
>DATDKX010000056.1:0-2728 GCA_036519615.1 Propionibacteriaceae bacterium
CCCTCTCACCTTAGTGACGAATACGTCAGCCATTTCTCGACCGATGCTTACCGCTCAATGAAGGCATTGATCGCCGCAGCGGTGCGACTTGATCCTTCCCCCAGCCACACCAGGTGAGTGGGTGTGTCGACTTCTATCAGTTTCGCGTGAGGCAAAGTGGCGGCGAGAAAGACCTCCTCGCCGGACCGGCAGCGGGCCGACATATGGCCCCCGTGCAAGATCAATACGGCGGCCTCGCCGCGACGCTCTAGCCGATACTCGATCGCGTGGCCGTCGATAGTGATCACATTCGTTGTCGGCGGCTCCGTCATGGACAAGATTCTGCTAGCTCCTAGCGATTGGTCATTGCAAGCCGTGATTGAGTGCCTTTCATGGCCGACACTTCCGCGATCGACTTCACAGTCCGCCCGATAGGGCATGTCGAGAGTCCGCTCACATCAACGGCCGACGCGCCGCGGCAAGGCGATGAAGGCGCGCCGGACGCGTACCTAATCTTGGATCCGATCGTTCAAGCGGGTCTGGACGGCATCGCCGTCGGTGACGAGATCATCGTGCTGACCTGGCTGCACGAGGCCGATCGCAGCGTGCTGAAGGTGCATCCGCGAGGCGACATGAACCGACCTGAGCAGGGCGTCTTCAGCACTCGAGCTTCGAGCCGGCCCAACCCGATCGGCCTCCACCGGGTACGGGTTCTCGGCCGTGATGGGATACGTGTGCACGTCAGCGACCTTGAGGCGATCGACGGAACGCCGATTGTGGATATTAAGCCGGTCCTCGGCGATATCGAGGAGCGGTAGGCCTCGCCAGTCTCAGCCCGTGAGCGTGCGACGACTCGGCCGCGACGAGGCGCGGCAACTCGCCGTACGAGCCCAACTGCTCGATGCCACTAAGCCGACCGACCTAGTCGATCTAGTCGACCACCTCACTTTGCTACAGGTGGACCCGACGGCGGCTATCGCGCCAAACGCCGACCTCGTCGCCTGGAGCCGGCTGGGGCCGTCATACCGGCCGGCCGACCTGACCCAAGCGCTCGAAAAGCAACGAACACTGTTCGAGCTGCGTGCCTATATCCGGCCGATGACGGCGGTAGCGCTGCACGTTCCCGAGGACACCGGCTACGGTGCCCATCTCAAAATCCAATCCTGGCTTGCAGCCAATGACCGCTTCCGCCGCGACATCATCGCCCGTCTGCGCGACGCCGGTCCACTTCTCTCGCGCGATGTGCCGGACACCAGTCAAGTTCCATGGGGCTCGACCGGCTGGACGAATGATCGCAACGTCACGCAGATGCTGGAGCTGCTTTCTGCGAGTCTTTTCGATTTCGAGTACGTCCTCGAAATGTATAAGCCGGCGGAGAAGCGCCGCTGGGGTTACTTCGCGTTGCCGGTGCTTCACCATGACCGCCTGGTAGGCAAGCTCGATGCCAGGACAAGCCGGAAGGCGGACACCTTGATCATCAACGCCTTGCATGAGGACATACCGTTCACGGGGACGATGGGTGCGGACGTGGAGGCGGAAATCGAAGCGCTTGCCGCCTGGCTCGGCCTCAGAATCACCCAGGCATGAGCCTCGTTGACTCCGATCTCACGCGGCAGCTGGCCAGCCGATACAGGCTCGGCGACGTTGAACTCCGCCATCTAGGGACTCCGGTCACGACGTTGTCGCCATCAACTCGGCGGCGGGGGAATTCGCCCTGAAGCTGTACCACCGCAGGCGAACCCCGCAGGCGGTGCAGTGGGAGATCGACCTAGTGAGGCATCTGTTTCGGCGCGGCGCCCCACAGTCGAAGCGCCGGCTGGTCGAGCCCTCCCTCGACTGGGGAATCTGTCACATGGACCTCACCATCGACAATGTGCACCTGGCCGGGAACTTGACCGTCTTCGACTTCGACAGCGCCGGAACGTCCTGGCGAGCCGTAGAACCATGGGGTGTACTCAGATCGTCGGCGACCTACTTCCAAGCTTGGCTGGACGGATACCGAACAGCGCGCGCCTTCGGCAAGCTGGACGAGGCGGCTGTTGCGGTGTTTGGAATCGTCGGTGATCTCCGAGTGGTGGCGTGGAAGCTCGGGTGGCCGAATCGTCGCGCGGTGCCACGCGGCTCGGCATTGCGGATCTGCCAGCCATTGTTGACGGCTGGCTTGACTGGGAAGTCACCGAGCTCCCTGCAATTGCGGGCGAATAGCAACTTTTCAGCGCGGAAACCTGCCGCTCGCCCCACTTTTCTGCGGACAGGTCAATACAGCAGCGGTGGTCCGGTCGCTTAGCCGGCTTTGGAGGTCGTGACTGCCCGCAGCACGCCGTTCACAAACGCAGGCGACTCGTCAGTCGAAAGCTCAGAAACCAGCTGGACCGCTTCAGCCACGGCAACTGCATCAGGCACGTGGCTGTAGTCGATCTCGTATACCGCGATCCGCAGTGCGTTTCGGTCCACCCGAGGCATCCGCGGTAGCGTCCAGCCGGATGCCAAGCAAGCGCTGATCCGGGCGTCGATCTCGGCTGTATGGGCGGCCACACCCCGGACCAGCTCGGCGGTGTAGTCGCGCACCGGAGGGTTGGCGTCGGCCGCCCGTTCCTCCAAAGTTGCTACCGGATCTGTGTCCCGCAACTCCGCCTCAAACAAGATGTCCAGCGCCCGCTTGCGCGCTTTGCTGCGCGTCGAGCTATGAGCCATGATCAGCTTCCGACGCGTCCCAGATAATCACCGCTCCTGGTGTCCACCTTGACCT
>DATDKX010000057.1:0-16505 GCA_036519615.1 Propionibacteriaceae bacterium
CTCGCAGTGAAGATCATCAGCGCGATTCGGCCGACGTGGACCGGTGCGCCGGCTGTCGAAAAGTGGTCCGGCCAGGTGCAAGTTCGAGCCCACGGCAATCCGATGGATGCGACGGTCGTGGTGCATGATCGTAGGCTCGAGGTGGAACTGGAAACAACCACGACAGGTGTGGCGCCCGGACAGGCTGTGGTTCTCTACGCGGGGTCGCAAGTTGTTGGAAGCGCGACCATATCGGCTACCCAAGCGTGACCACCTCGCCAGACAGCGAGTTGCCGGCCATCCGGACTACCGGCATCGGCTCTTGGCCGGGCACCGACATGATGGATGCGATCAAGATCGCGTTTGCGGAGTGTCCTGATCTTCCTTATCTGCCAGAGCTTCCGGCGCGCGGACCGTACGCGGAAATGATCGGACGATCAACCGCGTTCCTTGCCGGACTGGCCGTCGATCTGCAACCCGCTGGCTGGCGGCTCACCGACGCCTCCAGCCGGGACCATCGGCAGGCAATCAGCACCCTCCGCGCTGACTTGGACATGCTGGAAGAGCACGCCCAAGGATATGAAGGAAGCCTCAAGTTGTCCGTTACAGGTCCTTGGACGCTGGCGGCCACGATGGAGCGCCCGCGCGGTGATCGCGTGCTTGCCGATCATGGCGCGCGCCGGGATCTCAGTCAGTCGCTTGCGGAGGGGACTGCTCAGCTCATCGCGGAGCTGGTACGCCGGCTTCCCGATATCGAGGTGCTGGTACAGCTTGACGAGCCGCTGCTGCCGGCCGTGCTTGCCGGCGCGATCGGGAACGCGAGCGGACTGGGCCGGCATCGCGCTGTGGAGCCCAATGAGGTCAGCGGAGTGATCATCCAAACCCGCGAGCGGCTGGCGCCGACGCCTGTTGCGGTGCACTGCTGCGCAGCGGATCCGCCGATCGAACTGCTTCGCCTGGCTGGCGTTACTGGCGTGCTGCTGGACATTGATCAACTGTCCAGCGCAGATTGGGACGCTGCGGGAGCGAGCGTGGAAGCCGGAGTGTGGATCGGCATGGGCGCGCTGCCCACCGACCGTACGTCCGCTTTCCGTCAACTCGGGCCTGATCAAGTAGCCCAACGGGTGCTCGGGCCGTTGCGTGATCTCGGCCTGGAGCCGCCAGTCGCGGCGCGCGTCGTGATCACGCCAGCCTGCGGACTGGCCTCAGCCACTCGCGATGGCGCCATCCGTGCATTGCGAACCGTACGGTCTGCGGCCCAGATCGTCACCGAGCAACTCGCCGACTGACACCGAGTTGTCAGCGGGGATGGTCGTCCTAGCAACCATCCACGCTGACGACTCGGATTGCTGACGCCTTAGCTGAGCGCAGCGTCATGGCGCCCCGCAGATAGCCCTGCGAACCGAAAAGCTCCGTTGGATCATCGAAGTCTGCTGGTGGTGGTGACCACAGCTTGTCGGAGGCCGGGTGACTGTCGTACTCATCCTGGAACTGCGCAGCGGTGCTGGGCCCGCCATGGGAGGCGGTCCACAGCCACTGTGCATACGTTGCGAAGCCTTCGTGGAGCCAGATGTCGACCCAGTCGCTCAGTGTGACTGAGTCGCCATACCACTGATGGGCCCACTCGTGAACGTTGGTCAAATCGTCGACGGTCTCGCCTTCGTCAATGTCGAAGACAGGCCGGTTCTGGGTTTTCAAGGCGTAGTCGACATGGGTGTCCTTGACGACGATTCTCGCAGGTCACGGGCAGCCGACCCGGCAGACGCTAATGTTGAATTAGGGGCGGGGGCGAAGCTCGCGCTATTGCTTCGTTATTTCGCCGCCCGTTCGATGGACAGCACGACAGCCGAGCTCCCGTGACAGTCGGTTATGGGCATTAATGTGCTTACGTGGCGAAAGAGACCTCCCCCTCGGCAGCCGGCGCGGCAGAGATTGCGCCCATTGGTGACGGAGAAATTGAGCTCTCGGAGTCACTGGCGAAGGCCAGTCAGCGGCATGCGGATCTCAGCGAGCGGGTGAACGATGCGCGCTGGCGCTATTACGTGCTCGACGCCCCCACCATGTCCGACGGAGAGTTCGATGCCTTGATGCGTCAGCTGATGGAGCTCGAGGACGCATTCCCCGCTCTCCGTACGCCGGACTCGCCGACTCAACAGGTCGGCCCTCCGCCCTCCACCACATTCACTCCTGTCGAGCACCTGCAGCGGTTGATGAGCTTGGACAACGCGTTCAGCCGCGAGGAGCTGGACCGCTGGGCGCAGCGCGCGATTCGCGAGCTCGGCGAGAAGCGGCTTGAGCAATCCGGTTACCTCTGTGAGCTCAAAGTCGACGGCCTGGCGATCGACCTGGTTTACGAAGTAGGCCGCCTGGTCCGTGCCGCGACTAGAGGCGACGGGCGGATGGGCGAAGACGTCACAGCTAACGTCAAAACGATCAAGGTCATCCCGCATCGGCTGTCGGGCAGCGACGTTCCCGAGACGCTTGAGGTACGCGGAGAGGTGTACTTTGCGGTCTCGGACTTCGCCGCCCTCAACGAGTCTCTTGTCTTGGCCGGCAAGTCACCCTTCGCAAATCCCCGGAATGCGGCAGCCGGTTCGCTACGTCAGAAAGACCCGAAGGTTACCGCCTCACGCAATTTGGGCTTTGTGAGCCACGGCATCGGCGCACTGGAAGGCTTCACCGCCGATCGGCTCTCCGACGCGTACGCGGCGATAGACCGCTGGGGAATTCCGGTCAGCCCACATCGCAAACTGGCCCGGAATCTGGCCGAGGTCTGGGAGTACGTCAGCTACTTCGGTGAGCATCGGCATTCCGTCGAGCACGAGATCGACGGTGTCGTAGTGAAGCTGGACGAACGGGCCGTGCAGGACCAGCTCGGCTCCACATCGCACGCTCCGCGCTGGGCGATCGCGTACAAGTACCCTCCCGAGGAGGTCACGACCGAACTCCTCAATATCGACGTCAATGTCGGGCGTACCGGCCGGGTCACTCCCTTCGGCGTCATGGAGCCAGTCCAGGTTGCCGGGTCGATCGTAAGTCTGGCGACGCTGCACAACGCGAGTGAGATCGTGCGAAAGGGGGTGCTGATAGGCGACACGGTTGTGCTCCGCAAGGCCGGTGACGTGATTCCGGAGATTGTCGGTCCGGTTGTCGACCTGCGTGACGGCACGGAGCGGGCGTTTGTCATGCCGACTCACTGCCCGGCCTGCGGTACGGAGCTGCGGCCGGAGAAGGAGGGCGACGCTGATCTGCGCTGCCCCAATGCCCGGTCATGTCCGGCGCAACTACGGGAGCGCCTTTTCCATGTCGCCAGCCGTGATGCTCTCGACATCGAAGTGCTCGGCTATCAGTCGGCGCAGGCGTTGCTCGACGCCGGCTTGCTGGTCGATGAGGGTGATCTGTTCAGCCTGACCGATGAAAAACTCACGAAGACTGAGTTCTTCACAACCAAGTCGGGGGCTCTCTCTGCCAACGGTGCCAAGCTGCTGGCCAATCTCGAAGTGGCGAAGACCCGACCGTTGGACAGGTTCTTGGTAGCGCTGTCGATTCGACACATCGGCAAGGGCGTTGCGCCGGACGTCGCAGCCGCCTTCGGCGACATCGATGCGCTCGGCAACGCGACTCCAGACCAGCTGGCCGAGGTGGAGGGCATCGGACCGATCCTCGTCACTGCCATCACCGAATGGTTCGCCGTGCCCTGGCACCGCGAAATCGTCGCCAAGTGGAGGGCCGCTGGCTGCGTGATGCGGAACGAGCCCAAGGTCGCTCAGGAACAAACACTTGCCGGCATGTCGATCGTCGTCACTGGCTCCTTGGAGGGCTATACGCGTGACTCGGCGACCGAGGCAATCACCTCCCGCGGCGGCAAGGTGTCCGGCTCGGTGACTAAGAAGACGAGTTTCGTTGTCGTAGGCGATGCCCCCGGATCCAAATACGACAAGGCTTTAGAGCTCAAGGTCCCTGTACTGAGTGGCGCCGACGCTTTCGAAGTGCTGCTGGAGCAGGGTCCTGAGGCGGCGCACAAGGTCGCGACGGTGGGGGGATAACTGGGTCTTAAAGACCGAAGATCTGGAGGAACTGCTTTTCCTCACCAATGCCGAAGCCCCAACTCCCGGTCATCGCGTAGTAGACGTACCAGCCCAATAGAAAGATCGCGATCAATGATCCGAGGAGTGCGAGGGATACCCAAATTCGCATCCGCTTCTTGTGCTTAGTGCTCGGAACCTTCAGCGGACCCCATTCACCGACGGATGGCTGCACGCGCGGTGGGGTCGCACCATGCAGATTGAGATTGCTGAAGATCTTCAATGGCACCGGACCACTGTAGTCGGATCGGCTGTCAGGAGACGTTTCGACTACAGACGGCAAAATGCGTGAGGGCTGCCTCGCGCCGAAAAGATCAGATGAACCATTGGTGGATACCGTGGAATCCGGTAGCCACGAGCAGAAAGCGGCCCAGCCGGCCGACGAACACGGTGATCCCGAACCATCCAGGCCGCATGGTTGTCGCCCCGGCCAAGAGGGCAACCGCATACAGCGGGGGAAAGCCGATAACGGCGGCAATGAAGACGATCGGCAATCCCCAGCGCTCCTGGCCTACAAGATCAAGAAGCTTGTTGCCGGCCGCCCGCAAGCGGGTCCGAGTCGGCCCGACTGGGCGCTGCTTCCGCATCTCACGCCGATGCTTGACAAATGAAAGCTCCTTGCCCTCCCGTACGCCCAAAAAGAGCAGCAGCTTTCCTATGGTTTGGCCGATTGCAATACCAATAGCAATGGGAATGGGCCCAGCAACTGCCGACATCTGCGAGGCGATGATGTATGCCTCAGCATTGACGATCGGAATGATCGCAGACACGATTCCGAAACCGATCGAGGTGAGCAGGGCGACGAGCTCAGCCCACCCAAATGCAACCACTTGCCGACCGTACCTGAGGTCGGTATGTGGGCACCTACTTCACGAGTGCGGCGAGGTGATGCAGCCTGGCAATCTCAGATTCAAGAAACGCGGGCCCGCCGAGGCGGCCGATCACAATCACCCGATCACGGGTCAGCGGCGTGACGACCGCGGTCGTGTCACCCCATCCCGGACACCAGTCCGCATCTAGATCGGTGCGGTGAGTGGTGTCGAAGGGTGTGAACTTCGCTGCAACCTCGGGGATCAGATCCGGTGCCAATGTGGTCGAGAAGCTTGGCTTTGGTGCCGCGTCAGAAACATCAAGCAAGCTCGCCCAATGTGAACGAAAGACAACGGGGCAGAGCGATACGAGCGTTTCCGCCGCGTGCGGTGGATCAGCGGTCATTCGCTCCAGCGCCTCGAGGTCGGACTGCAGCCCGCCGCCTTCGGGATACCGGGCAATCCATTCCACCCGTACGCCAAAGAGATTTTGACACGCGGTCACGATGGTCTCGGGCAGCTGGTTAGGAGGCAGGTCGACGATGAAGTCGTCGACGACACTTCCGTCTGGCTTCTTCTCCACGATCTCGACGGCATTGATGTCGGCGCCAACCCCGCCCATCGCCGTAGCAACCGAGCCCAGTGACCCCGGCCGGTCCGGCAGGGTGATCCGCATCAGGAACACGTGAACATCTTTCCTTACGTCGATTACTGGCATGTTTCGGGTCGATGAAGGGGGTGCATGTTCGGTGGCTGGTTTCGCGCACCGCCGGTCAACGCAACATCTGAGCCACGGTCAGATGTTGCAGCGATCCGTGGAAGCCTTGTGGCGTGCCGCGCTTCGAACCCTTCGTCGCGATCCGTTACGCGACCGACGACCTTGCATCCCTCGTTGCTCCACCGTATGACGTACTCTCCGAGGCAGACGTCGATGTCCTGGAGGCAAGATCACCCCACAACATCGTGCGCATTGACGTACCAAGGGGTCGCGAGGACCGCTATGAGGTCGCGGCCAAGATCATGCAGGTTTGGTTGAACGACGGAATCTTTGCCAGGGACGCCGCGCCCTCCTTTACCATCTACCGGATGCGTTTTGCCGACTCGACCGGCGTACGACGCGACATAGCTGGGGTGCTCGGCGGGCTTGAGGTCGTTGATGCGGAGGCCGGCGGAGTCTTGCCGCACGAGCGGACGACCGCGGCAGCCTCAACTGATCGCCTAGAACTCACGCGGGCCACCACCGCTAACCTGTCCCCGGTCTGGGGCTTGTCGTTGGCCAGCGGCCTTACGGAGCTGCTCGCCGAGCCCGGCGAGAAATTGGGAGCGGTGATCGATCAGGGTGTCGAGCATCTGGTGGAAAGGGTCACCGATGAACGGCGGATTGCAGCTATTCGCGAGCGGCTGGCCTCCGACGACGTGCTGATAGCCGACGGGCATCACCGCTACGGGGTCGCCCGCATGTATCGTGACGAGGTTCGCGAAGCGACCGGGCGACGGGATACGCCAGCGGAGCTGACGCTCGCGTTTGTCAACGAGCTGATCGACGACCAGCTGAGCGTCGCGGCAATCCATCGTCTCTATGCCGACATTGAGATCGCTGATCTTGCCGACGCCCTAGGCCGGTCATTCGACCTCACTCCAACCCAACGACCAAGCAGCACGGGCCTTGCAACTCTGCAGCGGGAAGGTTTTCTGATCTTGGTCGGCCGCGACGCGGCTTGGAAGATGCAGGCCAAGCCCGGACGTTTCGACGGTGTACGCCCACTCGACGGTGGATGGTTGGAGACCGCACTCGCCGATATCCCACTGTCGGTGAGCTATCAACATGGCCTCGAGGAGACGCTGAGCGAAGTACATAGCGGGCGTGCAAAGGCGGCAGTACTTATCCGGCCGGTCAGCGTCGCCGAGATAGAACGCACAGCACGCGAGGGCCTGCTCATGCCACCGAAGTCGACGTTCTTCACACCCAAGCTCAAGACCGGGTTCGTGATTCGTTCGCTGACTGAATGACAACTGGTATCGGCCGCGAGAATTCAGATCACTCGTTCAGACCTGAGATGATCGCCTCGGGCGGATCGGCGGGTGTCTCCGAGCGCCACGGCGCCCGCCACTCGGGCGCCTCCCATGCTTCTGTTACATAGATCCGCTCGCGAGCGACCTTATCGCCCCGGAACTCCAATAGCTGAACACCCTGCAGCCAAGACTCGCCGTCGTAGCTGGCTGTCAGCTCAACAACGGCGAGGTCGTCACGGACGGTGACTCGCCGGAGTTTGAAGCGGACCTTATCCAGGTCCGCAGGATACTGTCGACGCCACTCGGTGAAAGTGGCCACGCCTTCGAACCGCTCTCCGGACTGGGGAAACTCGAGCACCGCGTCTTCGTGATAGATCTCCTCCGCTCGGTCCACATCCGCACCGACATACTCGAAGTAGCGTTTCACTATCTCGCGGACCGTTGCCTCGTCGGCCATATCAACTCCTCAGCGTTCGGTATAGGCGCTCAGAATAAGGAGCGTCGGCCCAAGACCTGGGGCGGCCTCGCATGCAACCGGCTCAAGAGTTCCTGGTGACCTAGGATTGGCCGGACCGCGCGGAGCAAGCTTGGCGAGCGGAGCAATTACACCCACGACAGAGGAGATCAATAGGTGGCACTTAGCGCGGACGATGTAGCGAATCTGGCCAGACTGGCGAGGATCGAGCTGACCGAAGCCGAGCTCGAAGTTTTGGCGCCACAACTGGATGTGATCTTGGAATCGGTCGCCCGGGTATCTGAGGTCGCGGCACAAGACATTCCGCCGACCTCGCACGCGCTGCCGTTGACCAATGTGTTCCGTGAGGACGAACTGCGGCCATCACTGCCTCGAGATCTGGTGTTGGCCGCTGCACCGGCTGCGGAGCAAATGAGGTTCCGGGTGCCCAAGATTCTGGGGGAGGAGGCGTGACGCTACGCCAACCCGTCGGTAACGAGATCATTCGGCAGACTGCTTTTGATCTTTCCACCAAGATCAAAACTCGTAAGCTGAGCGCCGTGGAGGTAACGCGTGCACATCTGGAGCGCATTGCCGAGGTCGACGGCGAGATACATGCTTTCCTCTATGTCGATGGCGAGCGTGCCCTAGCCTCCGCGGCCCGCGTCGATGCAAAGATCGCAGCGGGCGAAGAGGTCGGACCGCTGGCCGGGGTGCCCCTAGCGTTGAAGGACATCCTCACTTACACCGGGGCGCCGACCACTTGCGGATCCAAGATCTTGGAGGGCTGGCTGCCGCCGTACGACGCGACCGTGACCCGTCGGCTTCTTGATCATGACTTAGTGATCTTGGGCAAGACGAACCTTGACGAGTTCGCGATGGGCTCCTCGACCGAGAATTCCGCGTACGGACCCACAAAAAATCCCTGGGACATTGATCGAATCCCCGGCGGCTCAGGTGGCGGCTCGGCCGCAGCGGTCGCGGCGTGCGAGGCACCGTTGGCTATTGGCACCGACACGGGCGGCTCGATTCGGCAGCCGGCCGCAGTCACCGGGACGGTCGGTGTCAAACCGACCTACGGCGGCAGTTCGCGCTACGGCCTGGTGGCATTGGCCTCGAGTCTTGATCAGCCCGGCCCCTGCGCACGTACGGTGCTCGACGCCGCGCTGCTGCACCAGGTGATCGCCGGCCACGACCCATGCGATTCGACCTCAATTGATCAACCGGTGCCCGACGTGGTGGGCGCGGCGCAATCGGCCGACATCTCCGGAATGAAGATCGGGGTCGTCAGCGAGCTCGGCGGCGAAGGCTACGCACCTGGAGTCGAGCAGCGCTTTAGCGAAGCCGTCGAACTGCTGGCCTCGCTTGGCGCGGAGATCATCGAGGTGTCCTGCCCACATTTCGTTTACGCACTGCCCGCCTACTACTTGATCTTGCCTGCTGAGTGTTCCTCCAACCTCGCCAAGTTCGACGCCATGCGGTACGGGTTGCGAGTGGGCGATGACGGCGTGGCGAGCGCGGAACAGGTCATGGCCATGACTCGCGAAGCCGGTTTTGGCGCCGAGGTGAAGCGGCGCATCATTATCGGGACCTATGCGTTGTCCAGTGGCTATTACGAGGCCTACTACGGGCAGGCGCAGAAAGTCAGGACCTTGATCTCCAGGGACTTTGACATGGCGTTCTCCCAGGTGGATGTGCTGGTCTCGCCGTCGACCCCAACCACCGCGTTCAAGATCGGCGAAAAGGTGGACGACCCGCTTGCCATGTACATGAACGACTTGTGCACCATCCCGTCCAATCTGGCCGGCAACGCCAGCGCGTCCTTCCCGGTGGGGCTGGCACCCGAAGACGGCTTGCCCGTTGGCCTTCAGGTGATGGCGCCGCCACTCGCCGACGACCGGCTCTATCGCGTTGGCGCAGCCCTGGAAGCGGCACTGCAGTCGAGTTGGGGTGGGCCACTGTTAAACCGGCTTTCGGAGACCGGAGCGGTGCGATGACGGTGCTGCCGTACGAGGAGGCCCTCGCTGCCTACGACCCGGTTCTGGGGTTGGAAGTGCACGTCGAGCTCAACACAACGTCAAAGATGTTCTGCGGCTGTTCCACCGCGTTCGGCGCGGAGCCGAATACGCAGGTCTGCGCGGTCTGCCTCGGCTTGCCAGGCTCGCTCCCAGTGGTGAACGTAAAGGCGGTCGAGTCGGCTATCCGCATCGGGCTGGCCTTGAACTGCACGATTGCCGAGTGGTGCCGCTTTGCCCGAAAGAACTACTTCTATCCGGACATGCCGAAGAACTACCAGATCTCCCAGTACGACGAACCCATCGCCTATGACGGGTGGACCGAAGTCGTCCTCGACGGCGAGAGCTACCGGATCGGCATCGAGCGCGCTCACATGGAGGAGGACACCGGCAAGTCGCTACACGTGGGCGGTGTCACCGGCCGGATTCACGGCGCCGACCATTCGCTGCTGGACTACAACAGGTCCGGCGTACCGCTGATTGAAATCGTGACAAAGCCGATCGAAGGCACCGGAGCGAAAGCGCCGCAAGTAGCGCGAGCGTACGTAACCATGCTGCGGGATCTGCTGCGTGCGCTGGGCGTCTCCGATGTCCGGATGGAGCAAGGTTCGCTGCGTTGCGATGCCAATGTCTCGCTGCGGCCGGTTGGTACCACGACGTTCGGAACGCGTACCGAGACCAAGAACGTCAACTCGCTGCGCAGCGTCGAGCGAGCACTGCGATACGAGATCACTCGGCAGGCGGCCGTGCTAGGTGGCGGTGGCAGAGTCGTCCAGGAAACGCGGCACTGGCACGAGGACTCTGGCATCACCACGGCCGGCCGGAACAAGGAGACTGCCGAGGACTACCGCTACTTCCCCGAGCCGGACCTAGTGCCGATCGCGCCAAGCCGGGATTGGGTCGAGGAGCTTCGCGCGACCTTGCCAGAGCCTCCGGCCGCCAAGTTGAAGCGAGTCAGCGCGGAATGGGGTTTCACTGATCTTGAGATGCGCGATGTGATCAGTGCCGGTGCAGTCAATGCAATCGAGGCGACAGTCGCCGCCGGAGCTTCGCCGCAAGCGGCCCGTAAATGGTGGCTTACCGAGATTGCGCGGCGAGCCAATGAAGCCGGAGTTGATCTTGAGAACGTGGGCGTCTCCCCGCAACAGGTAGCTGAGGTCCAGGCGCTGGTCGATAGCAGCACGATCAACGACAAGCTGGCGCGTCAGGTCTTCGAGGGCGTGATCGCCGGCGAAGGCTCACCCGCGGAGGTGGTCACCGCCCGCAAGCTCGCGATCGTCTCCGATGAGGGTGCTTTAGCGGCGGCCGTCGACGAAGCGATCAACGCCAACCCTGACATCGTTGACAAGATCAAGAGTGGCAAGGTGCAGGCCACCGGTGCCCTGATCGGATCGGTCATGAAGCAGATGCGGGGGCAGGCTGACGCGGCCCGAGTACGTGAGCTGATCTTGGAGAAGATCAGCTGACAGGCTGCGCTGAGCACCTGGATTCACTTCTCAATTTTCCGACCAGTGCGGACTCTTCGCCTATCAAGGGTTGACCGCAAGAAACAGGAATGCCGCGAGCAGCACCAGATGTACGGCGCCTTGGAGCCGCGTGGCGCGCCCTGGAACCACCGTAAGGATCGCCACAACGACGGTCACTGCGAACAGCACGATCTGAGTGGCATCTAGACCGAGTACCAGCGGCCCCTTAAGCCAGATAGAAGCGACAGCAATGGCTGGGATCGTCAGCCCAATGCTGGCCATTGCGGAGCCAAAGGCAAGGTTGAGACTGATCTGGATTCGATCACGACGTGCCGCTCGGGCGGCCGCCAGCGTCTCAGGCAACAGCACCAAGAGCGCGATCACGACTCCAACGAACGACGGAGGGAAACCGATCGCGGCCACGCCAGCTTTGATTGCTGGTGTCTCGACCTTGGCCAAGCCGACGACGGCGATCAGCGCCAGCAACAGCAGCCCAAGGCTGGCTAGCGCGACTCTCCCGCTGGGTGGATCGGCGTGCTCTTCGGACTCCACAACCTCCCCTGCAGAGGTCAATGGGAGAAAAAAGTCGCGGTGCCGAACCGTTTGTGTGATGACGAATACCGCGTACAAGGCCAGTGAGGCGATGGCGGCAAAGGTGAGCTGGGCAGCCGTGAACTCCGGGCCCGGGTGGCTGGTGGTGAAGGTCGGCAGCACCAAGCTCAGCGTTGCCAGCGTAGTCACCGTGGCCAATGCGGCTCCTGAGCCTTCCGCATTGAAGATCGTCATGTGATAGCGCACTGCGCCGATCAAGAGAGAAATACCGACGATGCCGTTGCAGGTGATCATCACCGCGGCGAACACCGTGTCTCGGGCCAACGACGCGCTCCCCGGGCCGCCCCCGATCATCAAGCTCACGATCAGTCCTACCTCGATGATCGTTACAGCGACCGCCAGCACCAGCGACCCGTATGGCTCACCTACGCGGTGCGCCACGACCTCCGCGTGGTGTACACCGGCGAGAACTGCACCCGCCAGCGCGAACGCCACGACAATCTGGACGAGGACCGCAAGGTCGCGACCCCAGGTGAGTGCTAGTAAGACGACCGCCAGGATCGGGACAAGCACCGTCCACGACAGGACTTTGGGGAGACGACTCGTCGCCATGGGGCCAGGCTTCCATAGCGCCGTCGGTCGGACGGCTAAGCGGCGCACGAAACTGTCCGAGCCTGCCGATAACGTCGAAGTTATGGATTTCAAACTCGAACTTATCGGCGTACCGGTTAGCGATGTCGATCGCGCCAAAGCCTTCTACGTCGACCAGGCCGGCTTCGTCCTCGACCACGACCACACGGTGAGTGATGACATTCGCTTTGTGCAGCTGACCCCGCCAGGTTCTGCCTGTTCGATCGCAATCGGCAAGGGACTGACGCAGTTAGCGCCCGGTGCATTGGACAACCTTCAGGTCGTCGTAGGCGACATCCATCAGGCCCGAGCGGAGCTCGCCGGGCGAGGGGTCGATGTCAGCGACGTTGACGTGCAGCCTTGGGGATCATTCGTGTTCTTCCGCGATCCCGATGGCAACCGCTGGTCCGTGCAGCAATTGCCTGATTATTCGAAGGCGCTTGGCGGGTCCGGCGACAGCAGCGAAGGCTGGACCGGCTAAAGAGTCACCGGGGAGTCAGCGATCACCTCGCGCGCTCCCGCTAGAGCGCCGCCGCAAGGCCAAGAAGATCAAGAACAAGCCAGCGACCAGACACAACAGTCCGATGGCCAGCCAGGTAGCACTGCCAGTCATAAAGCTGCCCTTGATCCAGCCGGCACCTTGACCAATCCAGACGCCACCAACGATTACGGCAAGCCCGCCGATGATCACAACGACCGTGCGTGCCGCAGTTGCCTTCACTGGAAGCTCACCTCTATCGGGTGATCTGAAATAAGCGGTCGTCGTTCCTCGCCGGATCACCCCTGCCATCGGTATTGGAGTCGGTCAGCAGCAGGCTGTTGCCGTCGCTAGCGACCTGCACAGTCCGGAGCCGTCCGTAATCCCCTCTGAAGTGAGCGACAGGATCGCCTGTCTTGGTGCCATCAAGAGGAATCTGCCAGAGCCGTTCCCCGCGCAATCCGGCCATCCACAAACTGCCCTGCCAGTACGCCAACCCAGACGGTGAGGCGTCACTGGTGCGCCACACGACCTTGGGATTGGTCATTCCTTTGACGTTTCCGGAGCCCTCTACCTCTGGCCACCCATAGTCGGCGCCCTTTTTGATCAGATTCAGTTCGTCCCAGGTTTGCTGGCCGAACTCGCTGGCCCACAACCGACCCTCCTCGTCGAAAGCGAGGCCTTGAACGTTGCGATGTCCGTAACTGAAGACCTCATTGCCGAACGGATTGTCGGGTGCGGGTCTACCGTCGAGTCGCAGCCTGAGGATCTTGCCGCCGAGTGAGTCCTTGTTCTGCGACAGCCGGCCACTTCCGCTTTCGCCGGTCCCGACGTAGAGATAACCGTCCGGACCGACAACCATCCGGCCGCCGTTGTGGATGAAACCTTTGGGAATGCCTTTGAGAATGACCTTGGGTGAGCCCAGCTCGCGGCCGTCCCAGCTCATCGAGACGATGCGGTTGTCATCAGCGGCCGTGTAGTAGGCGAAGACCGTCTTTTCGTCCGGGGTGATGGCCAGACCGAGTAGTCCGCCCTCACCAGCAGGATCTGCTTCGTCGATGGTCCTGACCGTCGATCTTGACCCATCCCTTACAGCGACGATCTTCCGGGCATCGCGTTCACTGATCAGGAAGCTGCCATCCTTCAGTGGCACCAGCCCCCATGGCGCCTCCAGATCAGAGGCGATCTCCCGGGCACGAGGCTCGCCGCGCGACTGCACGGTGCTCGGTGATGGGCTGGTCGGACGTGGACTGACCGAATCTGAGCTTGACGGCGGCGCTGAGCTTGCCGGCGTCGGTCCAGCTGTCCGGGTCTCGGGACTTGGTTCATTGGCCGCTTTGGTACAGCCCGTTACCAACAAGAGCGCACCACAGGCCGCTAGGAGGCTCGAGCGCCGGACCCGATGCTTGATAGGCATCGGGGTCGCGGTCACCCTCACAGTCTGGCCCGGGGAGTCAAGACAGCTCTCACGTGCGCAAATCTGATGAATTCAAGATCTCAATCGCATCCGGCTCGCCCACCAGCTTGATCTCAGCGACGCTGGTTCTGCCATGGGCGTACAACATCAGTTCGCTTGGATTGCCAACGAGCGTGACGGTGGAGGAACCACTCACGGCTCGAATTGTCTCGGGCGCTCCATCGGCGTCGGCCGAGCCCAAACGCTCCAGGACAACCCCTACCTGTACTCGCCGGAACCATGCTCGACCCAATAGCTTGAGCCGTCGCCACATCCACTCCTCGACATCGTCCCCGAGGTGCCGGGACGTCTGTGGAGAATCCCCAGCGCGGCGTACGTCTTCGTGATGAATGAAGAACTCGGTGGTATTCGCGCCCTCGTCGACGCCGGGAATCGCGAAGATCGAGAATCGCGCAGGCCCTCGGCGGACTCGATCGACTAGCTCCGGATATTCCCATCGCTGCTTGATTTCGGCCATCCGGCGCTCGTACAAGCTGGATAGCGGCTTTGCCACGATGCCGCTTGCACCGACCGGATCGGTTTCGCGAATCCAGAGGTGCGCAGCCAGGTCGTGGGTGTCCCAGCCCTCACATAGCGTTGGTGCGAGCGGTCCGACCTTGTCGAGCAGATCACACAGCTCGGCTCGTTCGGACCTGGCAAACGTCACGAGCGTCCATGGTAGCGGTACTGCAGAAGTCACAGCCGAGGCAAAATTGTCACTGCTCGGAAGCTCAAGGTTGGTGTGGCCCGACATTGGAACAATGGGGCGCGTGACGGACCCAACCACGCCTCCTGACGGGAGCACCCTCGACCCCCAGATCGCTGCACTGCTCAGGCGCGATCCAGCTGGATTGATCGCGGCCGTCATTCAGGAGGACTCCACTGGTGAAGTGCTGATGGTGGGTTGGATGGACGATCTCGCGCTGCACAAGACCCTGACCACGGGACGCTCCACGTTCTTTTCCCGCAGTCGTGGGGAGTACTGGGTGAAGGGTGAGACGAGTGGTCACCGCCAGTGGGTACGCGAAGTCCGGCTGGACTGCGATGGCGACGCCGTGCTCGTCAAGGTGCATCAAGAGGGCCCTGCGTGTCATACCGGCGACCGCACTTGCTTCGACGGGCGTCCACTACCCGCAGTAATCGCTCAGCGAGTTGAGGACGCAGACCTGTGACCGAGTTTTCTCCGACGCTGGATGAGTTCCGCAAGCTCGCCGTGGAACGGCGCGTCATTGCGGTCTACCGCCGACTTCTGGCCGATGCCGAGACGGCGATCGGGCTCTATCGCAAATTAGCTAGGAACCGACCCGGTACTTATCTGCTGGAGTCGGCTGAGCAGGGCGTTTGGTCGCGCTACTCCTTCGTTGGCGTCCGTGCCGCGGCAACGCTGATTGAGCAAAACGGCCACGCCACCTGGAGCGGGCACGCTCCTGTGGGGCTGCCCACGGGTGGGGACCCTTTGACCGCCGTACGCGAGACGTTGCGGCTACTGCACACCCCGCGCGGTGAAGGCTTGCCGCCGTTCACGTCCGGTCTGGTTGGCTATCTCAGCTACGACGCGGTACGCCGCGTGGAGCGACTGCCAGACTCCTGTATCGACGACCTGAAGATCCCAGAGCTCGCCTTCCTGCTGGCATCCGACCTTGCCGTCCTCGATCATCACAACGGCGAGGTCTGGCTGGTTGCCAACGCGATCAACTTCGACAACACCGACGAGCGAGTCGATGAGGCATACGCCGACGCCGCCGCTCGAGTGGAGGCAATGACCGAGCTGCTCATCGAGTCCACGCCAGCGGGGATCGTGTCGGCCAATTTCGATCAGGCCACCCTTCCGATCCGGAGGCAGCGCGCCCCCGAGGACTACCAGCAGGCCGTCCGCCGCGCGGTCGAGGAAATCAAGGCAGGCGAGGCATTCCAGATCGTCGTCAGCCAGCGGTTCGAGGTCGACACCAGCGCAGATGCACTCGACATCTACCGAGTGTTACGCCTGACCAACCCAAGCCCATACATGTATCTGCTGCGGCTGGACGACTTCGACATTGTCGGGTCCTCTCCCGAGGCACTGGTCACCGTCAAAGGAACCACAGCAGTCACCCATCCCATTGCCGGCTCGAAGCCTCGCGGTGCCACTCCGGCCGAGGATGCCGCCTTCGAGGCGGAGCTGCTTGGTGATCCGAAGGAGCGGGCCGAGCACGTCATGCTCGTTGATCTTGGTCGCAATGATCTTGGCAGGGTCTGCCAGCCGGGAACTGTGGAAGTGGTGGAGTTCATGGAAGTCCGCCGCTATAGCCACATCATGCATCTCGAGTCCACGGTCACCGGCACCATTGCCCCGGACAGCACTGCCCTTGATGTGGTTCTTGCGGCCTTCCCGGCTGGGACATTGTCCGGCGCACCGAAGGTCCGTGCCATGGAGATCATCGACGAACTCGAGGTCTCACGACGTGGCCTCTACGGCGGAGTGGTCGGATATCTCGACTTTGCCGGCGATGCTGATGCCGCCATTGCGATTCGTACGGCCGTGCTACGCGGCGGCGTGGCCTATGTGCAGGCCGGTGGTGGCATCGTGGC
>DATDKX010000058.1:0-7736 GCA_036519615.1 Propionibacteriaceae bacterium
TAGACCGCCCACCAGGGCCACTGCCACCACCAATAGCAAGAACGCCAAGATGTCCGTGGACAAGGAGACGTCGGCGTCGACCGCCAGCAGCACTGCTGTGAGCATTGGCAGGGCGGCGATGCTCAGGATGAGTCCGGCAGCGCGCCGGCCAAGGCTCAGTCCCGGCCGCTGGCTCCACTGCCAGTTGCCTCCTTTGGCAATCCGCCAATGGTGCGCTATCGCTTCGTGGGTGACCAGGTGTACATCGATTGATCCGGACTGTGAGGCGGTGGTAGCACCAACTCCCGGTGAGAAAAACTGTGCCCAGCGCCCCCGGCGGCTGGCTCCAAGTACGAGCTGGGTGGCGTTGACGCCGCGTGCAAAGGCCAATAGCGCGTCCGGGACGTCGGTTCCGACTACTTGGTGGTAGGTGCCTCCAAGATCTTCCACCAGTACCCGCTGCCGAGACAGATGCGCCGGATCTCCACCGCTGAGACCGTCACTGCGTGCAACATGCACTGCCAGTAAGTCGGCTCCCTTGGTGCGCGCGGCGATACGCGCCGCTCGACGGATCAGGGTATCGCCGTCAGGCCCGCCGGTCAGCGCCACAACCACCCGCTCACGCGTTTCCCAGTGCGAGCCGATGTTCTGATCTGCGCGATATTTGTCGAGTTGCTCGTCCACCTTGCCGGCGACCCAGAGCAGTGCCAGCTCGCGCAAGGCGGTCAGATTCCCCACTTGGAAGTAGTTGCCGAGGACGGCGTCGATCTTGTCTGGCGCGTAGATGTTGTCGAGCGGCGAAGCGCCTCTGGGGTCATGTCGACGAGCTCTATTTGCTCGGTCTGACGCACGACGGCATCCGGCACCGTTTCGCGCTGGCGTACGCCAGTGATGTCGTAGACCACGTCATTGAGCGATTCCAGGTGCTGCACGTTCAGGGTCGTGATCACGGTTATTCCGGCGTCGAGCAGCTCTTGAATGTCCTGCCATCGCTTCTCATGGGATGTGCCGGAGGCGTTGGTGTGGGCAAGATCATCAATCAGGGCAACCTCGGGCCGTCGGGCCAAGACAGCCAGGAGGTCCATCTCCTCAAGAGTCCTACCCCGGTCTGTCACGGTGGTTCGCGGTATGACCTCGAGTCCCTCGATGAGCTCTGCAATGCGCTGCCGCCCGTGGGTTTCCACAGAGCCGATGACGACATCGGTGCCGCGACCCAGGCGCCGATGGCCCTCCTCGAGCATTTTGTACGTCTTCCCGACCCCAGGAGCTGCCCCGAAGTAGACCCGCAGTTGTCCGGCACCCATGGCACCTCCTCCGGGCAGTGATCTCTCCGTCCGGGTTCTCGACACCGTCCGCAGTCCCATTCTCATCGGCAGATGAAGGGACAATCAGGGCGGTAGGCGGAGCCGCGGTCAGTGGCGAGGTTGAAGGCGAATAGGTTCAAGCATGCTTTAGGCCATCGCTCGATTCCGGTCCACATGCTTGCTATCCGACTACTGCGTCCGGCAGTCGCCAACTGGTCTTTACGCATCCAATACGGGTGGTTGTCAGATTGGTACCGTATTTCTACGCCGTCAGCAAAAGGTGAAGGCGTAGGTCAGCTTCGCTGATCGTCGAGGAAGTTCAGGGTGGCTGCAGTGAAGAGCGGCGAGATGGCCAGGTTGTAGTGGGTCAGGCCCGGCAAGATCGCCAGGGCGTGGCCACCCTTGGGCCGGCCTTCGCCCATCCAGCCGCCATCGCGGAGGCCGCCGTCAAGCAGCTTGAACATCTCGACGTAGTGGCTCGGCGGTGCCATGTCGGCGTCGGCTGCCACCAAGAGCGTCGGCACCTGGAGGCTGCGAACGTCCTCGGTGTAGTCATAGTCCTGGGCCATGGACTCGCCGACCTTGTCCAGCAACCGTGGGAAGTCCTCCGGGTGCGGCGCGACTCGCTGATAGAGCTCCCACATCGGCGTGTCCTTCAGAAATTCGGCGGCGGCCGCGTTCACTTGCGCCTGCTGGGCGAGCATCTCGGGCGGAATCGCGTCGCGCCGAGCGTGTGCTGAGGCCACGACGAGCCGACGGATCTTGTCCGGGTACTTCACTGCCGTAAAGAGTGCGACCCCACCGCCGAGCGAGTATCCGACGATGTCGGGCTTGTCCAGCTTCAGATGGTCGATGAGCGCGGCGATGTCGTCTGCCATGAGCCGGATGTCGATCGGCCGATCAATGTCAGCGGTGCGACCGTGTCCCTGAAGGTCGACGGCAATCACTTGGTGCTGCTGCGCGAGCTCGGTAAGGGTCGGTCCGAACATCTCGCTCGATCCAAGCCCTCCGTGGAGCAAGATCAGCGGCCGGCCGGTCCCGTGTATCTCAAAGTAGAGATTGATGCCGTTGACCTCGGCGTACTGGCCGACACCCTTTTGCTCCGTTGTCCAATCAGTGGTCGTCATGCTGGTCTCCTCAGTTGATCATTTCTCGGATGGGTCGCTGATTAGACCTTGCATCCGACCACGATTCATCGGGTTGGGCAGATCAACTTCCGCCGATGCCAAGTGCGCTGAGCAAGACCAGGACGACGGTGCTGACGGCGAAGATCCCGTGTAACACAACCGGTGGGCGTGGGATGTGCTGCTCCGCAAGATCAACTCCGCTCGCATCGGCTCGGAATGGACCGCCAGTAGCCGCGGCTGCAGTCATGGCAGCTCGGCCGTCCTTTGCCCATTGCATGACCATGATCAGGCCGATGCTGGCAACCACGAGGAGGTCGACGAATGCGATCCAAGCCAGCAGCGTGCTGTCGGTGACGAGGTAGATGATCCATAGGATCAGCCCGGCTACGGCCAGCCCGAAATGGGTGAAGACCCGGTACGGAGGCAGGTGTGTCCCTGTTCCCTCCGCGTGCCGCATTCCGCCACGGGTTGCCCAGCGGATCAGCATGAAGGCTCCAAACCCGGCGGTAATGATCCAGGTAATGAGCGCGGCGATCGACATTCGAAGCATCCTTTCGTCGACGTAAGCCACTATCAGATAGTCAATTCGACGTTAGACCGGTAACAGTCTATCGTCAATACATCTGTCCGTTAGTGAAGGAGCTGGGTGCGCGGCTTCGACCGAAATATCACTGCCATTGGCGTACTGGCCGACCCCGTACGCCGCCGGCTGTATGAGTTCGTCTGCTCACAAGATCAACCAGTGAGCCGGGACCAAGCGGCGCACGCTGCCGGGGTTGCGCGCCACAAAGCGAAGTTCCACCTCGATCGACTGGAGGCAGCAGGACTGCTCGAGGCCGACTATGTGCGGCTGACCGGACGCAGTGGCCCCGGTGCCGGGCGTCCCGCCAAGCGCTATCGCAGGGGTCGCGGCGAGTTCGCCGTTGCCCTTCCAGCGCGTGACTATGAGCTGGCCGGCCAGATCTTGGCCGATGCGATCTCAGATTCGACGCGCACCGGTACGCCGATCCTTGAAGCGATCAGTAATGCAGCGTGTGTCCGGGGCGCAGCAATCGCAGCAGCAGTTACTGATCGCCTGCGTGGGGCCGAAGCAGCTCTGGAGCTCGCCGCACGCGCCCTCACCGAACACGGCTATGAGCCTCGCCGTACCAATGACACCATCGTCATGGCGAACTGTCCGTTCGACGCCCTCGCCGTTAGCCACACGGAGCTGGTGTGTTCGCTGAACCATGCCATGTTGAGCGGGTTCGTTGACGCTGCCGCACCGGGTCTGCTCGACGCCTGTCTCGAACCCGGTGAGAACCGCTGCTGCGTGACGCTTTCGGCAGTGCCGCGGACATCGGCCGGGGTTTGACTGCTGCTACTACTCGTCTCGGTCGGCTGCCTGGCGGGCGGACTCGAGCCGTCGGCGAGCCTCGGCCAAAGCGCTCACGGCGTGCCGTTGCCGTGAACGTGCTTCGCTGAGATGCCTTTGAGCGGTGACCTTGTCCCGCCGCGCCTCCATCCGCCTCGAGTCGAGCTCGCTTAAGGCGTCTTCGGCGGCCTCTACGGCCGCCTCGGCGTCGGCGAGTTCGAACTCTGTGGTCCAATGCGCAGCTTCGACGGCGGCAAGTTCCTCCTCCGCCTGACGCAACTCACGCAATGCTTTCGTTTCATTGCCGGGCCGGGGCTGCGCATCCTCGTTCGCCGCCAACGCGCCATCGGTCACCTCGACCAACTCGACAGCCCGGAGGACCGTACGCCGCCGCGCCGCCAACTCATCTTCGACTTCGGGAGGCTCAATCTCGGCGGCCCGCCTGGCCGGCACCTCAACCGGTCGCAGTTCAGCACCCGAGCCGATCTGCGGAACGCTGACCCGTGGCCGCGGCCCGAATCCGCTGTGGGAGAGCGGCCGCACCAGCCGACCGTTGCGAACGGTCAGCGCACCAGCAAGATCAACAAGAGCGGCCTGCAGCGTGGCATGAACCTCCGACAGCACGGCAGGAGTCAGGCGTACGCCGGTTTCATCGGCATAGGTCCGCGCCCGGTCCATCAGATCGGCGATCAAATGCCGGCGCTGCTCGGCGAGGGTGCGCAACTCAGTACCAGCCAGTCCCGTTTGGGCATCGCGCAGCTGCCGCCCCAGGGCCGACAGGCGCTGCATTGCGGCATCGTCGCTGGCGAGCAGATTCACCAGCCAGGCGCTGCGGGTCGGCCGGCGAAGCTGCTGCAGCCGTTCGGCGATCTCCCGGCTGCCGGCCGCTCTGGCTTTGCGTACCAACTCGTTCCGGGCAGCGATGAAATCGGTTGGTGGTAGCACGTAGAGCTCTCGGACGATGTCGTCCAGTTCACGCCCCGTCATCTGCCCCGTCATATGCACAGTCATCCAACGGCCAATCTAACGTGGCCGCGGGCGGGCGATGCAAGTCAGGATGCGGCCGGCAGGTCCGCTGTATCTTCGGCCGCGCAGCACTATGACAGGCAGTGCGCTTCGCCGACTGCAGGAGCTCGCGGGTGTACTACGCCGCGGATGTGCGCTTGTTGTTTGCGAGCGACGAAGGAGGCGAATCTGGCGTGCTGCCTGTCATAGTGCCATCAACGCAGCAGCCGCCCAGCACCGCCATACAGTCGATGACGAACGCATGCCGTAGCAGCTCAGGGAGCTCGCAGGCCGGATCGGTGCACTCGAGGGCGCGATCTCTATGGACGACCAGGGTGCCGTGGCAGTGGTCTAGGAAGTGGTCGAAGTCGAGGCCGCAGTCAGGACAACTGCTCATGAGGCCTTGCTACCAGCTCCCACGCTTAGAAGGCGGTATTGAGTCTGGGCGTGTTGCCGGCACGTCGCTTCAACTGCGCTTTTTCGGCGGGCCGGCCTCACGTCCAGCCTCTGCCGGCTTCTTGAGCTTCTTCTTGGCCTCGCTGCTGGTCGTGGCGCCGCGCCGGCGTCCACCGTTTCCCGTCGACCGGCGTTCCTTGGCAGCCGCAATGCTGGCGCGCAGAGCGTCCAACAGGTCGGGCGGCGCCGCCCCTCGCGGCGCAGCTTCTTGGGTTGTCACAGTTTGCCCGGTCGCCTTGGCATCGATCAGAGCAGTCAGTGTCTCCCGGTGCACATCGCGGTATCTGGCTGGATCCAACTGATCGTCCGACAGCGAGTCGATCAGGGCTTCGGCCATGCCCAGCTCCTGGCTCGGTGTCAACCACTCGTCGTCCTCGGTCAGGAACGGGAAGCTCGGTTCCCGGACTTCATCCGGCCAGAGCATGGTCGCGAGCAGCAGGACTTCGTCGTGCACCCGCAACACCGCGATGATCTCGCGATCACGAAGCGTGACCTTGGCGACGGCAATCCGACCCAGCTTGCGCAGCGCGTCCCGCATGAGCCGGTACGCCTTGGCGGCCTGCGGTTCGGGCTCGACGTAGTAGCTGCGGTCGAAGTAAATGGGGTCAACCGCCGCCATCGGTAGGAACGAGATGACCTCGATCGAGCGGGACGTCTTGGCCGGCAGCATGGCGAGATCGACGTCGTTGAGTACGACGAGCTCACCGGTTGTCGAGACGTAGCCGCGGCCGATCTCCTCGTACGGCACCTCGGCGCCATCGATCGAGCACACCCGCTTGTACTGCACCCGGCCACCGTCGGGGACGTGTATCTGATGTGAGGGAACGCGCTTGCTCTCGGTCGCGACGTACAACCGGACAGGAATCGTCACCAAGCCGAAGGAGATGGTGCCTCTCCATACCACCCGCATCGCCGCATGCCTCCGATCCCGGCCGTCATGCCGGTTTCCTCCATTCTCACAGTCGGCGGCTACGGCTGTGGGACCGGCACCTCACGCAGGACTTCCGCTTCCAACTGGGCGGCGGTGGCGCTGCGACGTAACAGTTCCTCGGCCTGACCAGCAGTCCGGCTCGGGTGGTCGTTCCAGCGAGTCAGATCTTGAACGTGGTGTTCGCGCATCTCGGGAGCGGGTATCCGGCGGACCAGTTCTGGCGAGGTCTTGAACAAGGTATGCCAGGTCAGGTCAAGGGCACGTTGAACTGGCTGCGTTCGGACGTAAGGCATACTACCGCCGGCTTGGACCACCGCGCCAACCAAGCAGGCTGCGACCACTGGGTGACTTGTCATCTGTTTAGCGTTGTACGCATTAACCGGCCTAAGTCGTCCCGCGTCGTCGCGATATGCAAACCAGCTCTCCTGCAGCCAGCCGGCGCGTACCAGGTCGGCGGCGTCGTTGAGAATGCAGGCGATTTGATCAAGCTCGGCGAGCCGCGCGCTGATCTGGTCGCGGAGCCGGAGCTGTTGTGAGTGTCGCCGCCGGGTCTTCCAACTTGGGTGTACCTCGACGATGTCGGCGCCAGATGCTTGAGGCGCCGAAATGGTAGCGGCTGCCATTTGCTGACTCTACCTCCGCGGACCGACCAGAACGAGTCCGGATTCCAGGTCTTGCGGCGCTATTGGCCATTGCAGCCGGGGCGCCCGTACGCGGGACCGGTGCCTATACCGATTGGCAGTCGATTGGTCTCTTCTTCTATCTCTGACCCGACGAGGCAGCGGCCTCCGGTTCCGCGGCGTGGCGTACCAGCGTCCGGGCAGGCTGGAGGCCCACTATGACGTTGAGAGCGTCACACTGCTCAGCACCGTCGAGCTGCTGATCTTGAGGCGTCCGTCCTCGTTGACAAGTCCGTACGCAGTCCGCTCGCGTACCACACGGCCGTCCTTGAAGTAGTACGTGAGTGTCGCCCGCGCTCCATCTGGCGGTATGCCCCTTACATCGGCCACGGTGATCTTGCTGATGGCATCCCAGAATCGCTGGTACGCCTGCCGTCCGCCGGCATGGTTGGTTTGATATGAGGCCGTCATCCGGGGCCAGGCTGCGTCGGTGTTGCGCGGCATCAAGGCGTAGTAGCTGGTGATCGCCCGCCTGAGCTGCGCTGCCGTGGGAGTACCCCGGACCGTCGGTGGAGTCATTGGCGCGGGAGCCGTGGAGGACGTACGAGCTCGGGCCTGTGGCGTTGGTTTCGGCGCCGGACCCTGCTGGGGTGCGGACGCCGTGGGAGTCGGCGACGCTGCGCTCGGAGTTGTGGACGAGGGCCCGGGGACACTTGCGCTCGCGGGTACGGCCGAGCTCGATTCGGCAGTGCCGGCCGTCGGACTGGCGGCTCTGCGGTCGTTCACGAGTAGGGCAGTCACCAGAATGCCAATCCCGATAAGAGCAACTACGGCTACCGCCGCCGCTAACCCGCGCCGCTGCCGGGGTTGGGGCGGGAACTGATCTTGACTGCCTGGGGCCGGGGCCGGGGCTGCGGGCGGCTCGGGTTCTGCGACTAGGGCTGGAACGGTAGCAGCCCG
>DATDKX010000059.1:0-3930 GCA_036519615.1 Propionibacteriaceae bacterium
CGGGCCTCAAGGTCCACGCTGAGCTTGACCGCGGGTCCTACCCAACCGGGGTCAAGGTCACCAACGCCGAGCTTGCCGCCGTGCCCCTCACCCGGCATGACTGGCACGGTGAGTGGAACTACACCATCACGAGTGCCACCAGCCGCACAACGGCCGCGTAATTTCGGCTCAAGCCCTAAGCGTTATGTGGGCCGTGCCAGGAACACTGGCGCCAGACGAGGAGCCGATCATCACAGCACCCAACCTGGTCGGCAACGAAGCCGCGCAAGCCAGATCGACAAGTTGCTCCTCCAGCACAACGGCGTGAAGATCGAGACCGACCAGACCGGGAACGAACGACCGCACGCCAAGCTGCGAGTGGTCGCCACCGGACAACACGATCCGCCAGTACTCATCACCGGGCTTCGCGCTGCTGTCCTGCGGCGTCAGCCTCCTTTGTACCAAACCCTCATCTACGCCCCACCACAAGGCGAAGGCGAGAACATCCAGGTAGGCCTGGACCTCGATGTCCGCGCTCCCACGGCACGCAGCTTCGACAACCTCGGGCGCCTCGCAGCGCCCTACTTCGCCACCCACCACGTCTTAGTCAAGGCTGGCGAGCAGGTCGTATTCACCATCCGGGCCTTCACCAGCAAGTGCTACTGCGAATGGGAGCTGTTGGTCACCGCCATCGTCGACGGCAAGGAACAGGTCTTCCGAGTCCGAGACGGCGACCGGCCATTCCGGACCACGGCGTTCGCCACTAGGTATGACACGGTCTACAGCTTCAACTTCTTCACCGGCCGATTCGTCAAGCTCCCACCCGAGACCAAGTTCCCTCCCCCTGAGTTCGGCCCTTGATCATGGGATGTCGTCCACGAACACGACCTCGATCCGGTCGGCGTTGAACGATAACCATTGTCTGGCCCGGCCGGGGACGGCTGGTCTGCAGCATGTCCAGACAGAGCTCTAGAAGGGTGAGGCGCCATTCCACATCCCGCTGCACACCGCCCTCAATGCTTGCTCAGCTGGTCATTCTGGCGGTCATTCCACCAGGCCCTACTGCAGCCAACCAGACCGCACTCAACGGAATGCCTAGCCAACCTGAGCTGCCTAGACCCTACTGGGGCGGTCTGAGCGGAAGATGGGCAGTTACCAAAGAGAATGCTGGATGCTGGACTCGCCGGAGGGCGTTTGCGCAGGTCAGGCAGGGTTCGAATATCCAGCTACTTCCGTACCCTTTAGTATCTCCTAAACAGCAGGTTGCAGGTTCGAGTCCTGCCAGGGGCACCAGGCTAGTATCTTCGCAGGTGAAGCCTACGGAACGGCTCGAGTTGCGCGACCAAGCAACCTATAGGCACTTGCATAGCGCTCGACCACTCGAATAACACCTCGCCTGCTGGCTGGAGGCTGGGCCCGCGGGGCACGACGAGCGAGCAACTGGTGTCACGCTCCGAGGGTGGTCGCCGACCGGGGATCCTGATGGGGTCCGCGCCGGCTTGGACCAGGCCGCAGCCGGCCGGTAGACCCTTGCGGCCAGACCGACTCGTAGTCCGCACCTTAGGGAACCATCCCCCGCACCGCTCGGACGACGACGGCAAACGCTCGAGGCCCATCCGGAAGGCCAGCCAGATAACCGGCTCGAACATGCTGCTCGATTTCACTCCGCAGACCGCATGGCAAAGCTGTCAGACGCTGTGCAATCCTTGTTGGACCGGTCGAGAAACTGGACCAGTAGTCCTCGAAGCTGTTGTAGTCAAAGCTGAGCACAATCGGCACTTCAACTACCTCGATGAGCCCAGCCCGGCGCCAGAGGTCTGCCTGTCCGTTCGCCCACACAATCGGGCGGGCTTTGATCTGCGCTCGTAGTGTTCGGATGCTCTCATCAAGCACCGCGCCCGTATCCAACATGAGGTCAAGAACGGAATTGCCACCCCAGAAATCGAAGGTACCGCAGGCTACGACCCCGCCCGAACATGTCACGCGTCGCATCTCGGCGGCAACCAGATCAACCTCAGGGGTAACATCGATGGCAAGGGTTGAGACGCAAGCATCAAACGAGCCGCTGGAGTGCTGCAAGTGGCAGGCGTCACCGTATACGTAGGTGACATTAGGATGGGATCGAAGACGACGCGCGCCGTCGAGGTACGACTCCGACGCATCCAACCCAACTGTCTTGGCTCCACGCCTTGCCAAGGCCAGAGATATGGTGCCCGTGCCGCAGCCGACATCCAATACTCTGTCGCCGGATTGGACGCCGGCAAATTCGAGGAAGGGCTCCGCCAGGCGGGCGCTCCAGCGACCCATGAAGTGCTCATAGACATCAGGATCTGTCGCCAGGAACGGAGGCAGGGCGCTGCTCATCGTAACCATCCAATGGACTCCTCGGGAAGCCTGACATCGTCAAAGACCACGACCGACCCCCCACGACGAGGGCCTGCTACTCTGGTTGGCGTAGCGGCACAGCGCGTCGAGCGTGATTGGGTCGAGCGCCAGTGAGCGCACGCTGTTCTCCGTTTTGCTGTCCGGAGGCGTTCGACTCCCTGCGAGTGCGGACCACAAACGTCTCATCCGGCGCCCTCCCCGGCTTCAGATCGTGGCCCCTTCTGCGGGCGGAACGTCGGCGTGTCGGTGCACGATGCGCCATTGGCCGTCCTTACGCCGGTAGACGTGCGTGGCGCGCAGCGTGTAGGTCCGCGGTTCGCCGTCCACCTTCACCCGGTTGTGCTCGTACCCGACGGTGTAGGCCAGGTCGCCGCTCGCGCCGGCTGCGATTACCTCGAACTCGTACTCCGCCGAGTCGGAGAACCATGCTGCGACCTTGCGGAAGATCGGCTCCAGGTCTGCCCAGCCCGAACCGGACAGCTTCGCGCCGAACAGGGTGACCGGATCAATACGGGCCCACAGTGCCAGCCGCGGGTCGACGTCCCCGTTGTGGATCGCCTGCTCGGCGGCGCGCTGCTTGGGCAGCATCTCGGCGAGGAACTGCTCGGTCGCGGTGGTCATGATAGCCTCCCGATACAGTTATACTGTAGTTAACACAGAGAGGATGCATCGAATGTCGCAGCCCGTCAAGAGGCGATACAACACAACTCGCAGGCAGGAGCAGGCCCGCGAGACACGGCTGCGTATCGTCCGCGCGGCGCACGAGCTCTTCGTCACCCAGGGGTACGGGCGGACCACGATGGCGGAAATCGCGGCGTCGGCCGGCGTCTCGGTCGAGACGGTCTACGCGGCGTTCCGGAACAAGCCGACGCTGCTGCGCCAGGTCTGGTTCGTGAACTTCCGCGGCGACGAGAAGGACATCCGCCTTCTGGACCGGCCGGAGATCCGTGCCATACTCGCCGAGCCCGATCTGCCGACCCGCTTCGCCAAGCACGCCGTGGTCATCACCCAAGTGTTCCGGCGCATCGCCCCGCTTCTCGCCGCCTTACAGGGCGCCGCGGCGACCGAACCAGCCGCCGCCGCGATGCTGGCCGAGTGGAACGAAGGGCGGCTTGACGCATGCACCAGATACGCTGAGGCTGCCGGCGCCACGGGACAGCTCGCGGTCAGCGAAGACGAGTGCCGTGACGTACTGGCCGCGACGATGGACGGCACGTTGTGGCAGCGACTCGTCGCCGAGCGCGGATGGCCCGACGAGCGCTTCGCCGCCTGGCTCGGCCGCCTCTGGACCTCACAGCTGGTCAAGCCCCGCCATACACGACTGGAGCGCGGGGCCCTCGACCACGAGGGCTCCGAGCACTCATAACAGTCTCAATCCGCAATCGCAGTCACCCGAGCGCCGGAAGTGGATCTGATGGCGGCGGGAGGTATGACCTGAAGTTGTGGATCGGGTCTGGAGATGGGAGCGCGGCGTACCTTCCCGGATGACAAGTCCTGGAAGCGCCGGCGCGGTGAACGCCGGCGGGGAAGGAACGCCGCATGCTGAGTGTAGCCACCGACGCCCAG
>DATDKX010000060.1:0-2898 GCA_036519615.1 Propionibacteriaceae bacterium
GACCTACGAGGACGTGTACAAGCTCACCTATGTCCGCGGCCCCAGCGGCATCCTCGTGATGCTCGCCGAGGAGTTGAAGAAGAGCTGACCGCACACCGGCGGCGGGATCCCCCCTTACGGCACCCGTACCGGTCGGCGGTCGACTTCTGGGATTCACGGGCTATCCGGGAAGCAACCATCACGATTGCAGGACAGCCCGTAGCGTCATCGATGCGGTTGCCCTCAGGCTCACAGGCCGGGCACGCTTACCTCAGCAGTTCGGCGGCGGGGAGAACATGATGATGAACACGTCTGCGTTGGAGCCGGCGGAATACCTGAGGCGCCTGTTCGATGATGCGGAGTTCTCCTATCTGGTCGTGGTGGCAGCGCAGCTGGGCGTTGCGGATCTTCTTGCGCCTGGTCCACAGTCGATAGCAGACCTGTCTGAGGCCGCTGGTGTCGATGCTCAGTCGCTGTATCGCGTCTTGCGGGCGCTTGCAAGCCAAGGACTGCTTCGGGAAGACGACGACCAGCGGTTCTCACTTACGCCGCTGGCGGAGCCGTTGCGCTCCGACGCCGCTGACAGCATTCGGCCGCAGGCATTGTGGAGCGGCAGTGAGGCCTACCGGCGCACCTGGGGTGACCTGGGGTACAGCGTCCGAACCGGTCAACCTGCCTTTGATCATGTCTATGGCAAACCGTTCTTTGACTACCTCGCCGAGGATTTAGCACTTGCCAAGATCTTCAACGACGTGATGACCAGTGCCAGCAGCGACGAAGGCGCCGCTATCGCGGCAGCTCACGACTTCTCCGGTTACCGGAGGATCGTTGACGTCGGCGGCGGGCATGGTGCGCTGCTGGCGACGGTCCTGGACCGTTACCAGGGTCCGTTGGGAGTGCTCTTCGACCTGCCCGACGTTGTGCAGACGGCCCACGGCGCCATCGACCGTTACATCGCCGCCGGTCGTGTCGAAAAGATGGCAGGTGACTTCTCCGAAGCCGTGCCCGGAACATCCTTGATGTCTACGAGGAGTGGCCGTTCGGGCGCTGTCTCGTCCGTGGCTACGAGGTCGGTTCCCCCATGCAAGTGTTCATCTCGCCGATGATGACCGCCGCGCCGGTGTGTGTGCGCCCTTGACGCCGGGCGGTGAGGAAGCCGGTAGCCGCGTCAACGGATTCCGGTGAAGCAACCAAAGTCAGGACGGCAGCTACCGAAGCCTCGCCCACAGAACACGCTCGGTGGAGCGGGGGTCTTGCACGACCTTTGGGGTCGTGTCGAAGCACATTGTCGCCCTTCGTGAAAGCTCGAACGGTGGCCAGCCGGGATCCCCACGGGTGGCGAAGGCGACCCAGGCGGCGTGCATGGCCTCGGCGACCGGCTGTGGGGGATGGGGTCCCACCAGTCCCGCCAAGCATTGCTTGTCCAGGTTGTCGAAGACGAAGGGAAGCTCGGCCATATGGCAGGCGCCCAGCTGTCCAGCGAACTGCGGCGACTTCCAGGCGAACTCATACATGTAGGTGCGCCCGCTCCTAGGGGTGTGGGCCTCGGCCAAGCGGACGGCGGGGAGGCGGTAGATCCAGTCGGTGAGGACGGCCTCCAGTAATTCCCCCTGGCTGGCCGCAGGCCGAGTGGCGCGGTAGGTGGTCAGCGTTTCTGGGACTGGCAGTCCGCATGCGGCGATGGCTGCAGCCAGGAAGTCTTCGTTGATGAAGTTGATCAGCCCGGTGGGGATCAAGAACAGCCGATACTCGTCGGCGTTGGTTCCGACGAGGACATCGACCTCGCCGCCCGCACCAGCAGCGATGCTCTCGATCGGGCGCCTGGGCAGGATTTGGCCGTCGACCACTGGCTCGAACGGCATGACATCGGCGGCCACCTCGTCCCAATGCAGCCGCTCAGGGGAGCCCCCAGCATTGGGGCCCACCTTCCCCTGGGCCTGCCTTGTTTCGCGCGATGCAACCACTTCGCTATAGCGGCGCGCCACGGCCCCGATGCTCCACTCCCGTTGGGCATGAACCAAGCGGTCGATGGGAACGGCGGTCATGGCCTTGAGGGTGGGCTCCACGCCCAGCTGCTGGGCCAGATACTGGCCGACCCGCCGCGCGGTCGCCGAGGAGTTGACATGATGGGCTGCTCCACTCTGGGCAATCGCCCGGCGAAACAGGCCCCGCGCACGAGGCATCGCGAGCAGGGTAGCGATGCTCATCGCTCCGGCCGACTGGCCAAAGAGGGTGACGTTTTCTGGGTCACCGCCGAAGGCCGCGATGTTCTCTCGCACCCATTCGAGGGCGGCTATCTGGTCAAGCAAGCCGAGATTGGCAACACCGTCCCCCAGGAAAAGGAAGCCCTCGGCTCCCAGCCGATAGTTGAAGGTGACACAGACGACGCCATCGCGGGCGAAGCGCGTGCCATCATAAAGGGGATTGGATCCCGATCCGTTCGAAAAGGCGCCCCCATGAATCCAAACCATGACTGGCAGCCGCCCCTGTTGCAGGTCCCGCGACCAGATATTGAGGTTGAGGCACTCCTGACCGGGCAGATCTGTCTCCGGAATGAGTGCGTCGAAGGGCGCAACAAGAGGCGCCTTGGGCACAGTCGGGCCATAGGTGAGCGCTTGGCGCACGCCCTCCCATGGCTCGGCTGGCTGAGGTGGCTGAAACCGATGGCGGCCGAACGGGGCGGCGGCGTAGGGGATTGCTTTGAAGGCGGCGACGCCTTGGCCCATGTTCCCCTGGACGACTCCCTGCCGGGTTCTGACAATCGCGTCCATGACATCTCTCCTTTGTGAGGCAGGAATAGGGGGAGCCGAGAAGCTCCCCGTACAGGCAGGCGATGAGGAACAGCGCCAGCTCAGGCGACGTCGTACGGAGATCCAGATAGCCGGAGTGTAACTAGTCAGCTGGGCGGCGCCAGACCTG
>DATDKX010000061.1:0-3416 GCA_036519615.1 Propionibacteriaceae bacterium
AATCATCACGGTCACGCACCCGCCGCTCGACGCGACCTTTTGCGGGCAGGCATCTGAACTATTGGACCCGCCAGCCACTGGCCTCCTCCTCAGATACGGTGTTGGGCGTGCGCTGCCGCTGTGGCACACGTGCTCCGGCCGCGGCTGGACAAGGCCGATTACCGCTTCAGAGTCTCCGGTCGTGGCGAAGCCGCGACCCGGAGGTGCCCAACACCTCTGAGAAGAACCGCAAGCTGAACCGCCGCGTTGAGCTCACTTATCGGCCGAGCGGATAGCAGCTCAGATACGACCC
The DNA here is from genome assembly GCA_036519615.1 of Propionibacteriaceae bacterium. Taxonomy (GTDB): domain Bacteria; phylum Actinomycetota; class Actinomycetes; order Propionibacteriales; family Propionibacteriaceae; genus Microlunatus. The sequence continues at coordinate 293 of DATDKX010000061.1, forward strand.
GAGCCGTGACCGCGATTGACGGAAGGGCGGCCAGTCTACCTCCAGGAGGATTGCTCGACGTTTATTAGCTTGAAAGGAGACCTTCATGGACGTTGCAAACACCAACGCCAGTACCGGATTTGCCCTCAGCCGCGTGCTGCCTGGCACGCCGGCTGCGGTGTTTGACCATTTCACGAACCCAGCCCTCTTCTCCCGCTGGTTCATTGTTGAGGGCTTCACCACACCGGCGTCGGGCGTGAACCTCGACCCGCGCCCCGGCGGAACGATCAGCGCGGTGATGGTGCCCGACGAGGACGGTCCGGAGATCCCATTCACTGCCGCGTACGGCATCGTGCAGCCGCAACGACGGATTCAGTTCACGTTCACTGATCCGACCGAGACCGTGACGATCTCCTTGCTTGATCTTGCTGAGGAGGGTACGCAGCTGACCTATTCCAACGTCGGTGCAGCGCTGACCGGACGAGCCGAGGCCCTCATTGGAGTCGAGCGAATGCTCGATGCACTGGAGAGTTCACTGGCCGATCTGCGCCGGTGATGCCGGTTCTATTGGCCTTGTTTCCCGGTATCGGTACCGCGGTCAACGTCGCGACCGTACTGATTGGCTCGAGCCTCGGGCTGCTGCTCGGGGCACGGCTCCCCACGCGAACCAGGGACACCGTCACTGATGCTCTGGGCCTGGTGACGCTGCTAATCGGCGCCCTTTCCGCGGCCGAGGTCGGCTCGGCCGCGCTGGCCGCCGCGGTGGGGTCCTCAGCACCGGTACTCATCGCGCTCGGCGCCTTGCTGTTGGGCGGCATTGCCGGTTCTCTGCTTGACATCGAGGCGCGGCTCGAGGACTTCGGCGGCTGGCTGCGAACGCGGCTGTCGAGACGCGGCGCTGTACGGCGTCACCTTCCCGCGGGAACGTTTACATCCGAGGAAACAACTGCAGATCGTCCCGCGGAATCGCTCTCCGCAGATCTGGCCTCCCGCGAGCAAGCGGCGCGAGAGCGCTTCATCGAAGGGTTCGTCACCGCCTCACTGATCTTCTGCGTCGGCCCCTTGACCATCTTGGGCTCCCTGTCGGACGGTCTCGGACGCGGACCCGATCAGCTCATGCTCAAGGCGGCGCTCGACGGCTTTGCCTCGATCGCCTTCGCCGCCTCGCTGGGCGCTGGGGTGATGGCTTCGGTCGTAGCGATCGTCGTAGTCCAGGGCTCTTTGACCCTCGTCGGAGTGCTGGTTGGCGGCGTGCTGCCCGAGGCCTATATCGCAGCGATCACTGCGACCGGCGGCCTGCTGCTGCTTGGGGTGGGCCTGCGGCTGCTGCAAATCAAGGCCGTACCTGTGGGCAACCTGCTGCCGGCGCTGTTGGTGGCGCCTGCGCTGGTCGCGCTAGTTGCGTCGGTTAGATGACGGCGCTCATGATCATTTGGCCTGGTCCATGGTCAGGTGGCGGTTGCATCGTAGATAAAGCGAATTTGGGAGAAAGGACAACGATATGAGCAACGATGTTGCAGAGATTGCAGAGTTGGGGAAGCGCTGGGTGCAGGCCGAACTCGCCGGGGACACCGGTGCCATGCATTCCTTGGCGCACAACGATTTCCTGCTGGTCGGACCGTTGGGCTTCATCTTGGACAAGGCCAAATGGCTGGAGCGTTACAGCAGCGGCGCCTTTGTCACGATGACGCCGCTACTTTCCTGGCCGACGGCAAGCACATGATCGAGAATCTCGCGACGATCATGGCGGTGCTGATGATCTCCGCCGTGGTGATCGGCCTCGTCGCGGTCGTGCTGCTGTTCCGCAGCCGTTCTACGGTCGCGGCGTGGCTGGCAGCCATCGGCCTGCTGCTCATGATCGCGGTGCTGGTGATCACTCTGGCTGTCGAGGTACCGATCGACAACTTGATCGCGTCCTGGACCGAAGCGACACTTCCCGCGGACTGGCAGCAGATCCGGGCACGCTGGTCGACCTTTACCCTGCGTACCTTCGTGGCACTCGGCGCGGTAGCGGCAGCCGTCGGTGCCGGACTCACGGCTCGTTCGGCTGCGCATGAACAGTCACCCCTTGCCGGGCACACGCCGGTCGCACCGTTCACTACCGCGTAACGTCGCTGATCACCCTCGCCAGATCGTTAGGAGTCCTATAGAGTAAGCCTATGCGGGCCAAGGATGCGCTGCCACCCGACGAGCCGCTCGATCGCAGAGTGACGACCGGCCTGGCCAAGATCGGAATCGCCCTCAAGCAGCAGGCCTGGGCTGAGGCCGGCGGCCGGGGCCTGACGCCGACGCAGGGTCAAGTGCTCGCGCTGCTAAGGGCCAATCCGGATGGCTTGCGCCTAGGTGTCGTGGCAGAACAGCTCGGGGTCACTGCCGCCACGACCTCTGACAGCGTCACCGCCCTGCATCGCAAGGGCCTGGTGGCCAAGCAACCGACTGCCGGCGACGGTCGCGGTGTGGTCGTTGTGCTGACGCCGAACGGGAGCCGTGAGGCTGCGGCCGCTGCCGCCTGGCCCGACTTTCTGTTGGAGGCGGTTGGCGAACTGTCGACCGCGGAGCAGGCCACCTTCCTGCGCGCCCTCGTCGCGATGATTCGCACGCTTCAAGAGAAGGGTCGTATCCCGGTTGCTCGCATGTGCGTGTCTTGCCGGTTCTTCCGGCCCTTCCGCCACAACGACCCGGCGCGCCCACATCATTGTGCTTTTGTCGACGCCCCCTTTGGCGACGGCGAGCTGCGCCTGGACTGCCCGGACCACCGCACCGCCCCGGCCGACCAAGCAGCTCGCAATTGGCAAACCTTCCGAGACCCAACCGCAGTCGACTCGAGGAGCACTCCATGATCACGTCCGACATCCCCGGCTACACGTACGGAACCGACGCTGTGCCGCGCTCGCCCGTAAGCCTCGACGAGCTGCAGCTGCTACAGGCGACCTTGCTGTTGGGCGAAGACGACCGGACCGCGCTGCGCCGTTCCGGTGACGTCCTAGCTCCGCAGGTCGAGGCCATCCTCGACGTCTGGTATGGCTTCGTCGGCGCCAACCCGCATCTGCTGGCCGCCTTCACAGGCCCGGACGGCCAACCCAACCAGGCCTATTTAGCCGCCGTGCGGCAGCGGTTCGGCCGCTGGATTCTCGACACCGCTCGG
>DATDKX010000062.1:0-7585 GCA_036519615.1 Propionibacteriaceae bacterium
ATCAAGAAAGAGGCACCGAGGTTCATGACCGCGAGCCGTGGGCCGAGCCGCTCCCGGATTAACTCGAACGTTGCACGGCCGCTGACGGCCGCCACCCGCCCCGACATCTGAGCGAAGATGCAGATGCCAAGAACTCCGACAACCACAGTCCAGGCGAGCGAGAGTCCGAAGCGTGAGCCGACCACAGCATTCGTGACTAGATCCCCGATGTCCACGAACCCGCCAATTGCGGTCAGGATGCCCAAGGCGAGGCCGAAGACCCGCTTCATCGGCTGCCCCTGAGCTCGCTCAAGACGTCATCCACCTGTTGGCTGGCCGATGTCAGGGCCGCCGTATCACCGGTGCTGCCGTTCTGAGAAAAATCGTCGCGGCTAGTCAGCAATGCCGCAACGCCAGCATGGATGGCAGCCAATGCCGCATCGCGATCGGACTCGATCTGCTCGCTATCGACGCTAACTGGCTCTAATGCGCTCTCGGCATCCGCGGCCTGCTTCGCCATGTCACCAAGCACCGTCTCCGTGACGGCTCGCGTCGATCGCTGCTGGTTGTATAGCTCGATAGCAAGAATGCTGCTCGCAATGGCGCTGTGCGTCTCGGTCAGCGCATGGATGAGATCATCTGTTGCCGAGGACTGCTGGCTGCAGCCGCAAAGCAGGATCAAGGATCCGACGAGGCCGGCTACCCGCGTCCAGACCCCCACCGAGTTCGCCTCCAATCAGCCACGGCTACGAGTGCAGCTAATCAGTGATTTCGCAGCATGGAGACCAGGTCTGACTTCTTCTTGCCTGAGTAGCCCGACAGGCCAAGCTCCTTGGCCCGCTTGCGCAAGTCTTCGACCTTCCAGTCGTCGTACGAGCCAGACTTGCCGCCCTTTTTGCCAACCGAGGACCGGCCGCGTGCTGCCGCTGCATTGGCGATTCGAGCGGCCTTCTCCTTCGACCCGCCCTGCTCTCGGACGTCCTCGTAGACCTTTGAGTCCTTGACACTGGGGCCCGGCTTCTTTTTGCCCGGCATGATCGTCTCCTTTAACTGATCTTGGTCAGACTGTCTTGTGATTGAGCGGGCTGCCGGTTGGATCGAAGGAGTACCGGCAGTACTGCGATGATGATCACCACAAGCAGCGTCACGCCAGCGACAATGAGCGCGGCTTGTCGGCCCATCACCAGATCGAAGATCAATAGCATTGTCCCGATCAGCATGATCGCGACGCCAGCCAGGGTAATTCGCATGATGATATGAGCCGTTTGCACGATGGTCATCTTTGCGCCCTTGCGGAACAGGCCACGATGCAAGTTGACCGGCGCAAGTCCCAATGCGGTGGTGAGGACCGCAGCAGTGACGAGGATGAGATAGACCCGGACCTGAAAGGTGGTCAGCTCACTGAACCGTGTCTGAAACGCAATGGTGAGCAAGAAGCCAGTGAAGATCTGGGTGCCGGTCTGTGTTACACGCAGCTCTTGCAGGATCTCGTTCCAGTTCCGGTCCATCCGTTTGTTCAGGGTCTCGTTACGACCGTCCGTCGGGTCGACGTCATCGCCGACGTCCGCAGCCGGTTGATCTGTCATATCGATTCCTCACCCTGTACTCGCTGCTCTCAACCGTGTTAAAACCCCGCGGCGCGGCAGCTAAACATCGTTCTGGGGCAGCGCCACGGATCAGGAGTTGCCGACGATGTGCTCGATAATCGCGGTCGTGGAGACCGACGGCGTACGCGGCAGATATACCACGTGACAGATGTCGTTGAGGAAGTCGAACTTGCCCTGCCAATCGTCGCCCATGACCAATATGTCGGCCTGATGCTCCAGGACGTACTCACGCTTTTGTTCGAGGCTCTCTTCGACGAAGACCTCATCGACAGCCTTGACATTGGCCACGATCTCCAGACGCTCCTCCTGGGTGAAGACCGGGTTGCGACCCTTCTTCGCAAGGTTGAGCTTGTCTGATGAGACACCTACCACGAGCCGGTCGCCGAGAGCGGCCGAGCGGTTGAGCACACGTACATGGCCGACGTGGAATACGTCGAATGTGCCGAAGGTGATCACGGTCTTGCTGGCCACGTCAACTGCTCCTATTGGATTGCTTCGCTCGCTGCCGTGTTTGCTTCCCGCCAACCCTAAGGGGTCCACCCATTAACGGTGCTCATTGCGCGGAGTGGTTCACGCCGAAGAGCGGCTAAACACCGCCCGCCAACGATGGGTCTCAGGCGGGTCGCGAATCTCCTCCACACTGACCGTCTCCAGACCCTCGACGGCAAAGGATTCAATGTCAACGCGGGTAAGCGGCCAGGGCGGCCCGTCGACCTGCTCGTCAGCGTCGCGGGCGACCGCCAAGGCCAGCAACGTGCCGCCCGGCGCGACGAAGCGGCCGACATGCAGCACGACCGTCGGGCGTAGCCGTACGGGGAGGGATTGGGTGGTGTAGGTCTCCACCACCAGGTCGAAGTGCTCGCGCCATTCGGCCGGCGGGTTCAACAGATCCGCTACTCGGAAGTCGACTGGGCTCGTTGGAAAGCGTCGTCGCGCAGCCTCAATCGCGGACTGTGAGATGTCAAAGGCGATGACGCGATATCCCTGGGCCGCAAGGTAGGCCGCATCGTCTCCCAGACCTGAGCCCACCACCAACGTGCGGCTTCCACACAAGGCGGGACGCTGTTCGATCCACTCCACCAAGAGCGGATGTGGTGCTCGGCGATCCCACGGAACGACGGCTTGCCCGTCGGCCGCCTCGGCGTACAGCCGCTCGAACCAGCCCGTCGCGTCGCCCTCCCGAAGGGCTTCCCCCGACAACCGCCGCACATCCTCATCCGGATCCTGTGCCGTCATGGCTCCATCCTGGCGGACGAGGAATTCCGACTCGTCAGAACCTGGTTCAGCTATAGGTCAACCAGGTTCTGACAAGTCGGCCAATGCGAGCTCAAGCTGGTCGAGGCCGTGATCGAGCTGGCTTTCGCTGATCACCAAAGGCGGTGCTATGCGGATGGTCGAGCCGTGCGTGTCCTTGGCCAACACATGCCGCCGGGCCAACGCCTCACACACATCACGACCGTTACCAAGTCGGGGATCGATGTCCACACCTGCCCACAGACCTCGCGAGCGGACCGATACCACACCGTGGCCGATCATGCGGTTCAGCCGCTCCCGAAGCCGTATGCCGAGCTTGGCCGCGCGCTCCTGATATTCACCAGTCTCGAGCAGTCGTACGACGGCCAGGCCGATGGCGCAGGCGAGTGGGTTGCCTCCGAAGGTGCTGCCATGCTGGCCGGGCTGCAGCACGCCTAGCACCTCATGATCAGCAACGACCGCGGATACCGGCACGATGCCACCACCGAGCGCCTTGCCCAGCAGCACGACATCGGCGCTGACGTTTTCGTGGTCGCAGGCGAGCGTACGGCCGGTGCGGCCGAGGCCGGACTGGATTTCGTCCGCAATAAACAGCACTCGATGCTTGCTGGTCAGCTCACGCACGCCCGCCAGATAGCCGGGCGGCGGGATCCGCACCCCCGATTCACCCTGAATCGGCTCTAGCAGTACTGCCACAACGTCGTCGGTGATCGCATCGCGAAGCGCCTCAAGATCACCGTACGGGACCATCAGGAAGCCCGGAGTGTACGGTCCGAAATGATCATGTGCCAGCGGGTCGTCGGAGAAGCTGATGATCGTCGTGGTGCGGCCATGAAAATTGCCGGCAGCAACGATGATCAAAGCGCGACCGTCTGGCACGCCTTTGACCTCGTATCCCCACTTACGGGCGACCTTGATCGCAGACTCCACAGCCTCGGCGCCGGTATTCATTGGCAACACCATGTCCTTGCCGATCAAGGTTGCCAAGCCGTCGGCAAACGGCGCCAATTGATCATGGTGAAAGGCACGCGAGGTCAGCGTCAGTCGATCGAGCTGCTCCTTGGCGGCGGCGACCAGCGCCGGATGCCGGTGGCCGAAGTTGTTGGCCGAGTACGCCGCTAGGAAATCCAGGTACTCGACGCCCTCGGTGTCAGTGACCACCGCTCCCCAGCCACCTGAGGCCACCACATCGAGCGGATGGTAGTTATGAGCGACGTGCTCATCCTCGATCCGCAGCAGCTGACTGGCGCGCGTCAGGGTGTCGTCCATGGTGGTCACGATGATGCTCCTGCGGTCGGGTAATGGGCGGTCGGGTAATGGGCGGTCGTGTGGTGGGCCGGGCGTGGTGCTGCGTTCTCCGAGACAAGACTGGAAACGTCATCGCTCAGCGAAGCGGCCGCGCGTATGGCGATCGGTGCCGGCCGGATTTCCTGAGTACAACACTTCACGCTCCCGCCGCCCTTGATCAGTTCGCTGAAATCCACCGAAATCGGCCAGTATCCAGTGGCCGCCAGCTCCTCGCGCAGCTGCCGCGCGCCCGAGGAAATGAACACGTGCAGCCCATCGCTGACCGCATTCAGTCCAAAGGCGTACGCATCATGCTGGTCCGCAATCAGGGCATCGGGAAACAGCTCCCGAAGCAACTGACGGCTGTCTTGGCTGAAGGCCTCAGGGTAGTAGGCGATATGGTCACGGACGTCATCCAGGACGGTCAAAGCAAGATCAAGATGGAATAGCCGCGGATCAACTAGCTCGAGGCTGATCACCTCCCGACCCGTCAGCGTGGCCAGCTCGCGATGAGCGTCAAGAGTGCTACGGAATCCATGGCCAGCAAGGATTCTCTTTGACAGCACGGCGAAATCACCCTCAGCCTCGTTGACGGCAAGCGGTTGTTGCACCTCACCGCCGCCGTACAGGATGCCGTTGTGCTGATGCCATGCCGTGTGCACCGCAACCTCTGCCTCACGCTGCGGATTGGCGAATCGGGCAGAGAGAGCGCGGCCAGCCACCACCGTGGCGCCATTTGCGGCGAAGACCATGTCTGGCACTCCCGGCAGCGGCTCTAAGAGGTCGACGCGATGACCCGTGTCGCAATAGGCGTCGACAAGCCCCCACCATTGCCGAATCGCCAGAACACAGTCCACGTGGCGGCTGGGATCCATCCAAGGATTAATGGAATAGGTCACATCGAAGTACGTCGGTGGACACATGAGATAGTGCCGAAGCCGCGCACGCCGTACAGGGTGCCCAATGTGGTTCAGCACTGTAGTTGTCACCCTTGAAGGGTAGGGTCCCAAGAGGCGCAAGTCCGATAGTGTGATCAACGAAAGCGAGGAGACTGTATTGCGTCTTGATGAAATTGATCACAAGATCCTTGCGCGGCTGACAGACCACGGTCGCGAGAGCTTTGCGATGCTCGGGCATCATGTGGGCCTCTCGACCGCAGCAACGAAAAGACGGGTGGATCGGCTCCGTCTTAGCGGTGTGATCCGGCGCTTTACAGCCGAAGTCGAGCCTGCTGCGCTGGGCTGGACGATCGAGGCCTTTGTCGAGATCTACTGCGAGGGCCGGGTGCCACCGGACCGGATGCGGGAGATGGTCAGCAGCATCCCTGAAGTTGCTGAGGCGTACACGGTGACCGGCGAGGCAGACGGCATCCTGCGCGTACGCGCGTCCGATACGAGCCATTTTGAGAAGGTCCTCGGCATTATCCGCAACCATCCGGGCGTCTCCCGCACCCGATCATCACTGGTTCTTTCACGCCTGTAGCCAGCCAGGCGCCATGATCCCGAGAGGCCAGCCGCGCCCTTCTTCGGGACGCGGCCCACGGTGCATGGCCATGCGTTAGTTTCTTCAGAGTGAGGCTGTCGCTGTGACCCAAACCAGTCCTCCTCCAGAGTCAGGCCGCCTGGGAGCGGCGGCCCCGGTGCGCAGGATCCGCGTTACCGACTTCTACAACGCCAAGCGCCAACATGAGCGCTGGGCAATGCTAACCAGCTATGACCAATACACCGCCGAGCTGTTCGACGAGGCGGGGGTCTGGGCACTGCTGGTCGGCGACTCCGCTGCGAACAACGTTTATGCGTACGACACCACCTTGCCGGTCACTGTCGATGAGCTGTTGCCACTAGTCCGCGCGGTGGTCAAATCCACCAAGCGAGCCTTCGTTATCGGCGATCTGCCGTTCGGTTCGTACGAGGACGGCCCGTCGCAAGCTCTGGAGACCTCCATCCGGTTTATGAAGGAGGGCGGCTGTCATGCCGTGAAGTTCGAGGGCGGGTTGCGCGTTGCAGCGCAAATCCGCAAAGTGACCGACGCCGGCGTCCCTGTTATGGGTCATATCGGCTTTACACCACAGAGCGAGCATCAGCTCGGCGGCTATCGAGTGCAGGGCCGCGGTGATGACGCAAAGCGACTTCTGGACGACGCCCATGCCGTCGCAGAGGCTGGAGCCTTCGGAGTGGTGTTGGAGATGGTCCCCGGCGACCTGGCGCGCCAGGTGACCGCCGAGCTGGAGATTCCGACTGTGGGCATCGGGGCCGGCCCAGGCTGCGACGCCCAGGTGCTGGTGTGGCAGGACATGATGGGACTCAGACGCGGCAGAATGCAGCGCTTTGTCAAGCAGTATGCCAATTTGGCAAAGATCATCGGCGATGCCGCCGCGGCGTATGTCGATGAGGTGAGAATGGGTGTCTTCCCGGACGAACAACACACATTTGCTTCGACGATCCCTATCACTGAGGCCAAGTCATGAAGATCGCCAATAGCGTCGCCGAGTACGCGGATTTTCGCCGTACTCTCGATATGCCGGCTGCCCCCCGGCTAGCTTTCGTTCCTACGATGGGTGCCTTGCATGAGGGCCATCGTTCGCTGATCAAGTTGGCAAGATCACTTGGCGATGTGGTCGGGGTCAGCATTTTCGTCAATCCGCTGCAGTTTGGGCCCGGCGAGGACTATGCGCGTTATCCGCGGCCCCTCGAGGATGATCTTGAGGTCTGCGAGGCGGATGGCGTTGATGTCGTTCTCGTGCCGAGCGTCACCGACCTTTACCCGCCGGCGCGGCAGGTTACCGTCGACGCCGGCGCCCTGGGATCGGTGCTGGAAGGGCACTCGAGACCCGGCCATTTCAATGGAGTGCTCACCGTCGTCCTGAAGTTGTTCAACATCATCCGGCCGCAGCTGGCGGTATTCGGCGAGAAAGACGCGCAGCAGCTGGCCTGTATCCAGCGAATGGTGGCCGATCTGAACATCCCCATCGAGATCGTCGGCGCTCCCATTGTCCGCGAGTCCGATGGGCTCGCCCTCTCCAGCCGCAATGTCTTTCTGACTGCCAATGAGCGTGCTGTCGCACGTAGCCTCTCCGCCGCCTTGGAGAAGGCGGCAACACAAAGCTCAGTTTCGTCCGCCCGAGCTGCGGCGTACGAGGTGCTGGACCGAGCTGAGGCCGAGCCCTGCTTCGAGCTCGATTACGCGACCATCGTCAACCCCGCAACGTTTACGGACGTGTCAGATGATCATGTCGGACCGGCCACGTTCGTCGTCGCGGCCCGCGTCGGCGGCACGCGGCTGATCGACAATGCAATCATCAACTTCGCGCCCACACCATGGACCTGACCTCTTAAGCGCGTCCCGTGGATCTCGATACCGCTGCCGACGAGCTCTACGGCGTCTCCCCCGATGACTTCATCGAGCGGCGCCGCCAGCTGGTAACGGAGACGAAGCAGGCCGGCGACCGCGAGCTCGCC
>DATDKX010000063.1:0-2840 GCA_036519615.1 Propionibacteriaceae bacterium
ATCGCTGATCGCCTCGCGGGCGGCATCCTGCCCGAAGGCCAAGCCCGCAATCGCCACCACGATCAGAAGCACGGGTGCCAATGAGGTCGCGGCGTAGAACGCGATGGCCGCGCCGCGGCTCAGGGCATCGTTGGCCAGGAATGTCAATCGGCATTGGAATGGGACCCCCGATCGGCATCCAAAGGGGACCCCTTTGATCGGCGAGTCTTGATCGTAGCGCTCGCGGCGTCGGAGCTGGCCGGGGTTGCGGAGACGGCGCGAGCGCGGGTTGTTTGATCGTCGTCGCGGCTTTTAAAACGCCAGCTGTCGTTGCCGGTCTCGACGATGTCGCAGTGATGAGTCAGGCGGTCGAGCAACGCAGTGGTCATCTTGGCGTCGCCGAACACGCTTGGCCATTCGCCGAATGCCAGATTGGTAGTGACGATGACGGAGGTTCGCTCGTAAAGCCGGCTGATGAGGTGGAACAGGAGCTGACCGCCGGATTGTGCGAACGGCAAATAGCCCAGCTCGTCGAGAACGATGAAGTCCATGCGGGTCAGATGTTCGGCGAGCCGGCCTTGCCGACCGTTTCGGGTCTCGCTCTCGAGCCGGTTGACGAGGTCGACGACGTTGTAGAAGCGCCCTCTGGTGCCATCGCGGATACAGCTTCTCGCGATGGCGATGGCCAGATGGGTCTTGCCAGTCCCGGTTCCCCCGACCAACACGACATTGCGTTGCTGGGCGATGAAGCCGCCGCCAGCGAGATCATTGACGAGGGTTTGGTTGATCGGCGTGCCGTCGAACCGGAAGTCTTCGATGTCCTTGGCGAGTGGAAGCTTGGCAATCGTGAGCTGGTACTTGATCGATCTCGCCTGCTTCTCGCTGATCTCGGCCGTGAGCAGATCACCGACGATGCGCTGAGGTTCATGCTGGCGCTTAATGGCGGTCGCCATGATCTCATCGAAGGCGGTCTTCATTCCGTAGAGCTTGAGCTCGCCCATGAGATCGAAGATTTGGGTTCGTTCCATCAGTTGGTCCTCCGGAGGTTGTCGTAGCGGGCACAATCGGCGATCGGCGCATGGCGAAGCGTCAGGGCGGCCGGCGTCATGATGTTGGCTGGTGGCGCCGGCTCACGTTGCCGAGCCAGGATGTTGAGCACGACATCTGCGGAATGGACGCCGTGAGTGACCGCCTCGGCGCAGGCGGCCTCAACTGCTGGCAGTCCGTCTGTCAGCACCGCATTAAGGATGTCGACCATCTGTCGATTGCCATCGTCAGCACCGGCGAGCTTGCGCCGTACACGCTCAATCGCCGCTGGCAATATCCAGTCCTTGAAGGGAGCGCCATTACGCAAGGCACCGGGCTTGCGCACCAGCACCGGCACATAGTGCCATGGGTCGTAAACCGTCGCGCCACGGCCAAATGATCGCGGATGTTCGGCAACGATCCGGCCGTCCTGGCGGATCACGATGCGGTCCGCATAAGCTTGGACCTCAATGGGCCGCCCGACCGCGCTGGCCGCCACCGAGTATTTGTTGTTGTCGAAGCGCACCAGACAGGTCTTGGAGACCGAGGCCGGGACGGCATGGAAGCCGTCGAACCGCCCCGCATAAGGCACGAGATTGGGTCGCTCGGCCTCGAAGACTTCCCAGACGGTCCGGTCGGCGAACTCTGGATGCCGATGCGCCTTGGCGTAGGCGATACATTTATCGAGTAACCAGCCGTTCAACTCGTCCAACGTCTTGAAGCGCAGCCGCGGGGTGAAGAACCGTTCGCGGATCAGCCCGACCTGGTTCTCGACCTGACCCTTCTCCCAGCCCGACGCCGGCGTGCAAGCAACCGGATCGACCAGATAATGGCTGCACATCTGCAGGAAGCGGCGATTGTAGAGGCGGCCCTTGCCGACAAAGATCGTCTCCACCGCCGTCTTCATGTTGTCGTAGATGCCGCGCCGGCAGGCTCCCTTGAACAGCGCGAACGCCCGGTCGTGGGCGTCAAACACCATCTCCTGCGTCTCGCGCGGATAGGCCCGAACGAACAGCATCCGACTGTGGCAAAGCCGGACGTGCGCCGCCTTCACAACCACCGTGACCCCGCTTAGCAGGACCACTTCGTGGCTCCAGTCAAACTGGTAGGCTTCTCCGGGCGCAAAGCTCAGCGGCACATAGGCTGAGGTGGTCGAGGCGCCACGCTCCCGGCTCCACCGCCGCGCATAGCGACGAACCGCATCGTAGCCGCCGGCATAGCCCAGGCCGCGAAGCTCTTCGAACAATCGGATCAGCGTCAGCCGTTCTCGCGTCGCCTTGCTCTCATTCGCCGCCAGCAACCGGTCAAGCTCGGCACTCCACGGACCCATCTTCGGAAGCGGCTGCGTCTCTCGCTCGTACCGGAACTCCGTCGCCTCAGAACGGATGACCTTGCGGACCACCTTGCGCGATACGCCAAGCTCCCGGCAGATCGCCTTGATCGGCTGACCATGAACAAAATAGGCGCGACGGATCTTCGCAATCGTCTCCACCACCAGCATCCCAACCTCGGCTTCCATGACTTGATGGAAGCCACTGTGGACCCTTGTCCCGGGGTCCCGATTGGATGCCGATCACCCCGAATACGGGGTCCTTATTCCATGCCGAAACACAGTCCGGTCTGCCACACGATATTGCGATTGGTGGTACGGCGGGACCCGCCGCTGCCCAAAGAAGGTGGGCGAGCCTAGGCCGCTGCCTCCGAACATAACCGGCGATGCCGTATTCGCCCGGATACAGTGTCTTGCATAAATACCGCACAATCACGGTCAATTCATCGAAGTTTATAGTTGCGTTCGCCCGGCTGTCTTAATTGGCAGCCGGGCTTTTGCGCGC
>DATDKX010000064.1:0-5214 GCA_036519615.1 Propionibacteriaceae bacterium
CCTCAAAATCCCCACCTGAGCTGCGGCATATTCTGCGAGCGTTAGAGGAGCCAGCGTCGCGTCTACGATGACTGCATGGCAACTTGGGAGGACGGGCCGGAGTACGCACCCATCGAGCGTCCCGCGGACTTCCAGACTCCCGATGCCCCACCGCTGGACACCGCTCTGCCCTATACACAAGTGGCAGCATGGGCTCCCAAGAGTCGACCGGTCTTCGATAATCCATCTGCTCCGGTAGCTTCGCTCTCCACCCTGGTCCCAATGCAGCGTGAGGAGCCGCGGGACCCGCAGAAACCGTTCGCTGTGGCTACCAGCACCATGACGTCCGACTCAGCGTGGGGCGCAGTGCACTGGGCTCCGCCCGCGGTCCAGCCGATCTCGTCGACGGCTCCCGGCAGCCTTCCCCTAGCAGCAGGCACTCGCTACCCGCCACCTGATCGACCGATAGTCGTTCGCCATGGGGCGAACCTTGGACCAGCTCCGTTCCCGACGCCTGGCACGCCTGGCTGGTTTAGCCAACCGCCGTACCGTCAACAGCCGGCACCGCCGACGACCGTCACGGCCAGAAGCGTCATCGATGCCGCGACGCCCGGCCTCTGCATGTGTCTGATCATCGGCGGCCTGGTCTACGTGCTCTCACCGATACTGCTGTGTATCAGTGTTGGCCTGGCAGGACGGGTCAAGGTCGCCGCTGCAGAAGTCCGCAGGGCCCACATTTTCGCCATTGTCGTGCTAGCCATCATGGGCCTCCTCGGGACCCTCATCGTCGATACCGGATTCGGCGACTGGTGGCGATTCGTCGGCCAATGGGGGCTGCTGATCAGCTGGGTCCTGCTGGTCGGCATGCTGGTCACGATTTATCGCCGGCTCAAGTCCGAGGCGCCAACTCCGCCTACCTATCAATCACCCTGGAGGTAACGCAGGGTGACGGCGCTGAGTGAGTCACAGCGGCCCCGTACCTTGACCGAGGCCCTGCGCGCGATGTCGGCCGAGGAGCTGGCCAGATTGCTCGCCTTACGTCCAGATCTTCTCGATCCCATTCCCGAAGACATCGCGGAGCTGGGGAGTCGGGCTGCGACCTCGGCCTCGATCAACCGAGCCATCGATAAGCTCAATATCTGGCTGCGAACCGTCGCCGAAGCTCTAGCCGCCTTGCCTGACCCAACTTCAATCCGCGAACTTCAGACAATGCTTGGGCAGCACCCGTACCAGATCACGACGGCTGTACAGCGGCTTCGCGAGGATGCACTGCTGTGGGGTGAAGATCAGCAGCTGCACCTGGTACGGCCGGTGCGAGAGGCATTCGAACCCTATCCGGGTGGCCTCGCTCCCCCGTCGGCCCGCCCGATGTCGGATGGGCAGATCGATGCGGCAATAGCCGCCTGCGGCACCGAGGCCCGGGTTGTGCTCGAGCGCCTTCTGTGGTCGCCGACCGGCGCTGTGCGCTACGCCGACCGCCCCGTGAGCGTCGCATCGGCCCGCTCACCGATAGAACGTCTGCTCAGTCAGCAGCTGCTGCGTCCGCTGGATTCGGAGACCGTGATCATTCCGCGAGAGGTGGCATGGCGGCTGCGGGCCGGACGATTCACCGCCGAGCGGATAGCCACCGAGCCCCCGGAACTCACCGGTGATCATCGTGACTCTGATCTTGTTGATCGGGCTGCAGCTGGTGCTGCGTTCGCAGTGCTGCATGACATCGAGCTGCTCGCGCATCGCCTCGAGGCTGAGCCACACAAGCTGCTTCGCAGTGGCGGACTATCGAACCGGGATGTGACCGCCCTGGCTCGGCGTTTGGGCGCGGACTTTGCTCACGCCGCGTTCATGGTTGAGTGCGCCGCCGCCGCCCAGCTCGTCGCTCCGTCGAGCACCGGAATCCTGCTGCCTACCCACGATTACGACCAATGGCTTGGTGACGATGCCGCACATCGCTGGCGGCTGGTCTCGGAAGCATGGCTCGCAGCCGACCGTTTCTTCGCCCGATCGCTCGAAGGCGGCAGTCATACGCTCGGTCAGGAGGCGTACGCCCGCACTGCCGCAAGTCTCCGCAGAACCATCCTCCAGCTCATTGTCGAGGCGCCGACGGGAACCGTGCTCGACCTCGATCAATTGGCACAGGCCGTCGGCTGGCAGCGGCCCAGGCTGGTTCAGGGTCCGGTGAAGGCAAAGCAGTTGGCGCAGTGGACATGGCGAGAGGCAACGTGGCTGGGGATGACGGCACTCGGCGCGGTGTCGTCGTACGCCAGAATTCCACTTCAGCCGGATCAGCCGATGCCGGTTGCGCTGGTCGAACTATTTCCGGCCCCGGTCGAGCGATTTGTCATCCAGAACGATTTGACGGCGGTGACCCCGGGGCCACTGGAGCACACCGTCGCCGCCGAGCTACAGATGTTGGCTGATCAGGAGTCGCGTGGCGGGGCAGGTGTCTATCGGTTCAGTGCCACGTCGCTGCGCCGGGCTTTCGACCAGGGCTGGTCGGCCGCCGAAGTGCAGCAGTGGCTGGAGCGGCACTCCACAACTGGCGTGCCGCAGCCGCTGGTCTACGTGATCGATGATGTCGGCAGACGCCACGGAAGCATTCGGGTCGGCCCAGCCGGTTGCTACATACGCATGGCTGATCAGGCGCAAGCAGCGGCGCTGCTTGCTCATCCCGCGGCGGCCAGCCTTGGGCTTCGCACGGTCGGGCCCGGCGTAGTCGTGGCTGCTGTTGACGAGCAGGAGATTGTGCCGCTGCTCCAAGAGCTTGGGCATTCGCCAGCCGTCGAGAACAGTACTGGTGAGCTGATTGTCACGCCTCCTGCTCGGCGAGCCCCGAGGCAGCTGAGGGCACCGATGACCATAGCGACGGCCGGTCAGGTGGCTGAGGCATTACTAGCCCACGAGCGCCGTCACCGGGTCTCCCCGCAGCGGACTGCTGCGAGAGGCGAACGCGCGGGTCCGGCTAACCAGCCCCGAGCCTTAGCCAAGTCCCTAGAATGAGCGGGTGCATGCCGTCACGATCAGGCGAATGATCGTCTTTGGCGTGTGCGCTCTTGGTGTGGGATCCCTGTATCTGGTGCCTGCCATCGCGCGATCGCCGGAGCAGATCAGGCATTCCAGAACGAATGAGGAGCCGACGAACAGCGCAGTGGGAATTCGGCCGGCCAAGCCACAAGGATCCGCCTCGAGCACGAGCGACCGGGCCCCAACAGATGACGGAGTCCCAGCAGATGACGAAGACGCAGCAAAGACGGCTTCAGGTGCCCAATCCTCGCAACCAGCGGCGTCACGCACCGACGACAGCTCAGACAATGGCGATGATCGCTCCTCACGTAAGGCCAAAACCGAAGAACCCAAAGCCGGCAAGGACTCCGAACCTCCCCAGCCGGTCGCCGACATCGAGCCGTCGAAGGTCACGCCACAACGGCTCATGGTGAGCTGGCCCGCGGCCAGCGACAATGTCGGGGTGATCGGCTACCGAGTCTGGCTCGACGGCTTTGTGGTAGCGACCACGGCGGAAACCAGGGCGCGGCTGCGCTGGTTCAACGTTGACAGCGGCCAGCACGTCGTACAGATCCGGGCGGTTGACGCCGCCGGTAATCAAAGTCGCAGCTCACCCACGCTGGTAATTACCCGGCCTTCACCTGAACCGACCGATACCCCGACTCCAGAGCCGTCCGACTCGCCGACACCGGACGGCCAATCGTCCAAACCGAGTCAGCCCGGTGCAGAGTCATCGGAGTCGTCGAGTCGTACGCATACTGATCAAGAATCCACGGCCGAAGCCGAGCCTCGCTGATGGCGGCACCGTTCGACGGCCCGGGTCCGCTGGTGGTGCAGTCCGACCGTACGCTGCTCCTCGAAATTGATCATCCAGCGGCCGATGCCTGTCGCATCGCGATCGCGCCGTTCGCGGAGCTGGAACGAGCGCCGGAGCACATCCACACCTACCGACTGACGCCGCTAGGCCTGTGGAACGCCCGCGCGGCGGGCCATGACGCCGAACAAGTGGTCGACACGCTGCTGACCTTCAGCCGCTATCCGGTGCCGAACGCGCTGCTCGTCGACGTCGCCGAGACGATGGATCGCTATGGCCGGCTGCGGATCGAGAAACACCCGACGCATGGGTTGATCTTGGTCAGCAGCGATCGGGCGGTGCTTACTGAGGTGCTACGCAGCACCAAGATCAAGGGACTGCTTGGGAACCGCATCGACGAAGACACCGTGGTCGTCCACCCCTCCGAACGCGGACATCTGAAGCAGGTGCTGCTGAAGCTTGGCTGGCCCGCCGAAGATCTGGCCGGTTATGTCGACGGAGAGGCGCATGCGATCGGCCTCAATCAGCGCGGCTGGACACTGCGGCCCTACCAGGGCCAGGCCGCCGACTCCTTCTGGCATGGAGGATCCGGCGTGGTGGTACTGCCGTGCGGTGCCGGCAAGACCATTGTTGGCTGTGCCGCGATGGCCCGCGCTAGCGCAACGACATTGATCTTGGTTACAAACACGGTCGCGGCCCGGCAGTGGCGCGATGAGTTGATCAAGAGAACCACCTTGACCGCCGATGAGATCGGCGAGTACTCCGGCGCGAAGAAGCAGATCCGGCCGATCACTATTGCCACCTACCAGGTGATCACCACCAAGCGCGGCGGCATCCATCCGCATCTCGAGCTGCTCGACGCACGAGACTGGGGCTTGATCATTTACGATGAGGTGCACCTGTTGCCCGCGCCGGTCTTTCGGATGACCGCCGGACTCCAGGCCCGTCGTCGCCTCGGTCTGACGGCCACCCTGGTCCGTGAGGACGGTCGCGAGGGCGACGTGTTCTCCCTTATCGGGCCGAAACGCTATGACGCGCCGTGGAAGGACATCGAGGCCCAGGGCTACATCGCGCCGGCGGACTGTATCGAGGTCCGGGTGACGCTCACCGAGGCGGAACGGATGACGTACGCGGTCGCCGACCAGGACGTGAAATACCGGCTGTGCTCCACGTCCGAGTCCAAGACCCACGTGGTGGAGCAGCTCGTCGCCGAGCACGCCGGTGAACAGCTGCTCGTGATCGGGCAGTACATCGACCAGCTGGACGACCTGGGTGAGCGCCTCGAGGCACCCGTCATCAAGGGCGAGACGACGGTGAAGCAGCGCGAGGCGCTCTTCGAGGCGTTCCGCACCGGAGAGATCTCGCTCCTCGTCGTGAGCAAGGTCGCCAACTTCTCCATCGACCTGCCTGAGGCGGCGGTG
>DATDKX010000065.1:0-5922 GCA_036519615.1 Propionibacteriaceae bacterium
CGGCTGTGGGAGCTGGCCTACCACGGGTACCTGTCGGCGGGTGACCTGCGCGGTGCCGGACGTGCCGCAGTGCACCTCGCAAGCACCCTGTACGACGGGTTCCTCGATGAGGCGGGGTCGCGTGAGTGGCTCGGGCGTGCCGGCGAGCTGCTGAACCAAGCGGGGCGCTGCGTCGAGCGCGGGTACCTCGCGCTTGCGCTCGTCGCGTGTCACGTGCGCGATGCCCACGTCCTCGAGCAGAGCGCTGTGGTCGCGCTCGAGCTGGCCCTGGAGTTCGGCGACCCCGACCTCGAGGCACGGGCCCGCGCCGACCGCGGACTCGCGCTCATCAACCAGGGCCGCATCGTGAACGGGTTCGACCAGCTCGACCAGGCGATGGCGGCCATCGTCGCTGGCACGGTGTCACCGCTGATAAGCGGCACGATCTTCTGCGCGATGCTCTCGGCGTGTGAACGTACCGGTGACCTCAAGCGCGCCGAGGACTGGACCCGGACGGCCCGGATTCATCTCGACCAGACGTGCGGGGACAAGCTTCCGATCCTGCACTCGCACTGTCGAACGGCGTACGGCGTGGTGCTTTGCGATACCGGTCGCTGGAGCGAGGCAGAGATCGAGATCCTGCACGCCTTCGGTCCGAACGCGACCAGAGCAGTGTCCAAGCAGGCCGACGCGGCGGGAGCGCTCGCCCGGCTTCGACTGATGCAGGGACGGCTCGATGAGGTGTCCGACCTGCTCGCGCCGTACGCCGGCCACTTTGAGGTGTGCGAGCAGCTGGCGCGTCTCCACCTGCTGCGCGATGAGCCGGACCTGGCTGCCGCCGCACTCAACCGCGGACTGCACGATCTCGTCGGCGACCGACTCCGCGCAGGGCGGCTGCTCGAGCTGCTCGTCGAGGTAGAGCTGGCACGCGACCATCCTGAGGGTGCCGAGCTGGCGCTCGAGCGGCTGGAGGCGTGTGCGATGGCGTCCGAGAGCCCGGTGCTTCGAGCCGCGGTGAGCCTGTCCGAGGGCCGGATCT
The DNA here is from genome assembly GCA_036519615.1 of Propionibacteriaceae bacterium. GTDB lineage: Bacteria > Actinomycetota > Actinomycetes > Propionibacteriales > Propionibacteriaceae > Microlunatus. The sequence continues at coordinate 1,019 of DATDKX010000065.1, forward strand.
CGATGTACCGCGCGCAGTGGGAGAGGGCAGTGGCCGCTCTTAAGGAGGCGCTGGACATCCTCGGCACCGAGGAGCGGCCGATCATGGCCGGTCGAATCCGGCTCGAGCTCGCGACGGCCCTCGCGCACACGCCGGACGCCGCGACAGCCCTGGACCAGGTAGGCAACGCGCTGGCGATCTTCGAGCGGCTCGGCGCTCGTCGGGACGCGGACAAGGCGGCGGCCCTGCTCAATGGCCTCGGGGCCTCGAGAAGCTGACGAGATGACGCGGGAGTTCGAGCCGGACGTCGAGCCCTTCGACCTGATCGTCATCGGTTCCGGCCCCGCCGGTGAGAAGGCCGCCGCCAAGGCGGCGTACGTTGGCAAGCGCGTCGCGCTCATCGAGCGTTCCCAGCGGTCGGTCGGTGGCGTGGCCGTCACCAGCCTCGGCATGGTCCCGACCAAGACCCTGCGGGAGTCCGCGCTATACCTGACGGGCTTCCGGAAGCGCGAGATCTACGGCGTATCTGTCCAGCTGGAGCCGTCCGCGATCCACTTCCAGCTCAGCCAGCGCACCGACGACGTCAGCGCGACCATGAGCCAAGCGGTCAGGGAGAACGTCGCCCGCAACCAGGTCGAGCTCGTTGCGGGAACCGCCACGCTGCGGCCAGACCGCCACGTGGTCGTCAAAACACCGCGCGGCTTCCGGAGGGTGCTACGCGGCGAAGTTGTGCTGATTGCGACAGGGTCCCGGCCGTTCCACCCGCCCGGGATCCCATTCGAGGACCCGGACGTCTTCGACTGCGAGCGTGTGCTCGAGATAGGGTCCACGCCTGCGAGTGTCGTGATCGTGGGCGCCGGCGCGATCGGCTGCGAGCACGCTTCGATCTTCACCGCGCTCGGCACGAAGGTCACCCTGATCGATGTAGCAGACCGCTTGCTGGGCTACGTCGACGCCGAGCTCTCCCGCGACCTGCGCCGGATCTTCGAGTCGATGGGCATGGATGTCCGTCTTGGCGTACGGATCGACGGCGTCACGCGTGACTCCGACGGGCTGGTCGTTGCCCTCGACGATGGCAGCGAGGTCCGCCCGGAGAGGCTGATGTTCGCATCCGGACGCTCGGGTAACACCGAAGGACTCGGGCTCGAGGAGGCCGGAGTCGAGGTCGACTCCCGCGGCCGCATCGTCGTCGATGACCGCTATCGGACAACCGCTGCGGGCATCTACGCCGCCGGAGACGTCATCGGGCCTCCCGCGCTGGCCTCAGCGGCGATGGAGCAGGGACGCATCGCGGTCTGCGACGCGTTCGGCGTCCCGGGCAGCGAAGCTGTCGATGCGGTCATCCCGACCGGCGTCTACTCGATCCCCGAGGTTGCCGGCGTCGGGCTCACTGAGCAGGAAGCGGCGCGGCAGGGCATCGACTACGAGATCGGGCGTGGACGCTTCTCCTCCAACGCACGCGGGAACATCTCCGGGGCGACCGAGGGGCTCGTCAAGCTCGTGTTCCGCCGGGATGACCGGACCCTGATCGGCGCCCATATCCTAGGCGAGGTGGCTAGCGAGCTCATCCACATCGGGCAGTCGGCGATCCACCACCGGGACACGATCGAGTACTTCCTCGACACGACATTCAACGTGCCGACGTACGCGGAGGCCTACAAGGACGCCGCCTCCGACGGGCTCCAGCGGCTCGCGGCGACCTCGGCCTCGGAGGCCCTCCTCCGATCGTGACAGGCTCTCTTCGTCGGCTGCCGAGCGCGAGGGTCGGCGCCCGGACTGGACCGGTCTCCCTCACAACCGGGCACATTTGTTGTTGGTGGGCCTAAGTGGACTTGAACCACTGACCTCTGCCTTATCAGGGCAGCGCTCTAACCGACTGAGCTATAGGCCCGCATGCTGAGGAAGCGCCCGGATGGGCACAACCCGCAAGGCTATCTGATCCCCAGTAACGCCCCAAATCTCTTCCGACGTACCCCTGAAGAGCGCCGCGACCCTTTGCTCTGCATTGGTTCCTGACGGTCTGCATGGGTTGCAACCTGTCCAGAGCGTACGCAACTACGTGAACGTAGGTTACCGACAAGGGACGGGCTATGAGAGCGGGTCAGTCCTCGGCGAGGGTGATCTCGAGGCCGCCGAGCATGGTGGCCGCGAGGTTGTACAGGAACGACCCGAGCGTTGCCAGCGCCGTGAAGATCACAACGTCAACGCAAGCGATCAACGCCGTCACACCCATGACTTTCTGGGTGTTGATGTACTCCTGGATCCGGAACGGCGTGGTGTCGCCGGGCGTCGAGACAACGCTGCGCACTATCTCGTTGATGGAGTCGAAGAGGTGGGAGGTGCTTAGCACCGTCCATACGGAGTACACCGCAACGACGAGCATGATGCCGGCCGCGATCGAGAACAGGAACGAAGTCTTCATCACCGACCACGGGTCAAGCCGCGACAGCCGCAGCCGCGCCTTACGGGTCCGCCGGGCTACCCCGACCTTGGGTTTAGCCGGGTGATGCGCCTCGATGGCGGACTGTGAAGCTGCTGCAGTGACGGCCGGGTTGCTCGCCGTCGCAGTATCCCTAAGTGCTTGGACTGGCGCCGGGACCGGGAACGGTCCAGGTGCACCGGGGAGGGCTGGTGCCCCCGGCATCCGAGCTTGTGGTCCTGTTGAAGGTGCGATCGGCCCCGGTCTAGGAGTGCCCGGGATGGGAGGCGTACGCCCAGTGGTGTCCTCTATCCGACCCTGTGACTGCGGCACACTCGGCTGTCCGGCGGGGGCCTGCGGCGTTGGTTGCGCTGCAGGTTTCGGCTGGGGAGGAGGTGCCGGCTGGGCTGGCGTACGCGCCTGAGGTGCTGCTGCACCCATAGCTGCAGTCGCCCCGCCTGATTGTGGCCCACCCGATTGGGCCCCACTTGGTTGTGCTGGCGCCGGCACCGCGGGCGCGGTTGCAGCAGGACCTTCCGGTGCGACCGCTGGAGCTCCTGACTCATCCTCGGACTGCGCGGGCTTCTTCCCGATCCCCAGTCGGGCTAGAAACGATTGCTTCGGGTGCGGCGCCGGCGGCGGGTCCCACACCGGAACGGCACTCTGCTCAGGCTGTTCAGCTGCAGCCGGTGATGTCGTGGCACTCGGCTTGGCTGGGGCCGAGGTGCCCGCGTGGCCTCCGGCTTCCGATTGAGGTCGTTGCTGACTCGACGGCGCGTGCGCCGGTTTAGGCTGGCTGGGCCCACTGGCAGGGCTTCCTGCACTCCGTCCGGCACTGTGCTCTGCATGGGCAGCTGTCCATGGTGACTGCTGGCTGGCGTTGCCGCGAGCCGCTGCTTCGGCTTGACCTCCGGGGGTGGCCGCCACGGGCTGGTTACTGTCGTCCGTGCTCTGGCCGTTGGAGTTCTTGTGGACATCGTCAGGAGGCTTCCCGGTTGGACCGGCTTTCCCGGCCGGGGTGGGCTCCTGAGTTGTCCGCTGCTGTGGCGCGCTGGCCAGCTTCTCAGAAGCAGTTCGATTCTCCGAACCGTTGCCATTGGACTGGTCCTCCGGGCCACGCGTCGGCGGATGCTCCTGGACACCTTGACTGGCTTGAGGGCTCGTCTCGACGCGATTCGGGGAGCTAGGACCTTTCGGCGCCTCTGCGGATGGCTGCCGTGCGGATGGCTGCTCCGCGTTGCCTTTACTCACCTGTCATCCTCCTGGACCCCCGAACCTTCGGTTACCCGTGTGGGGTCACGGGTCACCGTTCTGCTTCCGACCCGAGCGAGGAATCCTCCTCAGCCACGCTCGAGGTCGAATTGGAATCATCACCTGCAGCAGTGTCGCCTGCAAGCTCTACTACTTCTGCAGTTGTCTCAGGATTGAGCGCAATGACGACGACCGAGTCGTTATCGCCTACTCCGACAAACCTGACTCCCATCGTGTCACGCCCCTTGACCGGAACCTCGGCGACAGCGCTGCGAGTGATTTGACCACTTGCTTTGATGGCGATGACTTCATCATTGTCAGTCACCACCAGTCCCCCGACCAACGAACCGCGATCCTCGTTGAGTTTCATGGCCTTGATCCCTAGGCCACCGCGGCCCTGCTGGCGGTATTCAGAGACGTGAGTCCGCTTGGCGAAACCGCCATCAGTCACTGTGAAGACGAAGCGCTCGTCATCGGTAGCGCCAGCCTGGATGATCGACATCGAGAGCAGCTCATCACCCCGCCGGAACTTCATTCCACTAACACCGGACGTTGCCCGGCCCATCGGCCGCAGCTCGGAATCGTTTGCGGGGAAGCGAATTGCCAGACCCTTCCGAGAGATCAACAGCACCTCGTCATCCGGCCCGCATAGTCCTGCTCCGATCAGCTCGTCGTCCTCGTCGCGGAAGTTGACGGCGATGATGCCCGCCTGCCGGGGTGAGTCGTACGCCTGTAGTGCAGTCTTCTTGACTAGGCCGCGTTTGGTAGCGAGCAAGAGGTAGGGAGCCGCCGAGTAATCCCGAATGGCCAGTACTTGCGCGATCTCCTCATCAGGCAAGAAGGACAGCAATCCGGCGACATGCCCGCCCTTGGCGTCCCGCCCGGCCTCTGGGAGCTGCCACACCTTGGCCCGATACACCCGCCCCTTGTTGGTGAAGAACAAGATCCAGCGGTGATTGGTGGTGACGAACAGGTGCTCGACCTCATCGTCGGTGCGTAGCGTTGCCCCGCGTACGCCCTTGCCGCCGCGCTTTTGCCGGCGGTAAAGGTCGGTGTTGGTGCGCTTGGCATAGCCGCCGCGAGTGATCGTGACGACCACGTCGGAATCGGGAATCAAGTCTTCGTTCGAAAGATCGCCATCGGCGCCGATGATCTCGGTACGCCGCTCGTCACCGTACTTATCCACGATCTCGGCGAGCTCGTCGCTGATGATCTTGCGCTGCCGCTCCGGCTTGGCCAAGATGTCGATCAAGTC
>DATDKX010000066.1:0-12753 GCA_036519615.1 Propionibacteriaceae bacterium
GCTGTCGCCGGATCCGAGCATTTACTTGCGGGCGTTGATCACTATCGATCCAGCGGGGGGGATCCATTCCGGTAACCCGTCGGTGTTGATCCGGCAGGTCCAGCCCTTTTTGCAGAAAATGCGTATGGTGATAGCGGCAAAGCTTCTCCGTCGAGACAACACCTTCACGTTGGAGTGCCGCCAGCTGCGGCAGCAAAGGTTCCAGTCCTTCGCCGACCATCGAAGTCCGCTCTCCGAGTGCCGCCGCCGCGTGGACACGGGCCGCGGCTTCACCGTGGGAGAGCTGCAGCACTCGCACCAAGAACTGGATCATGGTCGAGGAGCAGCACTTCCGCGGAAGGTCGCTGGCTTCGCCGTGGGTGATTAGGCCGTGATCAACCAGCGGCAGTTTGTTGCGGAAGGTTTCGAAGCGTTGCCACCAGCTGATCGTCTGCTCGTTGCTTAGCGGGTCCAGATTGCCGGCCTCCAGCAGGCTGATCATCGTTGTCAGGGCTTGTTCAGCGTCGTCGAGGGCCTCATCCAAGGGTGAGCGCTGATCACGCTCGTCTGTGGTTGGGTCCCCGAGTTGCATACATCTATTGTATTCGAAAATTTGTTCGATAGCAAGCGATTCCCCATTAAATAAGGAAAAACGGAGATCAAGATTCGTACCTACTACTCAATCCACCGCCGACAAACCCATCACCCATTCCCTCCCTGCCCCAGCGTTGCTTTTGAGTGCGCCGCCCGCAGCTGGGGTCAAGGCTGGCAGTAGGCCACCCGCAGGGCTTGGCCTTGACCTCGGCGAGGACGGCGCCACACTCGAGAAGCCGGGAGCAAGTCAAACATTAAGTGATCACGCTGCTCACAAAGTCGAGTGCATGCCGGTCGCTACTCCTTGCCCGAGCTGAGCTAGCCGCTCGCCGGGACGGTGCGGCAGGGCCCGCCGGATCCACGACGACGCGAGCCCTAGGTGCCTGACATGCTCGATGTGTGTGCAAGCTCGTCTATATCAGAACCGCTGACATTAAGGACCGCGACAACGTCTGGCCGCTAGCGCGTGACTTCGCCAGCTCGTTCGTGCTCGACAGAACTTGCTTCGACGCCTCGTTCGACCTCCTGCTTACCAGGCCCGACACGCTGCTCCTCTCATCGCCGAGAGGTCTCAAGACGATGTCATCGGCTACCTACTCGCATTCGGCCATGCCACATTCCTTGCCAACGGTCCGGTCGCCTGGGTCGAAGAGATTATGGTCGCCGAACAAGCCAGACCAACCGGGGTGGGTCGCAAACTCATGGAAGCCGCTGAGCGTTGGAGCTCATCCGCCGGCGCCGCCTACCTCGCCCTGGCAACGAGGCGAGCAGCCTCTTTCTACCGCGCGCTCGGTTATCAAGACTCGGCGACGTACTTCAGAAAGATGCTTCAGGCCGAGCCTCAGTGAAGGCCGCCCGCTAGGGGCCAAATCAAGATCACGAAGTCGAGACCAGATCAAGATCAAGAACGAGGTGGGTCCGGGCGGACGATGGGGTGCGACTCCTTGGCTTTACGCTTCCAGCGCGGCTGGCTAAGACCCCGACAGCCAGCTCTTCGGTAGGTCACTACCCGGACCATGAGAGCCATCCTAAGGCATCTGCGCGCTTCGGGCGCTCTGCCTGTCGACCGGGCTAGGGGCCACATCGACCGGAGTACGCCTGCCAGCATCGATCACCTGGCGCGCCGCAGACAGGAAGCCATCTGCATAATTCTCGTCCGGGAAGTCTCCCAGATAATAGATCTTGGTCTCATTCCGTACGGCCGCGAGCGGATCGGCCCCCAGCAGGTCATCGCAGACTTCCAGCAGGTTCGACAAATCGTCGCGAATCACGTACGCGGCTCTGGCGGCGGGCGCATCAACCAACAGCTGCTCAGGCGTACGACCCACCGACACCATGGCGAACGGCTTGCCCGAATGCAGATAATCCGACACTACGGCAGACACGTCGCTGACCATGGCGTCAGAAGCGTTGAAGCAGTCTTCCACGGTCATCTCCTGCTCCGCTGCAGGTCCCCACAGGTGCTCCCGACCACTCACTTCACGATCCGCATCAAGGACTGCGCCAATGTCGGAGATCATCTTCTGGGCATCGGGATAGCGGTAGTTGAACGGGTGAGCCCGGAAGATCACCCGAGCGCCATGAGCAAGAAGTTGTTCCACGATCTGACGACCGACCGGCAATGAGTAGACCCGGCTGTCGGCGAACGGCCCCTGCCAGGTGGGGGCATACAGGACTGTGGGCTGCTTGATCGTATCGATCGGTCCGTGCGCCGGAGTGATCAACTCCACCTGAGGCCGTCCAACGATCTTGAACTTCTCGACCGGAATGTTCACGCCATGACGGGCATATCGATCGATCCCAGCCTGGCCGGCCGCAAAGATCAAGTCATAGATCGCATGTACCGGATTGAAGCAAGCCGGCTTCTCCGAGTCTCCGTGGTTAAGCCAAACGTGGGTCAGCTCCCGCCGCTCGACAAGGTGCGTGTTGCGTGCGGCGTTGTTGACGTAGAACGCCGTCGTCATCGAATCAACGATGATCTCCTCAAGACTGCGCAGCGTCCGGCGGTAGATCAGCGGCACTTTGACACCCTGTTCCTCACAAAGCCTGCTGATTTGGGCCAGCATGGGCGCCGTGCGGGTGACGATAATGAACGGCCGGCCGATCCGAACGAAGTAGGGCAACCACATTCCCACCTGGTAGTTCGCTCCCACCGTCGAGGCAAAGTACACGACAAATTCCGGACGGTACGCCTCCAGGGCCGGCCGCAGTCGGAGCTCGCCGCGTTCGTTCTCGGTCTCCCGCCGCACTGCTCGAACAGTGATCTCGAGTGCGCACAAGAAGATCAGCAAAACCAGTGCCAACAGGATCACCGAAGGAGCAGCTGCCAAGATCAGCAGGAATCCGATGATGATCACTACGCCACCTACGATTGGCAGCACACCTCGGGGGATGAAATCGGCGATCTCACGAAGCGCATCAGGCAAGTTCTGGCCAAGCGTCGCACTCCCCCATGCAGCTCGGATTCTTCGTTCGACAACGATTGCCATCAGCAGCAACGCGCAGGCTGTGCCCACTTGCCATGACAGCTGGCCTGCATGATCGGCAGTCAATGCCAGTGTCACCACAAGAACGGCACGTGTTGCATCACCTTCTGTGAGCAATGCCGACCATCGCGAGGGCGTGAGGACCGTGCTGGACACCGACTGAAATGCTGCCCAGACCGATAGCACCGCGAGCAGGATGATCGCCCACATGGGTCCGTGGACAAGCGCCACGGCCAAGGCGCCCAGCGCGATCGCGGTGCCAGCAAGATCAAGTCCCGCCCTGGCGGCAAGTTGGGCGTACTTAGACCAGTTGCGCCCCGGCAGCGCGCCACCGTCCTCATCCTCAGGCGGCCGGTCGTCCTCCTCGCGACTCACCTGCTCAGCGCCGGCATCTTCAGGCTGGTCTTCTTCCATATCCTCCATGGGCTTCCGCGACACGTGACGTACCGCCTCAACAAAGGCCGAGGCGTAGTTGTCTCCCGGGAAATCACCCAGATAGTCAGCGCGAATGTCCGCCCTCTGACCGGCCAGCGGGTCCGGGCCCAGCATCTTCTCCAGCTGTGCGTCCAGATCCGCAAGATCGGCTCGAATGACGTACGACGCCCGGGCGACCGGATACTCCATGACGAACGCCGCCGGCTCCGCGGGTATCGCGATCATCGCAAACGGCTTCCCGGAAAACAGATAGTCCGACACCACGCTCGAGACGTCGGAGACCATGGCATCGGAGTCATTGATGCAGTCCAGGATGCTGCGGTCTTTTTCTGCCGAGGCGCCCCATAGATGCGCCCGGCCAGTCTTTCGCCGGTCGGCCTCCAGCAGCGAGTTGATCCGCTCGATCGCCGCCGCGTCCTCGCCGAAGTCGTAGCTGAACGGATGCGGTCGGAAGATCACCGTCGCTCCACGCGCCAGCAGGGCTGACACAATCCGTTCGCCCGATAGCAAGGAGTACAACATCGTCTCCTCGACGTGGCCACGCCAGGTCGGGGCGTACAGCACCGTCGGTTGCGGCACATCGGCGATGGGAGTCGTACTCTGCTTGACGTTTTCGACCTGCGGCCTGCCGACGATGGTGAACTTCTCAGCCGGGATCCGTACCCCGTGAGCGGCGTACCGGCGGGTCGCCGCGGGGCCAGCAGCAAAGATCTGGTCGTACATCGCGTGCGTCGGGTTGTACGACGGCGGCTTGTCGGAGTCGCCGTGCCCCAGATAGATGTGGGTGAGGTGCTGGAAGCGAACCAATGCCCCGTTGCCGGAAGATGCGTTGACGTAGAAAGCGGCCATCAGTGATGGAACCACCAGCGCATCAACATCAGCAATGCCCCGCGCTTCGACGACGGGCACGTCGGTCAGCTCTACAAGGGCGGCGGCTGGGACAGCGTTGCGCGCGACGATGATGAAGCGCAGTCCGGCGCGTTGCAGATAGGGCAACCACATCATGACCTGATAGGACGCGTCGTCGGGACGCGAGGTGTAGACCAGGAAGTCCGGCGCGTACGCCGCTACGGCTCGGGGCACCAGCCTTCGCAACCGGCGAGCGAGGACGATCTTCGCGCGACCGTCCGCGGCCAGCACGACCACCGGTGCAACGGCGACCACGCTGACTGCCACCCACCACCACGACGATGCGCCGATAGCGGCGAGCAGCAGACCCGCCAGCGTGACAACTGCGCTGGCAGCCACCGATAGCAGACCAAGATCAGGCAATGGCCGCCGGCTAGGCAGGTTCGGCAGCCGGGTAGCAATTGGCACCCGGAATCTGGTTGACCGAGCGACAAACGGCTCAATCACGATGGAACCGACCAAGATTGCCGCCCCCAGCGCCGCACCCAGAGCCTGCTGCCGACCGGGTACAGAGGTAGCCAGGCATACCGCCGTTGCGGCGACCGCTGTACTCCGCAGCACCAGCGATCGACCAAGCGGGCTCCAGTCTTCAGTCCGCTCAAGGGCGTTCTGGACCAGTTGACCCGCCATCCCAACCACAGATATCACCACCCACAGTGGTGCCCATCGCGAGCCGGCGAGTGCCAGCACGGCACCGACGAACGCCAACAAGACGATGAGGCAGTCAAGGACGACATCAACGACCCGCTTGGCCGCCGATGGGCTAGAAAAACGCATCGATTACTCGCTCTGTCGCATGCCCGTCGTGAAGCCTGTTGAACTCCTTGTTGAACAATTCCCGTGCGGCAGCGTACTCGGAGACGACCGAGCCGAGGTCCAGTAACGCATCAGCAACTTCTGCAGTCGTAGCTAGCAGCGGGCCAGGGGCGGTCGGCGAAAAGTCGAACAAAACCTTGCGCGACCTCAGATAGTCCTCCAGGTCGGGCACAAAGAACACCACAGGCTTACCGGTAATCAGCCAGTCGAAACGGATGGAGGAATAGTCCAGGACTGCGACATCGGCCGCCAGTAAAAGGTCGTTGATCTCGGGGTATGCCGACACGTCCCACACTTTCCCAGTGATGTGTGAGAGTCCCTCCCGAAGGTTGTAGTTGTGACCACGCAACAGCACCGCATAGCGATCACCAAGATGCTCTGCGAGCACCTTGAGGTCTAGACCATCGAAGAACTTCGCCGACCAAGCGCCCGTGGCCACGGTGTCTCGCCATGTCGGGGCGTACAACACGACGATCCGATCCTCATCAATGCCCAACTGGCCGAGCACGCGAGAGCGGACTGAGGCCGTGTCCGCAGTCAGCAGAACGTCATTTCGTGGATAGCCGGTGACCAGCGCATTGCCGATGAATCCGTATTCGCGCCGGTAGAGATCAATGCAGAAGGACTCCGGCACCACAATCGCGTCCCAGGCTTCGGTGCGTCGAGCGCATTCGGCGGCAATGACCGACTCGGGCCGCCCCTGTACCCGCCAGAGTGAGGTCCCCATTGACTTGAAGGGGTAGCCGTGGAACGTCTGCAGATAGCGCTGGTACGGCCGTTTCCGGAAGTACCGATCGAATTCGATGTTCCGGCAGAGATAGCGGCTGCTCCCCAGGGCGGCGTACCACTCGCGACTTTCGATCAGCAGTGCGCGACCACCCTCTGGTACGACCACCGACCAGTCCACGACACCCCACAGCAGTTCCATGTCGGGTCGCCGGCTGCGTAATTCGGCATGAATTGCAAGCTGACTGTCGGTGGCAAATTCGCCTCGATAGCTCTGGAAGAGCACACTTTCGACTGGAGTGAAAGCCGACTGTTGATACCAGGTGGCCAGCCGCACCCTGGCGAACCGACTGCGCTCCTCGTCCGCAAGCGGCGCCGTCAAGTTGATCACGAGGCGGCTTCGACTGTCGCGTCCCAGCCGGCAATGGTGGTGGGGTGTGGAAAATTCGTCGGGCAGCTGTGCGGCTAACCCGTCGGAGCAGAGGACACGCGCGTCTGAGGCAAGCTCGAGTCGATAGTCATCGGTCGGTAGCGGGAGCTCGGGGCCGCCCCAACGGCTAGCGAGCATCGGAAATACCAGCCGTACGCCATCGCCAGCTGTTTCCACGCGGTGGACTGGAACCTCGGCGAACCGGCCAGACAGCCGCGCGCCTGCACAGTCGGAGGCGTCAAGTCCGATAAGCCCGAAATCAATGCTCAGCTCTTCCGCTGCTACCGTGACCGTCCGCGCCTCAGCTGCCACCCAGTCCGTCATCAGATTGCAATAGCCGGTAATGGACCGCTGCCAGCAGGCATCCCCCGCGCCACCACCTATCTGACGATCATGCTCCGCCTCAATCGGCCAGGAAATCCGATGCTTGTGACCGTTGGCATCAATGGCTCTGAAGTTCCACACCACGCCATGTCCGGAGCCAACTGGCAGGTCCAGCTCGAAGCGCTGCGCGCCATCTTGGTCGGCCGTGGCAAGGTCTCCAGCGATGCGACCGAGAGGGCTGGTGGCGGCCACAGATACCAGACTCCCGAGCTCTGAGTCGACGAGACGCAGTGAGCCCGCGGCCTTACCCGCCCCGTCCGTGGTAAGCATCCGCGCCTGAACCTGTTCCGCACGGACGTGAAGAGCGAAGCCGAGTTGCGAATCAAGCTTTGGCACGACTCGCGTCGTCTCATCGGCCCGTCGCAGATTGCGGCCCCACATCAAGTGACCCCTACTGCCTGGCGCAACGGCGAGAATGGGACCGGTCCGTTCCAAGCCACCCGCTCGAACCGTGAGCCGGAGCTGCCAGTAACCCAGATGGCGGTCGATGCGCCCGGTGTCGACGCTGATCATGAAGCCGCCAGCGGCCACATCCTGGTAGCGGAACATTGACCAGTCGTTGGCGGCGACCTTGTGTAGCTGCGCCACGTCGCACGGGTATGCCAGGCCGGATCCCGGCTCGATCAGACAGGCAGCTAGCTGCGGCGACTCTGAGGTCAGATCAAGCCCTCGAATAAAGGCCCAGCCATGTACCTCAAGCCGGTCGTCGGGCCAGGCGACGCGTTCCACACAGGCTGAAAGCGCCGTCTGACTCTCGCTCAGCTCGAGGCATTCCGCAGGAGCCGCGGTAGCACCAGGCAGGTCCTCCGGGACGGCGTACAGACGCCCATCGCGTACCTCAGTCTTGGGAATCGACCCGTAGAGCGTGCCGTGCTGGAGAAGGTGATCAAGATCAGTCCAGCGTCCATTCGCGAGCAGCCAGAGGCGTAGCTTGCGGTCAACGCGAACCTGCCGCCACACCATCTCGTCAGTCAAGGCGAGGCAGTCCTGAGCGGCTTTTTGCAGCCTCGCTCGATAGCCGGCATCGGCTCGGTGCGCACCGACGGCGAGGTCGCCAAGATCACCGTCGATCAGCCCGCCCAGCCAGCAGGCCGCGATTGTTGGATCGGCGGAGTCACGCAGCAGCCGCCAAGTTGCCCAAAGCCAGTCCAGACGGGCGTCAAGCTCATTTGCTGCCAGCGGGTCTGAGAGCAGCTTTCCGCGACCCAGCCGGGTTCGGCGTACGCAGCTGATTGTTTGGAGGAGGTCGAACTGTTTCGCCCGGAGCGTGGCCTTGACGATCGCAAATATTTCACCGTCTGGTGAATCGGGGAAACCTGCAACCTCGATGTTCCAGAAGTCGGTTCGAAAGACACGGTTAGTAGCGCTGGCATCCTGAATGGCGAGTGGAAAGCTATCGAGGGTTACTCCCGGCCTGTCGAGGTCATGGGTGACCGTGGTCCAGCCTGGCCGATGCCGCCGTCCTCGTACGACGGTGCGTACGGCTCCTGCGGCAAAGTCCGAGCCGGTGTGTCGCAGAGAGTTGATCAAGCTGGCGTAGGCAGTACGTGGCACGGTATCGGTCGCGTCCATGAACGCCAGGAACCTTCCCCGCGCCGCGAGCGCTCCGGCATTGCGCGCTGCGGTGAGTGCGACTGGCGGCCGGAGCAGAACCCGAAATCGGTGATCGTGGGCCGCCATCTGGTGCGCAACCGTCGCGGTGCCATCAGTTGAGCCGTTGTCGACGACGATCACTTCAAGCCTGGAAAGGGTCTGCGATTCGAGGCTGTGCAAACACTCGCCGAGGTAGGACTCGGCATTGCTCGCTACGACGACCACACTCAATACCGGCGTGACAACCGATGGGCGGGAGGATGCCCGCTTTCTAACCCTGCGCACCAGCTGTCGCAACCGCGACTGGATCGGAGCTGGGAGCCGATGCGCGAGACGCCGGGCGACAGCGGTGAGTCGTCTCTGAAGTTCGTTCATTGGGGGCTCGGAGCCGCTGGCCCCTGCAAAGCACGGAGGCGAGAGCGGAGCCGCCTGAGCTTCCGGACAACCCTGCGGCTGAACGAAGGCTTCTTCGCCGGTGGCTTCGGCAGCATACGAAGCTTGGGGTGCCTCATTAGACCGACATCAAGACACAAACCTGAGGTACGTCGCGTGAAGTAGACCGCCATAGTGGGCGGCCCTACCTGGACTGGCTCTGGCAGGACCTTGCCCGGCTGACGTTCCTCGGTCAGTGTCGCTCGCCGGCGCATGCCGAGGCCCATAACGCCGAAATGCACGTTCAGATCCCACAGCCCGTCGGACAGTCGGGCGCCTGCAGCAATGGTGTTCGGATCGATTGCCGCCGAAAACGCCGCCGCAAGGCCCATGCGATGGACCGTGGCAGGTACCTGCCACGTCTCCCCGGTACGGCGTTCGGTGAGGTCTATCCGGACTGACGACGTGGCCATACCGAGCCATAGCACCTCTGGTGCTGGGTGATCCAGCAGCGTGGCAAACCGCTCCTCTGCCAACGGCTCCTCAGGCATGTCAGCGAAGATTCCCTCAGCCTCTTCAACAATGTCGCCCGGATTTTCGACGCTAGAGTCCTCGCGGATTAGGTCCTCGGATGCTTCGACAGCGACCTCGCGCTCACTGGACGCGTCTACCACAGAAGTCTCCGCGGTTTGGCCCTCCGGTACCGGAGTTCGGCCCTCGGGGATGACATCGGACAGCTGAACGGTGCCGCTGATGTGGAGGCTGCCATCCACCCAACCCACCTGCAGGACGCTCGGATACGTTTCCCATGGCGCCGCCTGTTCTGCGATGCGGCGCACCTCGTCGGCATTCCCAGCAAGAAGGGCTCGGGCGATTCTTTGTTGCATTGGCTGCAGCAGCGAGACAACGCCTTCGCCGAAATAGCGCGCTGCGATGCGGTGCGCATTGCTGAATAGCGCAGCAGCTTCCTCATCTGGATACTTCAACCACCGCCGACCGCTGAGGCGCTGCACCATCTCCACCTGAACCCAGCGCCGGAAGATGCGATCACGCTCCTCACCTGGGTCCGTGTGGGCGACCACAACATCGAGGGCGTCCGCAAGGTTGTTGAAGTAGCCGCGCCAATTCATCTTGCGAAAGCCGGCGTTTGCCAGGTCGAGGCGCCGGATGTGGAAATAGCAGGTGTAGTCGGCGTAGATGCTGACAACCTTGGCCAGCAGGTAGCCCGTTACCACGAAGACGTGATCTTCGAGGCGTCGCTTGCCTTCCGGAAATCGGATGTGGTGCTCCTCCAAGAACTCCCGACGAAACAGCTTGTGCGGCGTCAAACTGTCCATGATCGCCGAATCGCTGATCGTGCAACGGCGAATCGTTCGGGCGAAGACCACCCGTGGAATGCGGCGCTGCAGCCCCGCCATCTTCGGAAGCACGATGTCAGAGCCACAACTGGTCGCAAACTCATAGAGCCGTTCCAGCGCCTCGGTGCCGAGCCAGTCGTCGTGGTCACAAAAGAAGACATACTCGCCACGAGCGGCGTCGAGGCCCACATTGCGCGGCTGCCCAGGCCAGCCTGAGTTGGGTTGGTGTATCACTCGAAGGTTGGCGTGGATCTCAGCAAGCTCGTCGATGAGTGCTGGAGTCTCGTCGGTGGAGCCGTCATCGATGCAGATGATCTCGAAGTCCTCCGGTGACATGCTCTGCGAGGTCAGTGAATCGATGCACGGGCGGAAGTACTCACCCGGGTTGTACACCGGCACCACGACGCTCACCTTGAGCATGCATCGACTGTTCCACACTGGAACCACGGGACGAAAAGACAACGCGCGGCGAACGCCTATGAGTGTCCTGAGGCGGCAGTGAAACCCGGATCGCGCGCCGCCGTACTGAGGAAGGCTGGCGCGCCGCCGTCCTGGACGAGCGAGCGAGCAAACACGCTTTTCGTTTGCGAGCGAGTGAGGAAGGCAGCGGCTAACAAGCGCCAGCCTCAGCGAGCGGAGCGAGCAATGTACACGGAGGGAGGGACACGCTTTTTGTCCCCGAGTGACGACGAAGTAGGCGGCTACAAAGCGCGATCCGCGCGGAGCGAGCCATGGCGAGCGGAGCAATCAAGTACTGTTCGGGCGGTGACCAGATTGCGCAATGTTGCTGTGATCCTGGCGGGAGGTACTGGCACCCGCGTGGGCCTGAACATCCCCAAACAGCTGATCAAGGTTGCCGGGAAGCCGATCATTGAGCACACCATCGCTGCCATGCAGCAATCGCCGTTAGTGGACGAGATCGTGGTCATGATGGCGCCCGGCTATCTCGACGAGGTTCGCGCCATTGTCAAGAAGGGCGGGTACGCCAAGGTCACTCAGATCCTGGAAGGTGCCGAGACTAGGAACGAGACCACGGCGGCCGCGCTGGGCGCACTCGGCGATGACGAGTGCAATGTCTTGCTCCATGACGCCGTACGTCCTCTGGTTTCGCAAACGATCATTGCCGCCAATGTCGAGGCACTGCAGACTCACGAGGCTGTCGACACCGCAATCCCCTCCGCAGACACCGTGATCCAGGTCGAGCCCGAGCGAAACAGCATCGCCGACGTTCTACCGCGGCATTTGCTTCGCCGCGGTCAAACCCCGCAGTCCTTCCGTCTGTCAACGATCAAGGCGGCGTACGCCAAGGCGGCGCAGGATCCCAACTTCACTGCGACAGATGACTGCACCGTGGTGCTCCGCTACCTGCCCGAAGTTTCGATCGCCGTCGTTGCCGGACATGAACGCAATATGAAGGTCACTGAGCCGATTGATGTCTATATCGCGGACAAGCTGTTTCAGCTGACCTCAGCCGACCGGCCTGCTCCACTGACCGAGAAGCAGTACCACTCACGGCTTGATGGCCGGACGGTCGTCGTTTTCGGCGGCTCCTACGGCATCGGTGGGGATATCGCTGAGCTAGCACGCTCGTACGGCGCGAATGTCAAGACCTTCTCACGATCCACCACCGGCACCTACGTCGAAAAGCGAGCCGACGTTGCCAAGGCCGCTCAGCAGGTGCTCGACGAGACCGGCCGCATCGATTTTGTCGTCAACACTGCAGGTGTACTGGTACGCGGTGAGCTGGCCGAGACCTCAGAGGAGACGATCTACTCCTCCACCGACATCAACTACCTGGCGCCGATCTTCGTCGCTCAGGAGTTCTTCCCGCATCTAACCGAGTCCTGCGGCTCGCTGCTGCTGTTCACGTCGTCCTCCTACACACGCGGCCGATCGGGCTATTCGCTGTACTCCTCGGCCAAGGCGGCGATCGTGAATCTGACACAGGCGCTCGCCGACGAGTGGGCCTCCTCAGGTGTCCGGGTCAACTGTGTCAATCCGGAGCGTACGAGGACGCCAATGCGTATCAACGCCTTCGGTGAAGAGCCTCCCGGCACGCTGCTGGCATCGGAGGAGGTGGCTCGGCAGTCTCTCGATGTGCTGCTTTCCCACCTGACGGGCCACATCATCGACATCCGCCGTGAAGAGGGGCCGGCCGCGCTGGGCAACGGATAGCCCAACCCATTGCGCCGAGCCCGCCTGTCGACTCCACCTCACTCCGCTTCAACTACTCCAACTCCGCACCAGGTACAGATAGTGCGGAGTTGGAGTAAGTGACGCGGAGTCGAGGCCTTAGGGGAGCTAACTAAAAGACCACGTCGCTGACGACCAGGTTGTGGTCGGACGGACGGCTTGAATCGACGCGCTTCATGACGTTCTCGTACCTGAGCACCCGCTTGCTGCCCTTGATCATCACATAGTCCAGACGGATGGGCTTGGCTGGCAGCGTTGTCTTGAAGTGATTGACCGTCGGATATTTCGTGTTGATCCGAGAGTCTGCCGCGACGGTGTCGTGGAACCCTTGGCTGACCAGATATTCATGCGGCGCGTCCCCGGCGCGGTTGGTGTGCCAGGAGTTGAAGTCGCCAGCGTAGATGACCTTCTCACCTGCCTTGCGGAGGCTATTGACCCTGAGATAGACAGCCCTCGCCTGCCTGCCACGCAGCGCGTT
>DATDKX010000067.1:0-4468 GCA_036519615.1 Propionibacteriaceae bacterium
GGCACCATGCGCAGCAGGCTCATTAGCCCAACCGCGGTCGCGCCGCCGTCCCGGTAGGCGACAATTCCCAACGCCACGGTGAAAGCCCACTCGGCAGTCCAGGCCGCCAGGAAGCTCAGCTGGGCGCGGCGCAAATTGGGATTCATCGCATTGCTAGCGAACGCGGCCGCCGCCGCTCTTAGCCTGCCGCGGCGCCGATCCACAGCTCGGCCCGCCTCCTAACCGGCGCGTGGCACGATGACAGCGGGTATGTCGAGTCGGCGCAGCAGCCGAGATGCGACACCGCCGAGCAGCACGCGCCGGATTGGCCCGTACTCGCGCGATCCCATGAACAATGCGTCAAACGAGCTGTTGGCCATGCCGGCGAGCGTCTCGACCGGATCGTTCCCAACAACGACCTCGCCAAAGGCCTCAACGTCCGGCGCCAACTCAGAAATAGCCTGCTCAATGCTGTGCTCGAACGCCTCCTTGGCGGCCGTGACGTACATGCGGTCGACGTCTTCCCCAATGCGGTACGACATCACCTCAGCCGGGCCGGCTACAACCGTGACCACCTGCAGGCGAGCACCGACGCGGAGGGCGAGCATCGCCGCGACACGTAGCGCCTCTCGTCCGTCGGGAGTGGGCACAAAGGCAACAACGATTCGGCTCAGGTCGTGTGACGCTCGATCGCGCCAGCCACGAGGCGGCATTGCGACGGGGCATGGTGCGCCTGCAATGACGCGTTCGCCGGTAGACGTCCCAAGCAGCCGCCGCTCGGTCTGCGAGCCAAGCACAATCAGTGATGCGCCCAGTTCCTCGGCGACATCGTGCAGGCCGTGTGAGGCGGAGCCGGAACCAACGGCTTTGAACTCAACCGACGTCGCTGGTGAAGTGACTGTTTGCGCCTCATCGAGCAGCCGCTCGGCCTCTCGCCTCCGGTCTGCGACCCACTCCACGTCGACACGACCAGGGCCGATCGGAGCTGGGCCCGGGTAGACGGTGACGATTACGGCACGCACACTCAACTGCCGAGCCCACCCGAGACCCAGGGCCAGCGCATCGGCTCCGCCGGGCGCGCCATCGTACCCGATGACAAGCGGCCCATCGAAGCTGTTCACTAGTGCCCCGGCAGGTGCGGATGGTCCTCCGAAGGAAGGATGCCGTACTGGCCGTGTGCCCTACGAACTCGGGAATTGCGGTAGCCGTAGAAGGCATATATCAGCATGCCGATGGCGAGCCAGATCACGAACCGTATCCACGTCGAAAGCGGTAGGTCAGTCATCAGGTAGACCGCGAAAGCAATCCCGAGGATAGGTAGCACCGGTGACAGCGGAACACGGAACGGTCGAGGCATATCTGGCCTCGTGTAGCGCAGCACGATCACCCCGACGTTGACGAGTATGAACGCGAACAGCGTGCCGATATTTACCAGCTTGACGATTTCATTGAGCGGGACGAGGGCGGCGAGGATGGCAATCAAAATGCCCAGACCGATGGTGAGCTTGGCGGGTGTGCCGTAGCGCGGGTGGACGTCAGCGAGGCTCTCCGGCAGCAGTCCGTCCCGGCACATGGCGAAGAAGATACGTGTCTGCCCATAGAAGATGACGAGCATCACGCTCGTGATCGCGACGATTGCCCCCAGTGCGAGAATTGCGGCCGCCCAACTCAGGCCCGCGCCCACATCAAGCGCGTGAGCGAGCGGTGCATCACTTTCGGCTAGCTGGTCTGCGGGTAGCAGGCCGATCGCACCAACCGAGACGAGGATGTAGAACACGGTCGCGATGATCAGCGAACCGAGGATGGCCAATGGCAGGTCCTTCTTCGGGTTCCGCGCCTCCTCGCTGCCAGTCGATACGGCGTCGAAGCCTATGTAAGCAAAGAAGATCACTGCTGCGGCGCTTACGACGCCATCCCAGCCTGCTGGCGCAAACGGTCTGAAGTTGGCCGTGTTGATCGCAGTTACGGCAGCGACGATGAAGAAGACCAGCACGACGATCTTGATGATCACCATGACGAAGTTCGCCTGAGCGCTTTCCCGAACCCCGCGCACCAGCAGCCACATGATGACCAGTGTGATGATCACCGATGGCAGGTTGAACACGCCACCGTCTGAGGGAGACTTCGATATCGCATCCGGCAGCGCGTATCCAAAGGCATTCTGGAGGAACTCGTTGAGGTTGCCGCCCCAGCCGACCGCAACCGCCGCGACCGACACGCCGTACTCCAAGATCAAGTCCCAGCCGATGATCCACGCCACGATTTCGCCGAGCGTTGCGTACGTGTAGGTGTACGCACTGCCGGACACGGGGATGGACGATGCGAGCTCCGCGTAGGACAGTGCGGAGAACACGCAGGCCAGCGCGGCAAGTGCGAACGACAAAATGACTGCAGGGCCCGCGATGGCTGCGCCCTCGCCGATGACGACGAAGATGCCGGTTCCGATGATTGCTCCGACACCCATCGCGGTGAGCTGCCAGGAACTCACCGCTCGCTTGAGCTCATGACCCGTTTCGTGGGTTTCTGTGAGCAACGAGGAGACATCGCGTGTCGCAAACAGACCTGGTTTCTTTCGCCCAACGACCTCAGCCATCTGCCTCACCTCCGCACGCTTCGGACTGTACCGAGCGTCGTGTGGTCTGGGCCAGCCCTCAGGTGAACCCGCCAGGGAGGACCCACGTCAGGGCGTCGCGCAGCCGGTCACGCCAATTCTCCCAAGTGTGACCGTCCCTGGCCTCGACATAACGCACCTGCATGCCCGCGGATTCGAAGATCGGCACGATGGATCGGTTCGGAATGATCAGCGGCTCATATAACCCGCAACTGACGAAAAGTCGTTCCGCGACGCGGCGGGGCCGGTCACGGTAGCGGTTGACGAACTGCACAACCGGGTCAAACGCCGGTCCGCCACCGTGGTCGGTTCCGGCATCAGCGAATACAAAAGACCCAGACATGAGGACCAGTGATCCGTACGTGTGGGGCGAAGAGTGCGCGGTCGATAGTGCAGCGATCGCGCCAAAACTGGCGCCAAGCAGAATGCGACCGGACCGGTTGCGTGCCAGGGGGAACTCGGTCTGCAGGTGCGGTAACAGTTCCTCTGTAAGAAAGCGGGCATGGGCTGCCGAATTCGCATACTCGACAAGTCGATCCTTCGGGTGCAAGAAAGCGGCGACGACTGGGACAATATCGCCGCGATGAATGAGGTTGTCGAGCACGACCTTGGCCGCGGAGTACCGCAAGAAGTCCCCGCCATCGTGTAACACCAATAACGGATATGAACCTGTGCGACGGAAACCAGTCGGCAAATACAACGTAACCTGACAATCGCGCTGCAGGGCTGCGCTATTGACGACAAGTTCGGTTAGCTCACCCGCAGACGCATCTGGGTCCGGGAAGGTCCAGTCCGGTGTTGTATAGCCGAACGAAAAGCAGACCGAAATAGCGCCGAAGGGGCTGTGCGAAAGCTTTGGATTCAAGGGATCATTGAAGCGCTCGACATGCCCAGCACGTACAACCTCGATCTGGTAGTTGATCCGCGACCTTTGCGGCACCTTGAGGACGACGTACCACAATGTGGTTGCATCGACTCTCCGCATTGGCAGTCGACTCGGAAGGCCGATGATTCGTTGGGTGAGGTAGACCTCGTCGGCCTCACCCCGAAAGAGAAATGTGCAGTGGCGGCCTTCGACGATAGGGACTTCCCGACCTGCTAGGAAATCGTCCACCCTCGCTTCATCGACCAAGCCTTGTTGCCGAAGTTGGTTGATGGCGAGACGACTCGTGCCGCCTCCGGCAGACCAATGATGGCTGCGCCCTAATGGCGACAAAGGCCTGGAGGCGCTACTCACTGCGCATACAGGTGAACGGTGCGGCCGACATCATCGAGCATGCCGCGCAGCACGTCGTAGTCAGGATGACGCATGCGGACATAGGCGTTGGCCATGTAGCCAGCCTCCACCTGCTGTGTCGGGGTACCCGGCGGAGGCAGGTGTGCATCGATGACCCATTCACCGGACCGAGCCTGCATCTCCTCGACGCCGGAGTATCCGGTGATGTGACCGTCATGGTCGGGCCGAAGTGCCACGATCCCGGCGGCGTAGCGCCGGGACGGGCGGGCGGCGATGTGGTCGTGCACGATCGCGTTGGCCCACTCGCGATACAAGTCGAAGTCATTACCGACGGAGTAGAGATCCCAGGCCCCCACCCCCGGCGGCCGGCAGCCGATTTCGGAGAACCGCAAGCCCTTTGGACCGAAGAACCATTCCATATGGGTGGCAGTGGTCCCAATGGCAAGTGCCTCGTTGACCCGAGCGCCCAGCTCGCGGAGCTGCTGATAATCCGCAACCGTGTCGACGCGATTGGTGGCAATGAACTGTGGAGAGATCCAGCGCGCACGCATTGCGTCGAGCACGTTCGGGTAGTAGTGGGAGACGAAATCCAGCGAGACGTACCCGTTGACGCAGACCGTGTCGTAGAAACCCTCGTGGCC
>DATDKX010000068.1:0-17707 GCA_036519615.1 Propionibacteriaceae bacterium
ACTTTCCGGCCTCGAGTAGCTTCGTCGCCAGCCGGTCGCGCAGTTCGATCAACAGCTCGACGTCCAGGGCGGCGTAGATCAACCACTCCTCAGGCAGCGGGCGGCGCGACCAGTCTGAGGCGGAGTGCTCCTTGAGGAGCCGCACCCCGAGGAGCTCCTCGAGCATGGTGCCGAGAGCGACCCGCGGGTAGCCGAGTAGTCGGGCTGCCAGCTCGGTGTCGAACAACGTCGTGGGGATTAACCCGACCTCATACAGACAGCGCAGGTCCTGGCTGGCCGCGTGGATGACCCACTCGGCATCTGACACCGCAGCACCTAATGCGGAGAGATCTGCTGGTTGACCGAATGCGATCGGATCCACCAGATGCGTTCCGGAACCCGCGCGGCGCAGCTGGATCAAGTAGGCACGTTGGCTGTAGCGGAAGCCGTGCGCGCGTTCCGCGTCGACTGCGACCGGTCCAGTCCCGGCACGAAGTGCCGCGCTTGCTTCTTGCAAGCCTTCCGGAGTTGTGACGATGGGTGGTACGCCCTCAATAGGCGCTGTGAGTAACTCCGTTTCCTGATCAAGATCAGGTTCGGTCAGCGGTACTTCGGTCAATGTCTCCGGGAGTTTCGGCTCGGCGGTTTGCGCCGAGAAGGCATCATCACCACCCCGGCGGGCAGCGGTGGCAAACCCGCTAGTGTACAGAGTAGTTCAGCCCAGCCGGACAGATGCGGGCTTAATCCGGCGCCCTCAACGAGCATGGGTGTCCAGGAAGCGCGAATCTCGATCTCCGCCCGGGAAGGCTCCGCCGCCATTCCTCCGAAGGAGTCGCTGGACACCGAGGTCACCGTGCCGCTCGGCGCATCGTATTCGGCGTCATGACTCTCCAGAGCATCGATCAGCCAGGACCAACCCACACTGGGCAGCAACGGATCTGTCACCATTTCCGGATCGATGTCGGCACGCGCGAATGTCACGCAGCGAAACGTGCCCTGCCATGCGGTGTTGCCGGCCGGGTCGTGGAGCAACACGAAACGGCCGCTGCCAAGCTCCTCTCCGTTCACCACCACATCAGCGGTGATCGCCGCGGAGTACGGCGCTATGCGCTGTGGCGCCGGGAGTTCCTCGACGTGAAGCTCGGAGCGCCAAGACTCCGACATGAGGTCCTCAACGGCCCGACGGAATGCGTCGGGGGCGCCCTCGACGTTTCCGCCAGCCGCGTCGCTGTTCGCTGCCATCCGACGAGCGTATTCGGCATCCCTAGGGCGGCTCATTTCGACGCGCCGACTTTTCGGGCCGTGACAAGATTCACGGGTGTCCGCTCTGGCTGCCGATATGCCGCTGCTCGTAGCAGCCTGCCGCAAGATTCATCCAGACGATCGCGTGCCGGTGTGGTTCATGAGGCAGGCGGGTCGCTCGCTGCCGGAATATCGGGCGATCCGAAAAGGCATTGGCATGCTTGAGAGCTGTATGCGGCCGGAGCTGGTCGCCGAGATCACTCTGCAGCCGGTGCGGCGTTATGGCGTTGATGCTGCGGTTTTGTACTCCGACATCATGCTGCCGCTCAAGGCAGCCGGCGTAGCGCTGGACATCGTCACCGGCCGCGGCCCCGTTATTGCTCGACGGGTTCTGACGGCAGCCGATCTGGATCAGCTACAGCCGCTGGATCCGGCGGGATTGTGGTACGTCAGCGAAGCCGTCGGGTTGATCACCAGCCAGCTCGGCGATGTCCCGTTGATCGGGTTCGCCGGGGCCCCGTTCACCCTGGCCAGCTATCTGGTTGAGGGCGGCCCTAGCCCGGACTATGCCGCGACGAAGGCACTGATGATCGATGAGCCTGCGTTATGGCACGAGATGTGCACCCGGCTGGCCGATCTGTCCGCGGCATTCCTGAGGCTGCAGGTGGCGGCCGGTGCCACCGTCGTCCAGCTCTTCGACTCGTGGGCGGGGAGCTTGAGCCCAACGGAGTACCGGCGGTACGCGCAGCCCTACTCGGCACGAGTACTGGGCGCGCTGGCTGATGCCGGAGTGCCGCGCATCCACTTCGGCGTAGGGACCTCCGAGTTGCTCGAGCTGATGGGCGCGGCCGGCGCCGAGGTGATCGGTGTGGACTGGCGACTGCCGCTAGCGGAGGCTAGTGGCCGGGTCGGTCATCGCTACGCACTACAAGGCAACCTCGATCCAGCACTCTTGTCGGCTCCCTGGCCGGTGCTGTCTGAGCGGGTACGCGAGATCATCACATCGGGTGCCGTCGCGCCTGGTCATATCTTCAATCTCGGGCATGGAGTGCCACCGGATGCCGACCCCGCGGTGCTGGCGCGGATCGTGGAGTTGGTTCACGCCGAGGGTCCGCAGCTGCGCCGTACGGCTCGTGAGCAGCTGGCAGCCTCCACAGCCGACGGCCGATGACGACCTCAGCACGGCCAAAAATCGTCGTTGTCGGCGGTGGAATCACTGGATTGAGTGCTGCTCGACTGCTGGCTTTGGACGGTTTCGATGTGATCGCGCTGGAGGCGGCCGAGCGCTGGGGCGGCAAGCTGTTGCCCTTGGTGCTCAACGACGTACGCCTGGATGGCGGCGCGGAATCGATCTTGGCACGGCGGCCGGAAGGGGTCGATCTTGTGGCTGCGCTGGGCTTAGCCGACCGCCTGGTGCATCCCACCGCTGCGCAGCCCCACCTGCTGGTAGGCGGCCAATTGCATACTCTGCCGCCCTCGCTGCTCGGCGTACCGACTGACCTCAGTCAGCTCAGTGGTCTGCTGTCGGAGGAGGGTTTGCGCTGGGCGGAGTCGGAACCCGAACGCCCGGCCCCCGCTTTTGATCATGATGTTGCGATTGGCCGCTTTGTGGATGAGCGCTTCGGCGCCGAAGTCACCGATCGGCTGCTTGAGCCGCTGTTGGGTGGTGTCTACGCCGGACATGCGCGGCTGCTGTCATTCGAAGCCGTAACTCCCCAGCTGTTCCAGAGGGCCAAGCGTGGTGGTTCGCTGCTGCAGCACGCGAAGCAGATTGTCCGACAAAATCAGCAGGCTCCGGTGTTTGCCGGATTGATCGGCGGTGTCTCGACCTTGATCGATGCACTTGTCGATGATCTTGTTCGGCGCCGCGTCAGCATGCGGTTGGGATCGGTTGTTCGAACGGTAGTGCCTACCGATCAGGGATTCCGATTGATTGTGGGCGGCGCTGATGATCCTAAGATGATCATGGCTGACGGTGTGCTGTTGGCCGCGCCGGCAGCGGCGACGGGGCGGATGCTGCTGGATGTGGCTCCGTCGGCAGGGGAGTTTGCATCGTTGCCGTACGCATCGGTAGCAGTGATCACCCTTGTGGTACGCGGCCTGCAGGCCGAGGCATCTGGGGTGCTGGTGGCGCTTGGCGAGCTGCCGACGATCAAGGCAGTGACGTACTCGTCGGCGAAGTGGTCCTGGGTTGCCACGCAAGCACAACGAGCGTGGGGTCCAGAGATTGACATCGTCCGGGTCAGCATCGGAGGGCATGGTGAAGCGGCCACCTTGCAGCTCAGCGACCGGGCATTGATCGAGCGCACTTTTGCCGAGGCGAGAAGAATTTCCGGCTGGGAAACAGTCGCCCTGGTGGAAGCAACCGTAAGCCGGTGGGGCGGCGGGCTGCCCCAGTACCAGGTCGGACATCGGGACCTCGTCGCACGATTGCGTGCTGAGGTCATGGGCGTTCCGGGACTTGCGGTATCCGGCGCGGCTCTGGACGGTCTCGGAATCCCGGCGTGTCTCGCCTCCGCCCAGACTGCGGTCAAGGCGCTCACGGCCGATCTTGGCGCTCCGCCAGGTTCACCGCGCACTGACTGCAGTGGAATGATCGATGATGAAGATCAACTCGAGGAGAGCGGGAGATGAAGGCGCGGGACATAAACTCGACGATTCGCTACACCATGTGGTCGGTATTCAGAAGAGAGAGCCAGCTGGATGACCCGCCGCTGGAGACGGCGAATGCCACGCTGAAGGCCATCGAGCATGCCACTCAAGAGGATGACCTGGTGATCCGTGGCTGGTACGACGTCGCGGGCCTGCGTGCCGACGCAGACCTGATGGTCTGGTGGCACGCACCGGACTCCGACACGCTGCAGGACGCCTATCACGCGTTACGTCGCTCTGATCTCGGGGCACATCTGGTGCCGGTCTGGTCGCAGCTGGCCTTGCACCGTCCGGCGGAGTTCAACAAGGGCCATGTCCCGGCGTTCATGCAAGACGAGGAGCCGAAGGCGTACCTCTGCGTCTATCCCTTCGTTCGCTCCTACGAGTGGTATCTGCTGCCCGAAGAGGAGCGACGTGCGATGCTCACCGAGCACGGCATGCTGGCTAGGCCCTATCCCGACGTACGCGCCAACACCGTGTCGTCGTTTGCCTTGGGTGATTACGAATGGATGCTGGCGTTCGAAGCTGACGAATTGCACCGCATCGTTGACCTGATGCGCGCTCTACGGGCGGCAGCCGCACGTCGCCACACTCGTGAAGAGGTGCCCTTCTACACCGGCCGCCGGCGCGAGCTAAGCAGCATTCTCGAACTCTGGTGAGGGCCGAGGTCGTTAGGACCGGCTGGGCTCGAGGGAGAGCGAGACCGAGTTGATGCAATAGCGCAGGTCGGTCGGAGTGTTGTAACCCTCGCCGGCGAACAGGTGACCTAGGTGGGAATCACAGGTGGCGCAGCGGACCTCGACTCGCTTCATAAATATAGAATTGTCCTCGATGTAGCGCACTCGATCTTCCGCCAGCGGAGCGAAGAAGGACGGCCAGCCGCAGTGCGACTCAAACTTCTGATCGCTGCGGAACAGCTCGGCGCCACACGCCTTGCAGCGGTAGACGCCCTCGGTCTTGGTGTCGGTGTACTCGCCGGTGAAGGGACGTTCGGTGCCGGCTTCGCGAAGAACGTGATACTCCAACGGGTTGAGCTGAGCGCGCCACTCAGCCTCGGATTTGATCACTTTGCCTACCTGAGCTGCTGGATTGTTCTGCGTATCGGTCATGTCTGCCTCTCCTGCTTTAAGCTGCTCGCGCACGGCGGCGCACCGCTCGCAGCTGGCGGTCTGCCTCTTCACGACAGTACTCACCTATGCTGACGCCATGCCCGTGCCAGCGGTCGAGCTCGAAGTCGGTAACCGCACGGTAAGGGTGACCAGCCCTGACAAGATTTACTTTCCCGACGTCGGCCTGACCAAGCTCGACATCGTCTCGTACGTGATCGCCGTGGGCGACGGCATCTTCGCAGCACTCAAGGATCGCCCGGTCACCATGGAGCGTTGGCCTGGCGGATATCGCCCGGATGTGAAATTGAGCACGCGCAGCGACAGCCACGGCGAGGCCTTCTACCAGAAGCGGGCACCTTCGAAGGGAATGCCCGATTGGGTCGAGACCGTGACGATCACCTTTCCGTCCGGAAGAACTGCCGACGAAGTCTGTGCCACGGAGCTGGCGACCATTGCCTGGATGGCCAATCTCGGCACGCTGCGCTATCACCCGTGGCCGGTGACCAAGGCTGACACCGAGAAGGTCGACCAGTTGCGGATTGATCTTGATCCGCAGCCCGGGACCGATTTTGCCGATGCCGTACATGCGGCGCACGAGCTGCGCTCCGTGCTACACGATGCTGATCTTGTGGGTTTTCCCAAGACCAGCGGAGGTCGCGGGGTTCACGTATTCGTGCCGATCCAGCCAACGTACGGCTTCATCGAAGCACGGCATGCTGTGATCGCGCTGGGCCGCGAGTTGTCACGCCGGATGCCTGACCATGTCACCGTCAGCTGGTGGAAGGAGGAGCGGGGCGCCCGCATCTTTGTGGACTTCAACCAGATGGCTCGGGACCGAACCATCGCATCCGCGTACTCCATCCGCCCGACACCGACTGCCCTTGTATCGGCGCCCTTGACGTGGGACGAACTGAGCGACGTCGCGCCGCAAGACTTCACCGCGAGCTCCATGCCTGCCCGATTCGCCGAAGTTGGTGATGCTTGGCGACCCTTCTACGAATTGGAGCCGCGCAGCATTGACGCTGCTTTGGAGATGTATGCCCGCGATGAGCGGGACCTTGGCACTGGTAAGTATGGCGGCGCCGAGATGCCCTATCCGCCGGATTATCCGAAGATGCCGGGCGAGCCGTCTCGCGTTCAGCCCAGCCGCGCTCGGTCAGACAATCCAGACTTCACTCGATAGGTCATAAACAACGCTCCGTCGTCCGCGTACAAGACGTGATGCAGCTGTAACGAGTTGGGCATCGGCAGCGCAGCCCCGCTGGTGGAACGTAGACCCTGGCCGCCGACCACAACAGGTGCAAGTGTCAAGGCAACCTCGTCGACGACACCGGCGGCGAGCAGATCATTGTGCAGTCGCGGTCCGCCCTCGCAGAGCAGCCGCGGCAGCCCAGTGCCCGCCAGTTGATCAACGATCAAGGCCAGATCGAGTAGGGTGCCCTCGGCCTCCAGCACCGTAATGCCCGCCGCTCGCAGCGGCTCAAGATCATCCGGTGACTTCCCGGCCGTCGTGATGATCATGACGGCGCCACCCTCGCCTTCGGCTGGTGTCGCAACCGCCGGGTCAAGATCGGCACTCGCCGAGATGATCACCAACGTTGGATAGGGAGCCAGGCCCTCCTGCTCTCGGATCTGAAGCTGCCAGGGTTCAAGATCAACGGCCCGGTAGCCCTCGAACCGAACCGTGTTGGCGCCAACAAGGATCGCATCCGCCAGTGCCCGCTGCATGGCGAACACGTGCTGATCACTCAGCGTGTTGATGGTCCCCGATCGGCCGTCAGGCCCTTGTACTGAGCCATCAAGCGACATCACGAAGTTAGTGCGGAGCCAGCCGCGACCCTCCGGCGCAGGGAGCCGGTATAGCTCGATCAGCTCAGCTTCGTCGACAGTTCGAGGTGCGCCACCGTCAGGGCCGAAGATCAGCTGCACGGCACCATCGTTGCACGCCGTGTACTCGTAATGTCCCGAATCGTCGATGCGGCACAATCGGGCCCATGGCGAAGAAGAGGGACGTTGACGATATGCCGCAGTTGATCACGGAGCGGCTCAGCGAGCTGCTCCGGTTGCCTCCGGGCAGGGTAGACATGGCAGACCTGGATCCAGCCGCAACACCCGGCTTCGAAGGAGACAAGGACGACGCTGCGGAGATCACTGAGAGTTTGGCGCCAGAACTCGGCGACCTTCAGGAACGCTTATTCGCGGCTGGCCGGGTGAAGGAGACCATGAACAAAAAGATCTTGATCGTGCTGCAAGGAATGGACACGTCTGGGAAAGGAGGGACCATCCGGCATGCGATCGGCATGGTCGATCCCCAGGGGGTCAAGATCAAGGCTTTCAAGGCTCCGACCGAGGAAGAGCGTGCCCACCCGTACCTGTGGCGCATCGAGCGCGAGCTGCCAGCTGCTGGCATGATCGGTATCTTCGACCGGTCACATTACGAAGACGTCCTGGTGGTACGAGTCCACAACCTGATTGAGGAATCGGTGTGGAGCAAGCGCTACGACGAGATCAACGCCTGGGAGGAGGATCTTGTCGAGCAGGGCACAGTGCTGATCAAGTGTTTCCTCAACATCTCCTCGGCGGAGCAGAAAGAGCGTCTCATGGCCCGGCTCGATGATCCGAGCAAGCACTGGAAGTACAACCCCGGCGACGTCGACGAGCGCGCCAACTGGCCCGCCTACATGAAGGCGTATCAGGCTGTGCTGGAGCGGTGCAATACCGAGCATGCGCCGTGGCATGTGATTCCAGCAGACCGCAAGTGGTATCGAAATTGGGCTGTTGCGCAGTTGCTGACCGAGCACCTACGAGCACTCAATCTCGACTGGCCTGCCGCTGACTACGACGTCGAGCGGGAGAAGGCTCGCGTCGCCGCCAGCTAGTGTCAGACACCGGGGTTCAGAAACTGAACTGGTGTCCGACATCTACGGGTGGGAGGCTGTCGGCATGCGGAGCTACGGCCAGTACTGCCCGATCGCCCGAGCGTCAGAACTGCTTGCCGAGCGCTGGTCCATCATTGTCCTGCGCAACATCGTCATCCTGGGTTGCCGAACCTTCAACGAGATCGCCGATGGCGCGCCCGGCCTCTCTCGCGGTCTGCTGTCGAAGCGGCTGCGGGAGTTGGAGAGGGCTGGAGTGATCGAAATCCGGCCCAAGCCCGATGGCCCCGGCTCGATCTATGCGCCCACGGAAGCTGGCCTGGAGCTGACGCAGGTGATGCAAGCGCTCCAGATATGGGGCTCGAAGTGGGCCGATCTGACTCCTGAGCAAGCCCATCCCGGCGTCGTGCTGTGGATGTGGGCGACCTTTTTCCTGGATCGTCAACGGTTGCCGCAGCGCCGAGTCCTGATCCGCTTCGACTATCCCACCCTGTCGGGAGGCGGCAGCCGCAACTGGCTGCTGATCGAGCGTGGCGACGCGGAGATCTGCGAGAAGTACCCCGGCGGTGAGGAAGACTTGATCGTCGTCGTAAACGACCCTGTAGTTTTCGCCCGCTGGCACTTGGGCGAGATTGGCTGGGGCGACGCCTTGCGATCACAGGCGATCGAGCTAAGCGGGTCAGGAAGCCTCGCACGCGCTCTGCCGACGTGGCATCGGTCTCATGAGCAAGGACCTCAGCCACTGCATCGCATCGACCCCCGGCATCGAGATCAGGTTAGGCCCGCGCCGACGCGGGCAAGCGCCTGAGGCACATCGAGCGGGCCCGGCATAGGCGGCGTTCCCAGACCGGGTTCAAACATTGCACTTCTTCTTGAAGAGCACGCCGAACACGATTGAACGAACTCGACACATCGGATGGAGGGAAGTGTGATGGAAATCGCAGGGTTTTTGGGAGACCTTTTGGAAGCCGACGACGAGCGCTTCGAGACGGCGCGGCAGATCTGGAATGGGGAGATCCAGCGTCGGCCCGCCCTCATCGCCCGCTGTGCCGGGACCGCTGACGTGCTGGCTGCGGTGCGTTTGGCTCGCGAGCGGGACCTGCCGATCGCGATTCGAGGCGGGGCACATGCCGTGGCCGGGCACGCGATGTGTGACGACGGCTTGGTGATCGATCTGTCCGAGATGACCGGCGTACGGGTTGACCCGCTGGCCGGAACGGTCCGGGCTCAAGGCGGTTGCCTGTGGCGACACGTCGACCACGAGAGCCAGGCGTTCGGATTGGCGGTGACTGGTGGCATCGTCACTCACACCGGCATCGGCGGGTTGACTCTGGGCGGCGGGATCGGCCACCTGATGCGCCGCTTCGGGCTCACCATCGACAACCTGCTGGCTTGTGATCTGATCACCGCGGATGGCGAGTTCTTGGTGGCCAGCGAAGATGAGCATCCCGAGCTGTTTTGGGCCCTCCGCGGCGGCGGCGGCAACTTCGGCATCGTCACATCCTTCAAGTACCAGCTCCATCCCGTCGGTCCCACGGTGCTCGCCGGCCTGGTGGTGTGGCCTATGACGGAGGCTGGTGAAGTGTTGCGCTTTTTCCGCGACTTCGTGGCCGATGCACCAGACGAGGTGGGGATTATGGCCAACCTGCGGCTGGCTCCGCCGCTGTCGATCTTCCCCGCTGACCTGCATGGCAGACCGATTGTGGGGCTCATCGTCTGCTATGCCGGGCCGATCGAGGAGGGTGCGAAGGTGCTCCGCCCCCTGCGCGAGTTCAAAACGCCCATACTCGACGCTGTTGGTCCTAAGCCCTACCTGGCACACCAGGCAACATTCGACCCGGCCTATCCCCACGGCCGGCACTACTACTGGAAGTCTTGGCGGCTGCCGCCACTCAGCGACGCCGCCATAGATGTGATCGTCGAACAGGCCATCGCCATCACCTCACCACTGTCAGCCATCCCGATCTTCACTCTGGGCGGAGCAGTAGCCCGGGTCGAGGACGATGCCACAGCCTTCACCGGCCGGAGCGCTGCGCACGACATCAATATCGTCGCTTCCTGGCTTCCCGACGACCCCGAGCCAGAACGCCACAAGGCCTGGGCGCGGACGACCTGGAAGGCGATGCGGCCGTATGCCGAGGGCGTCTATGTCAACTTCATGTCCGATGAGCCGACGACGCATGTGCAGATCGCGTACGGCGACCGCAAGTACCCCCGGCTGACGGCCCTCAAAAGCAAGTATGACCCGTTAAACGTCTTCCGCTTCAACCAGAACATCCCGCCAGCCAACGGAGGCTGATGAGCAGAGACCGTTACGCGCCCACGACCGACAGGTGGCGTACCGGCGTCGGCTCCGCTTTAGCTCCCTCGACCTCGTGCAGATCAACAAGATCCATCGCGGCGATGACGTAACGGATCAGGGCGACCTCAGCAATCTCCGGTTGGCCACCCATGGGAGCAGAAACCGCGACGGCGCCGGACTCCCGAGCGAGCTCGGCCTGCCTGGTGTAGAGCAAGCCGGGCGCTAGGAACCAGCTGCCGACAGCAATGTGTCGTCGACCTTGGCCGCGGAGAGTGCGGATCGCCTCTGCCGTCGAGGGACCGGAGCCAGTTGCAAAGGCCGTTACGCAGGGCAGCCGGTGATGGGTCGCCCACTGCCTGGCTCGTCGCGCCACGAGGGCGTTGCTCCGGATATCGGTGCTGCCGGCCGCAGCGAACACCAGGCCGTCCAGCTCTGAGACATGCCGCGCCCGTAGCGCGTCACGAAGGCGCCGGTCGATGATCGACAGCAACTGCGCCTCGGGACCGATGGGCCGGGATGCGATGACGCGCAGTTCGGGGAAACTGGCTCGCACCTGAGCGAGCAGCGCCGGTATGTCGGCGTGCACACTGAAGGCATCTGAGAGCAACAGGGGCACGAAGACAACCTCGTTGACCCCCTGCCTCACCAGCTTGGTGACGATTTGCATTCCGCTGGGCGCGCAGTGGTCAAGGAAAGCGCTGTGGATGTCAAGCTCAGGTCGGATCGCCAGCAGACCCTCTCGGATCTGATGGCTGACCTGCGGCACCTGGGGGTCATGGCTTCCGTGGCCGAGGAGGATCAATGAAGGAGCAGTCATGCTGGCCCCTTTCCTTGTTGTGCTGGGTATTGCGGTTCGGACGGTGTTGCAGATGCAGAAGTTGCGGTAAGGGGTGTTGAGCCGGCGAGCCCGGCTCCGAGGGTCCAGCCGTCGGCGTCGTCGACGATGATGAACGCCCCGGTGACACGATGCTCGCGGTAGGAGTCGATCGGCAGTGGAGCGGCGAGGGATAGCCGGATCCGGCCGATGTCGTTGAGGACAAGTGTGGCGGTTGGCCGCCAGCAGGGCACGGTTCCCGCCTCGAAGTCGAGATCGAGTACGCCCTCGATGGACTTCACGATGGCCTTGGTGATCGAAGTTCCGTGCTGGACCAGGACGCGGGCGCCCACAGTAAGCGCGCGCTCGGCTAACCAGCACACCGTCGCGGTGAGATCGCGAATCGGTGCCGGCGGCGCGTCGGTCCCCGCCAGGATGTCGCCCCGAGAAACATCGACGTCGCTGTTCAGGCGGATGACTACCGATTGACCGGCAACTGCCAGCTCGAGCGGACCATCGGGCGTATCGATCGCCTCGACCACGGCATGTGAGCCGCGTGGCAGCACCACGATCTCCTCGCCTGCGCGTACCCGGCCGGATTCGATCTTGCCTGCGTAGCCGCGGTAGTCGCCGTTCACTTCGGGCGCACTGGCGGCCCATGGGGCACGCACCGCCGACTGGGGGCGTACCACATGCTGCACCGGGAACCGCAGATCGGAGCCGACCGCGAGCCGGGTGTCATCGACGTTCTCCAGATAGCCCAGCACGGTCGGGCCGTCGTACCAGGGTGTGCGGTGGGATCGGGTCACCACGTTGTCACCCTCGGTTGCTGAAACCGGAATGCAATGGGTCTCTAGGACACCGAGGCTGCGCGCCAAGAGGGCGAAGTCGGTTGCAATAGCGGTGAAGACGTCCTCGGAGTAGTTCACCAAGTCGATCTTGTTCACCACGAGCACGACATGTGGCACGCGGAGCAGGGAGGCCACTGCCAGATGGCGGCGCGTCTGTTCGACCACGCCCTTGCGTGCGTCGACGAGCAGCACAATCACGTCCGCGGTGGAGGAGCCGGTCACCGTGTTCCGGGTGTACTGCACATGCCCCGGGCAATCGGCGAGGATGAACTTCCGTGCCGGAGTGGCGAAGTAGCGATACGCCACATCGATGGTGATGCCCTGCTCGCGCTCGGCACGCAGACCATCGGTGAGCAGAGCAAGATCAGCTCGATCGAGACCCCGGCGCCTGCTCACCTGCTCGACATGATCAAGAGTGTCAGCCAGCACCGAATTGGTGTCGAACAGCAGCCGACCGACCAGCGTGGATTTCCCATCGTCCACCGAGCCCGCCGTGGCGAGCCGCAGCAGCGTACGGCCACCCGTCAGATTGGCAGCGGGGGAGAGGACCGAGGCACGCTGAGGCATCAGAAGTAGCCCTCGCGCTTTCGATCCTCCATGGCCGCTTCCGACAGCCGGTCATCGGCGCGCGTCGCGCCGCGTTCGGTGAGCTGACTCAGTCCCACTTCGGTGATCACATCGTGTGCCGTGCTAGCGGCGGAGAGCACAGCGGCCGTGCAGGACATGTCCCCGACCGTCCGGTAGCGGACCGAGCGCAGCTCGACCACTTCAGCGGGACGCGCCGGAGTGACTTCGGTGATCGCGATCCACATTCCGTCACGAAAGGTCACTGGGCGTTCGTGGGCGTAGTAGATCGTCGGCACGTTGATCTTCTCGGAGGCGATGTAGTCCCAGACGTCCAGTTCGGTCCAGTTGGAGAGCGGGAACACCCGAACGTGCTCGCCAGGCAGGTGGCGGCCGTTGTAGAGCGACCACAGCTCGGGACGCTGGTTGCGGGGATCCCATTGGCCGAACTCGTCGCGCATGCTGAAGACCCGCTCCTTAGCGCGGGCCCGCTCTTCGTCGCGGCGGCCACCACCGAAGACGGCATCGTGCCGGCCTGCGGTGATCGCATCCAGCAGCGGCAGCGTCTGCAGCGGGTTACGGGTACCGTCTGGTCGCTCCCGGAGTCGACCGTCGTCGATGTAGTCCTGGACAGGTGCGATCTTGAGGGAAGCACCGTAGAACTCGACAGCCTCGTCCCGGAACTGCAATACCTCGGGAAAGTTATGGCCGGTGTCGACATGCAGTGCCCCAAAAGGGATCGGCGCCGGCCAGAACGCCTTCGCCGCCAGGTGCAGCATGACGACCGAGTCCTTGCCGCCGGAAAAAAGCATGATCGGGGAGCTGAAGGTGGCCGCCACCTCACGAATGATGTGGATGGACTCCGACTCGAGCGCCTGCAACTCGGTGAGCGGTCGTAGTTGATCAGTGGTCACCCGAAATCCCTCTCTACGATCGCCGCGAGCAAGGCCTTCGACATCTCCACCGCCGTCTCAAGATCAATGCTGGCGGTATCGACGACAAGCTCGGCCTGAGCCGGCACCTCGTACGGGTCGTCGACGCCGGTCAGACCCTGCAGCTCTCCGCGGCGTGCTCGCGCGTACAGACCCTTGACGTCGCGGGCCTCAGCGACCTCGAGCGGGGTGGCGACATGCACTTCGGCGAACGGGACCGCGAGGCGGCCATGATCATCTCGAACGGCGTCCCGGGCTGCGGCGTACGGAGCAATCACCGGCACCAGCACGATGACGCCGTGGGTTGCCAGCATCCGAGCCACCCAGCCGATCCGGGTGACGTTGATGTCGCGATCTTCGCGAGTGAAGCCCAAACCGGCCGATAGATGCGGTCGCACTTCATCGCCGTCGAGCACCTGGACGCGCTCGCCGGCGGCGCGCAACTCGTGGGCCAGGGCATGGGCGATAGTCGATTTCCCGGCCGACGGAAGACCGGTGAACCACAGGGTGGCGCCTCGACGAGCCGGATGCAGGGGAATGCCGCCCATCCGATCCTGCCGGCTGACCTCAGCTATCGCCGTCTGCGCGCTCACAGGTTGATCCCGCATTCGGTCTTGGCGAAGCCGGCCCAGCGGCCAGCCCGCGGATCATCGTTGGAGGCTTTCGTGGTGCACGGCTCGCAGCCGATCGAGGTGTAGCCGTCCTCCAAGAGTGGGTTGATCATGAGGGAGTTGATTTCGATGTAGCGAGCCACGTCATCATCCGTCCACGCGGCAATGGGGGCAACTCTGATCAACTTCCGAGTTGGGTCCCACGACACCAATGGAGTGTTAGCCCGTGCTGGGGAGTCGGCGCGCCGTACTCCGGTGGCCCATGCAGCGTACGGCTGGAGTGCCTTGCCGAGCGGGATGACCTTGCGTAGCGTGCAGCACCGGTCAGGATCACGCGCAAACAGATCTTTGCCCCACGTCGCGTCCTGCTCAGCCACCGTCTGCTCAGGGGTCACATTGATCACGTTGACGTTGTGGACCAGCTTGACCGCGTCCCGCGTGCCAATTGTTTCCACGAAGTGATAGCCGGTATCGAGGAAGATCACGTCGATGCCTGGAGCAATCTGCTCGGCGAGGTGAATCATCACCGTATCCGCCATTGAGGAGGCCACCACCAGTCTCGAGCCGAATTCGTGGTGGGCCCAGGTCAAGATCTCTAACGCCGAAGCACCTTCAAGATCACGATTTGCCTGAGCGGCTACATCGCTCAGGTCCAGGGCGGTACTCATGCGGACCGGCCTCGTGGCACTAGGCCGATGAAGGTCACCGAGAACGCTCGCCAGCAACTGCGGCACTCCCAGCCACCGCCTTCTAGCGGAAACAAGGTTTCCTCGGCGCAGTACGGGCAGTAGAGGACCGACTGTCGAGTCGCGTGCGACGTCTCGGCCGTCATGACAGCACCAGCTCATCGGCTCGGGCCACCCACTGGGCGAACCGCTCACCGTCGTTGCGTTCGGCGACATAGTGTCGAGCCAGCCGCTCGACGTAATCCGGTAGTTCAGCCGCCGTTACCTTGTGTCCTCTGAGTTTGCGGCCGAATCCTGCGTCCAGCCCGAGTCCACCACCGAGGTGAACCTGGTAGCCCTCCACCTGGTTGCCGTCGGGCCCGACAACGAGCTGGCCTTTCAGACCGATGTCGGCCACCTGGATTCGGGCACAGGAATTGGGACAGCCGTTGATGTGGACGCTGATCGGTGCATCCAAGGCACCCAGCCGACGCTCCAGCTCATCGACGACGCGGGCGGCCTGAGCCTTGGTCTCGACGATGGCGAGCTTGCAAAACTCGATGCCTGTGCAGGCCATGACGGTGCGGCGCCAGGCGTCACGCCGTGCCGAGAGGCCGCACTGTTCAACAGCGGCGATCAGCGGCTCGACCTGCGACTCGTCAAGATCGAGCACTAACAGCTTCTGCAGCGGCGTCGTCCGGATGCGCTGGGAACCGTGAGCCTCTGCCACGTCGGCAAGCTGGAGCAGATTGCTGCCGCTGGTTCGTCCCGCGACTGGGGAAAGCCCAACGAAATACTTGCCGTCTTTCTGACGGTGGACCCCAACATGATCGCCAGGCTCGGTCGGCACCGCCGGAGCAGGCCCATCGATGAGGCGGCGCTTCAGGTACTCCGTCTCAAGCACCTCGCGGAACTTCTCCGCGCCCCAGTCGGCGATCAGGAACTTGATGCGAGCCCGAGTCCGGAGCCGCCGATAGCCGTAGTCGCGGAATACGGCGACCACGCCGGCCCAGACCTCGGCTACCTCTTCTCGCGGCACCCAGGTGCCGAGGCGTACCGCGAGCATCGGATTGGTGGAAAGGCCGCCACCTACCCAGAGGTCGAATCCCGGCCCATGGTCGGGATGTACGACGCCCACAAATGCGACATCGTTGACCTCCGGTGCCACATCGTGCACCGGATGACCAGTGAGAGCAGTCTTGAACTTTCGCGGCAGGTTGGCGTACTCGGGATCGCCGATATAACGGTCAACGATGTCGCGGATGGCCGACGTCGGGTCGATGATCTCCTCGGCAGCGATGCCAGCGACCGGGGAGCCCAGAATGACGCGCGGGCAGTCACCGCAGGCCTCGGTCGTTTGTAGACCGACCGCCTCCAACCGCCGCCAGATCTCCGGCACATCCTCGATACGGATCCAGTGCAATTGGACGTTTTGCCGGTCGGTGACATCGGCGGTATCTCGAGCGAACTCGACCGAGATCTGGCCGATCACGCGCAGTTGCTCAGTCGTCAGCGCGCCGCCGTCAATCCGGATGCGCAGCATGAAGTATTCGTCGTCCAGCTCCCACGGCTCAAGCGTCGCCGTCTTGCCGCCGTCGATGCCGGGTCGGCGCTGTGTGTAGAGCCCATACCACCGGAACCGGCCGCGAAGGTCATTGGGATCGATGGATGCAAAGCCGTTCTTGGCGTAGATATTCTCGATGCGAGCGCGGACGTTCAGTGGCTGATCGTCCTTCTTCGATTGCTCGTTGGGGTTAAGAGGCTCTTTGTAGCCGAGTGCCCACTGTCCCTCGCCCTTCTTACGGCGCGGACTTGTCGCTCTGGGTCGCGGCGCAGCGGGAGTTCGGACCGGGGCAGTGGTCTTGGGGGCAGTCTCGGTGGTCATCGGGTCCTCGTTCTGATGAAGCAGCACGAGCCGGTCTGGCAGAGGCATGCGAGTGCTGCCAGGCGGATGCTGCGGGCCAGGGAATTCAGGCAGCGCAGCAGTGACACATCATCGACTTCGTCCGGCCAAGATCGACGAAGCGTCGCGCGGTCAGATCCAACGTCTGAGCTTCCGGAGCGATGCGCACGGACCAACACTCCGCTAGTGGCCATGATCGAATCAAATCCATTCCCACAATGTGAGAAGCAAGTCCAATTATTGGGATTTCACACGGCGCCGGGGACGTACGCCGGCGAGCGGATGACGCAGCGGGTTTTTCTCGGCCGGGAGCCGCTGGTCCGTCTGGGCGGCGTGGTTAATTCCGGAGAGCCGCGGGAACACGTCGTCCAGGCTCGAGTTGAAGGCCGCGCCGATCAATACGGCCATGGAAATCACATAAAGCCAGATAAGGAATGCAATGGGAGCGCCCAGCGGCCCGTAGATGGTGGGGCTGCCGACCGATTTGGTCAGCACGAAACGCAACAGCACGCTGCCGCCGACCCACATGGCCATCGTGACTGCAGCGCCCGGTAAATCGGCCCGCCAGCGCGTACGAACCGGAACGGACAAGTGATAGAGCGTGGCGAGCATGCAGACCGAGCCCACTAGTACGACTGGCCAATAGAGATCGCCGATTATCTCCAGACTCGGCGGTAACACCCGGTTCACGAAGGTTGGGCCGGCCAAGATCAGCGGAAGCAACACGATTCCGGCGATCAGGAAGACCAGATAGAGCAGAAAAGAAAGGGCTCGGGTGCGCACAATGCCGCGCTTTCCCGCCATGCCGTACATGATCGTGATCGTGTCGACGAAGACGTTGAGCGCACGTGAACCAGACCACAACGCGATGATGAACCCGATCGAGATCACTGCGGCCTGGCCACGTGAGAGCACATCGTCGAGTGTGGGCTCGATGACGCTGTGCACCACGTCAGGAGTCAGCGCCCGTGAGGACAGGTTGAGCAGTTGTTCGCGGAAGTTCGCGATAGTACGGATGTCCAAAGTGCTGGTCACGAAGCCAACGGCGCCAACCAAGCCGAAGATCAGTGGCGGCAGCGAGAGGATGCCGAAGAAGGCAGCCTCAGCTGCGAGTCCGGTGACTCGATAGCGCACGCAGATCGCGGTCGTTTCCTTGATCACCTGCCATGCCCGTCCCAGCCAGCTAAGTGCCTGCGGCGACTCCGAG
>DATDKX010000069.1:0-5011 GCA_036519615.1 Propionibacteriaceae bacterium
GCATCGCGACTGCTCGGTCCGGGCAGCCACGGCAGCACGTTCGGTGGCAACCCCGTTGCCGCCATCGCCGGGCTTGCTGTGATAGCGGTCATCGAGCGTGACGGTCTTCTCGATCACGCCAAGGCGCTCAGTGATCATCTCACCGCAGCGATCATGAAACTGGATCATCCAATGATCACTGGCGTGCGCGGTCGCGGTCTGCTGCAGGCCGTGATCTTGGTCAAGCCCATTGCGCCCGCTATGGTCGATGCAGCGCTTGACGCGGGGTTTGTGATCAACGCGCCGCGTCCCGACGTCCTGCGCCTAGCACCAGCGCTGATCATCAGTGCTGCCGAGCTAGACAGCTTCCTCAGTGTGCTGCCGTCCCTTCTCGACCAC
Organism: Propionibacteriaceae bacterium; assembly: GCA_036519615.1. Taxonomy (GTDB): domain Bacteria; phylum Actinomycetota; class Actinomycetes; order Propionibacteriales; family Propionibacteriaceae; genus Microlunatus. The sequence goes on from DATDKX010000069.1 coordinate 379, forward strand.
GGTGCCGGGGAGTCCGCATGAGACACTTCTTGGTCGACGACGATCTCAGCGCAGCCGAGCAGCTCGACATCCTGGATCTTGCCGACACTCTCAAGGCAGAGCCCTATCGGCTGCGTCCGTTCGCTGGACCGCGCACGGTCGCAGTGTTGTTCGACAAGCCATCGACACGCACCCGGATCTCCTTCGAGACCGCGATTGCCGAACTCGGCGGCCATCCGATGATCATGGACGCTGCGTTGTCCCAACTGGGCCGTGGCGAGTCCATCAGCGACACCGCCCGAGTGCTTGGCCGCCATGTAGCCGCGATCGTCTGGCGTACCTCAGGCCAAGAGCGGTTGCAGGAAATGGCTGACTACGCGGGCGTGCCCGTGATCAACGGGCTCACCGACCAGTACCACCCATGCCAGGTGCTCGCGGACCTCCAAACGATCCGCCAGCACAACAAACAGCTAACTGGACTAACCCTTGCCTATGTCGGGGATGGCGCGAACAACATGGCGCATTCATATCTGCTCGGCGGCAGCTTGGCAGGACTGCACGTCCGAATCGGCGCCCCGCCCGGCTTCCAGCCCGACCCCGAAGTTGTCAAGAGAGCGCAGGTCTTGGCGAGCAGCTCGGGAGGCAGTGTGCAGGTGCATCGGGAGGCCAAGGACGCAGTGGCTGACGCGGACGTGATCGCCAGCGACACATGGATCTCGATGGGTCAGGAAGGCTCTCGCCGGAACCGCGAATCGATCTTCGTGCCGTACGCGGTAACCCCAGGGCTGCTTGCGCTTGCCCATCGGGAGGCGATCGTGTTGCACTGCCTGCCCGCATACCGCGGCAAGGAGATCGACGCTGTCGTCATCGACGGGCCGCAGTCAGTGGTCTGGGATGAGGCCGAGAATCGCAGGCACGCGCAGAAGGCGCTCCTGATCTTCCTCGATGAGCGGGCAAGGGTGGTGAGTGACTGATGTCGACCTACTCTGGAGCAGCGCGTCAGAGCAAGGGGCGGCGACCACCGCTGGACCCCCCGAAAAGCGGGATGACCAAGACGGCCCGGCACGCCAAGATCATCACCTTGCTGGAGCAGCACGAGGTCCGCTCTCAGACTGAGCTGGCCGAGCTACTGGCCGACGATGGAGTCCAGGTCAACCAAGCCACGCTATCTCGTGATCTTCTCGAGATCGGGGCGCTGCGGGTACGCAATTCACATGGGCAGCTCGTTTACGCGGTGCCCAGCGAGGGCGGCGACCGCACACCGCATGTGGGGGAGTTCGCCAGCTTCGAGGGGCGGCTGGCCCGGCTGTGCGCTGAGATATTGGTATCGGCCACAGCCTCTGCCAACCTCGTCGTACTGCGTACCCCACCTGGCGCGGCGCAGTACTTCGCCGGAGCGATCGATCGGGTCGGCTGGGACTCGATCCTCGGCACCATCGCAGGTGACGACACGATCTTGCTGATTACCCGCAGCCCAAGTGGTGGCAGCGACATCGCACAACAGTTTTTGATCATGAGTCGAACTGGCAAGCCCGCCAATGGCTCAGCAGTTCCCCATTCCAATCACAGTGAGAAGGAAGTCCCATGAGCGATCGGATTGTGCTGGCGTACTCCGGCGGCCTGGACACCAGTGTGTGCATCGGCTGGCTGGCCGAAGAGACCGGCCGGGAGGTGGTGGCCGTGGCAGTTGACGTTGGTCAGGGCGGGGAGGACATGGACGTCATTCGTCGGCGGGCCTTGGACTGCGGGGCGGTCGAAGCTGTCGTCGTCGATGCCAAGGATGAGTTTGCCGAAGACTTCTGCCGCGCGGCGCTGCGAGCCAACGCGCTGTACATGGATCGCTACCCGCTGGTCAGCGCACTGTCTCGTCCGCTCATTGCACGGCATCTTGCCGAGGCGGCCCGCGCCCACGGAGCAACAACCGTCTCGCACGGCTGTACCGGCAAAGGCAACGACCAGGTGCGTTTTGAGGTGGGCATCGCCAATCTGGCCCCAGAGCTGACAGTGATCGCTCCGGTTCGTGACTATGCCTGGACCAGGGAGAAGGCGATCGCCTACGCCGAGGACAAGGGGTTGCCAATCCAACAAAGCAAGGCCTCGCCGTACTCCATCGACCAGAACGTCTGGGGTCGCGCGGTCGAGACCGGTTTCCTCGAGGACATCTGGAATGCCCCCATCGAGGATGTTTACGCCTATACGGCAAACCCGGCGATTCCACGGGAGCCTGATGAGGTCGTGATCACCTTCGAGGCGGGCAACCCGATTGCGATCGACAACGAGAAGGTCTCCATGCTGCAGGCCATTCAGATCCTCAATGAGCGTGCCGGTGCCCAGGGGGTAGGTCGGTTGGACATGGTGGAGGACCGGCTCGTTGGCATCAAGAGCCGGGAGGTGTACGAGGCTCCGGGCGCGATCGCTTTGATCACCGCCCATATGGAGCTGGAGAACGTCACCGTCGAGCGCGAGCTGGCTCGTTACAAGCGCGGCATAGACCAGCGTTGGGCCGAGCTGGTCTACGACGGCCAGTGGTACTCGCCGCTGAAGCGGGCGCTCGACTGCTTCATCGACGAAGCGCAGCAACCGGTCAGCGGAGACATTCGGATGATCTTGCACGCCGGAAAGGCCACTGTCACCGGGCGGCGCAGCGACACCAGCCTGTACGACTTCAACCTCGCCACGTACGACGAGGGCGACAGGTTCGATCAGTCGCAAGCGCGCGGCTTCATCTCGCTTTATGGCATGTCGAGCACACTTGCGGCGCGCCGGGACGCCGGCTTGTCTTGAGCGCTGCGCCGACGTCATCGAACGGAGATCACCGCGGCCGCCTCTGGGGAGGCAGATTTGAGGCCGGCCCAGCCGACGCCATGGTGGCCCTAAGCCGGTCCACCGACTTCGACTGGAGACTGGCGCCCTATGACCTAGCCGGGTCGCAGGGCCATGCCAAGGCGTTGCATCAGGGCGGATTGCTGACCGAAACCGAGCTCGCGGCGATGATCGACGGCCTTGATGCTCTGGCGTCCGAGGTCGGCTCTGGAGCCTTTGAACCTGCCAAGACCGACGAGGACGTACATGGCGCGCTGGAGCGACGGCTTGTCGAACTGGTCGGCGCCGAGCTTGGGGGGCGGCTGCGTGCCGGGCGTTCTCGCAATGATCAGATTGCAACCTTGATCAGGATGTATCTGCGAGATGCGCTGCGGGCTGTGGCCGAGGGACTCGGGGGCGTGGTCGGCGCACTGCACCAACAGGCACGTGGTCATCTCGGTATTGCCATGCCGGGGCGTACCCATCTTCAGCACGCCCAACCGGTGCTGCTTTCCCACCACTTGCTCGCGCACGCTTGGCCGTTGCTGCGAAACACCGATCGGATCCGTGATCTTGATCGCCGGTTGGCGGTCAGCCCGTACGGGTCGGCGGCCCTTGCCGGGACCTCACTCGGCCTCGATCCGGAGGCCGTGGCGATTGATTTAGGGTTCAAGGCCAGTGTGGCCAACTCGATTGACGGCACATCTTCACGCGATCTTGTGGCCGAGGCGGCGTACATCTGTGCCCAAATTGCCGTCGATCTGTCGCGGCTGAGTGAGGACGTGATCATCTGGGTGACCCAGGAGTTCGGCTTTGCATCCTTGGCCGATGAATGGTCGACCGGATCAAGCATCATGCCGCAGAAAAAGAACCCTGACGTGGCAGAGCTGGCACGCGGTAAGGCCGGACGCTTGATCGGCAATCTGACCGGACTGCTGGCGACTCTGAAGGGATTGCCGCTGGCGTACAACCGCGACCTGCAAGAGGACAAGGAGCCGATCTTCGATTCCATTGACCAACTTCTGACTGTGCTTCCAGCAGTAGCGGGCATGGTCGCGACGCTGACCTTCCATCCTGATCGGCTGGCCGAGCTGGCGCCGAAGGGTTTCTCCCTCGCCACAGACATTGCCGATTGGCTGGTACGTCAGCGGGTGCCGTTTGCCGAGGCACACGAGATCGCCGGGGCGTGCGTACGCCGCTGTGAGGCGGAAAGAATCGAGCTAACCGATCTCAGCGCTGACGACCTAGCCGAGATCTCGCCGCACTTGGCCGCGGACGTGCGCTCCGTGCTAACGGTGGAGGGCTCAATCAACAGCCATTCTGGCCGCGGTGGGACTGCGCTAACACGCGTCCAGGAGCAGCTGGAGGAGGTCGGCGCCGCGACAGCTTCGCTGCACGAGTGGATCTCTTAGAGCTCACAGCGCGACCTTGATAAGGCCAGCTGTCGCGGCCAAGCGGGAGGCTTTGCCCTCGCCGATCACCGGGACGATTAGCTAGCCGCACTGCCGCTACTGTGGTGCCCCGTGGATACGGTGCTCAGCGAACTGAAGTGGCGTGGGCTGATCGCGCTCTCCACCGATGAGGCTGCGCTTGCCGATCATCTTGCTGCGGGTCCCGTCACCTTCTATGTGGGCTTCGACCCCACAGCACCAAGCTTGCACTTCGGCAACCTCGTCCAGCTCATGGTGGCGCGCGCTCTACAGCGTGCCGGCCATCACCCCCTGTTGCTCGTCGGCGGGTCGACGGGATTGATCGGTGATCCGAAGGAGACCAGCGAGCGCGTTCTGAACCCCAAGGAGACGGTTGCCGGCTGGGTGGAAAGCATCCGGCGGCAGGTGGAGAGGTTTGTCGA
>DATDKX010000070.1:0-5373 GCA_036519615.1 Propionibacteriaceae bacterium
CCGGCCACGTTCGTTGTCGCGGCCCGCGTCGGCGGCACGCGGCTGATCGACAATGCGATCATCAACTTCACACCGACACCATGGTCCTGACCTGTTAAGCGTGTCCGAGTGGATCTCGATACCGCTGCCGACGAGCTCTACAGCGTCTCCCCCGATGACTTCATCGAGCGGCGCCAGCAGCTGGTAACGGACACGAAGCAGGCCGGCGACCGCGAGCTCGCCACCCAAATCGGCAAGCTTCGGCGGCCAACCCGCAGCGCCTGGCTGATCAATCTGCTGGCTCGCGAGGAACCAGACAACATCAATGCACTTTTCGAGCTTGGTGCCGCCCTTCAGGAGGCACAGCAGCGGATGGCGGGCGATGAACTTCGGCAATTGTCTGCGGAGCGCCGCAAGACTGTCGATGCCATGGCACGTCGTGCGGTCGAGTTCGGCCGCCAGCAGGACTACGACGCGCCGGATGGAGCACTGCAGGAAGTGGGCCAGACGTTGCAGACCGCGCTAGGTGATCCCGAGATTGCCGATCTGGTACGCGCTGGACGCTTGACACAGGCGGTTACATACGGCGGTTTCGGTACAACTGATCTTGCCTCGGCGCTGGGAGCGTCGCTGCCGACTAAGGCTCCGAGCCGCCCACAGAAGGCAGCCGAGGCAGCGCCACAACCAGCACCGAAGCGAGACGCGAAGCAGCGCCGGGAGGCGGAGAAGACAGCCGCCGAGACACGGGAGCAGGCGACGGAGGCGCGTCAGGCCGCTGAGTCGGCTGAGGAGGATGCAGAGGCCGCTACGCAACGTGCCGATGATCTTGCAGACCAGGTGGAATCACTGCGCACTCAGCTGCGTCAGACCGAGTCCGCCGAACGGGAGGCCCGCGACCAGGCGAGAGCCGCGCGAAAGCAGTTTCAAGAGCTGCGCCAAGCCGCGCTCTCGGCTGAACAGGCAGCAACCGCTGCGGAGCAGGCTGTCGACGAGTAAGACTGGGCCGCGCCTAGCCGACTGCCTCCAGGTGAAGCAGTAAGGCAGAACCTCGGCGGGCCGGGGGTAATGGGATGCCTGCAGCGCCGAGTGCCTGACCAGTCAGCACCGGGGCACCCGAAGCCCAGGACGGTGTTACGGTCTCAGCCTCCCCGGGTCGTGCCCCAATGACCTCAATCCGGTACGTCGTGGCTGGGTCGAGCCCGTCGAGGCGGACGCGTCGGCTGGCGAGCGCCCGTTCCAGCCACACCAGAGCAAAGAGCGCCTCATCGCGATGATCAGCTACTACGCCGTGCGCAATGAAAGCTCGATCGCTCTCGTCTGATCGAATCGTGGTGCCTGAGTGCAGCAACGAGCGAAACCGCTTATGCAACGCCAGCCAACGATGCAGCGAACGCAGACTCCCGGGTGCTTGCTTGCGAAGATCAATTCCAAGGCCCAGCCGGCCGTAGAAGGAAGAAACTGCTCGGTACGCCGTATAGGTGGGCTCCTCCGGTTCATCCAACGCCGGCTGCCACACCAGTCCTGGCGGCAGCAACTGCACCAGACCGGCGAAGTCAGCGTGGCGTGCAGTGGAGTCACTAGAAAGATCAGCGCCTACGGCCCGTGCTGCCATCGCCAAGTCGAGACTGGTGGTCTGGATGGTGAGGTGTGGATAACGCTCACGTAGGGCATCGAGCAACCGGTACGCGGCCAGCGTGCTGGTGTGCTGCGTTGCGGTGGCCCCAGGCCGGTGTGCGCCATGAGTAATAGACCAGCTCAGCAGGGACACATGATGGCGGTCCAGTAACTTGGTCAATCGTTCCCAGACGTAGGCCATCGCAGATCGTACTGAGAGGTCTAGCACTTGCCGCGTGATGCCAGCGAGTTCCACAGTCAACAACCACTCCGGATGCTCGCGGGCCGTCGAAGAGTCGGCATCAATCGACTCCAGCTCCACGGCGAATCCGATCTCAAGATCAAAATCACGAATCCGCGCCAGTAGCCCATCAAGATCATCAGGCGATCCGGTTGCGGCCGGTCCCGCGCTATCGGCGTACGGATCCAAACCCATACGCGAGCACCATTCGATATCGAGCAGGAACGTTTCGGCACCGACCGCCGCCGCGTACTCAGCGAGAGTCAGCATTGCCTGACGATCATGATGAGCGAACGCGGGAGCACCGGCATCGAAGATCACTCGGTTGTCGTGTGGTGCTTCTGGTTGCAGGTGCCGATGTAGGCGGACGGCAGCTGCGTCCAGTCCATCGCCCCAGGTCCACACCACCCATGGCGAGTGATAGGCCTCACCAATGCCAAGCACAATCTCACCAGCCTGCAAGAGTTCCCCGCCGCCGAGATAGGTCCTGCCGTAGGACGTCCGCTCCACGCGATGCCGGACCGAGCGGCTGAAGGCGACATGTACCTGCCACACCTGCCCACGACGAAATCCGGTTCCAGCTTCGGCTAGAGCCAGGTGCGCCGGTCGGTCATCGAAGACTCCATGATCAACAGACCACGAACCCGAGCGCAACGGCATCGTCGTCAGCGCCGGCCCGTCGAACTCGACCCGATGCGTGGCCAGATCGCTGACCGGCAGGAATAGCTCCAGTCCATCAAGCCGAAAATCCGCGACGTTCTTGTTCGTGACGCCGGCGCGACAACGGACCAGACCAATGCCGGTGAGCTGGATGGCAAGGTCAAGACTCAGTCCATTGACCGGATCTTCCGCTTCGATGATCACAGTGTCGGCACCGACCTCGATCAGTCCCGGCGAAACTGGTGTGTCACTGATCAGCCGCGCGTGACTGCGGGTGAAGCAGGCCGCCGACGTATGCCCATCGTGGGATCCGGCAAGCGCTGCACGGGAATTCCAGCCGGCCGAAGATTCAGGTACCAGCGAGGACATCATCGACGGCACCGGATCGAGGCTTGTCGGACCGAATGCGGCCAACAGCGCTTCCGCTGACAAGCCATCAAGATCACCAAGATCTGCACCCCAGTGCAAGATCACCGGCAGACCGGTCGCCTTGAGCTGCATGAGGACGCTGACCCCCCGCGCTCGCATGTGGAGGAGCGCGGCCGCTGCATCATGATCGGCTGAGAACACGGTCGCTGCCGCATCCTCCACCGACATGAGATTCTCCCCCAAGAATGAGATTTCTCCGCTGAGCGCAAAAGCTTATAGGAAAGTCGAAAAGGGCCACACGTCGACGTTGCCGTCGACATTGCCGTCCCGACGGGGACCATCGTAGATGGCATGCTCATTGCCCTACGGAGACGCCAAGCCGCGTGTCGGGTGAGTTTTCGTCGACGGTTTCCCAAATGACCGGCAGGCTGGTTGGGAAGCGATAGTTTCGAACCGCAGTTGGGTATCTGGACCGTGATCATTGATCCATGCACATAACTCTGACCGATGGGAGCGGCGGGCTGTGAATGAAGGTTCCGGGCGACGCTGCGCAGTTGTCTATAACCCGATCAAGGTGTCCGAAGACCTTCGGGACGCAATCAAGCAGCAAGCCATAGCGACGGGCTGGAGCGACTCCATCTGGCTGGCAACGCCGGCAGAGGATCCGGGCCCGGCAATAACGGCCGAAGTAGTGTCGGCGAACGTTGACCGAGTGATCGCGGCCGGCGGTGACGGCACCATCCGTATCGTTGCGGACCGGCTGGCTGGGTCAGGAATTCCTATGGCCGTGGTGCCGGTTGGCACCGGAAACCTGCTAGCCCGCAATCTCGATATCCCTCTCACCGAGACCGAGGCGCTCGCGGTCGCATTCGGACAACACACCAGGGACGTCGATTTGATCAAGCTGACTGTCGACGGCGTGCCGAGTGAACACTTCGCAGTTATCGCCGGCCTCGGAGTGGACGCCATGATCATGGAGGAGACAAGTTCGGATCTCAAGGATTCAATCGGTGCCGGTGCCTATTTCATCGCCGCTGCCAAGGCGCTGGGACGGACACCGATCCACATGTGGATCACGCTTGATGATCACCGTCCGCTGCATCGATACGCCATGATCTGCGCGATCGGCAATGTCGGCAAGCTGGCCGGGAACCTTACCTTGATTCCTGGTGCGAGTCCGGATGACGGCCGGCTCGACGTCTACGTGGCCTCACCTCGTCGCCTCATTCATTGGCTACGCACCTTGCTTCGGTTGGCCACTCGGCGACCACGCCACGACGACCGTGTCGATCAGTGGCAAGCCCAACAGGTCAAGGTCCGTCTCAGACATCCAGACCCTTATCAACTGGACGGCGATGTGATCGGAGATTGCCGCAGCCTCAGCGCCGAAGTTGCTCCCAAGGCGCTGACGGTCTGCGTCCCCGACCTCAACACAGACTTGTCAGCGTCTCGCGGTGTTATAGCACCTTGAGACGCTGACAAGTCGGCGGTCAGACGACTGGTGGGGACCCGTCGTAGCGCTTCTCCTCAACATGCCGCGTCCTGCTGCGCTGTGCCTGCATTACAAGCGCCAGGATCAGCGCCAGAGCACCAGCCACGATAAGGATGATGCCCAGCGTGTCGTCGGTCACGAACGGGAGATCGATGTTGAGGGCAAAGAGCAAGATCGCGCCGATGACGATCAAGACAATGCCAACCCCGATACCCATGTGTTCCTCCTATCCTTTCGGTTGAACCGCGTCAGCCCATCAACTCGCTTTCTTGGCTGACCTCCCCGCGGTTGTCTTCTTGGCGCTCGCCTTTTTGGCGGGAGCCTTCTTCGCCGGCGTTTTCTTAGCCGGTGACTTCTTTGCCGCCGTTTTACTGGCGGATGCTTTCTTGGTGGCGGCCTTCTTAGCAGCCGGCTTGGCTTCGGTCCCCTTACGGGCAGCGCGGTTTTCCTCGACGCTGCGACGCAGTGCCTCGAGAAGATCGACAACCTCACCGCGGTCGGCTTGAGCTTCCTCCTGCTCACCGAACGTGGCAGCGGTGTCCAAAGCGTCGCCCTTCTCGAGCTTGGCAGCGATCAACTGTCGTAACTGTTCTTGATATTCGTCGCTGAACTTCTGCGGGTTGAAATCGGTGGACATGTTGTCGACGAGCGACTGCGCCATCTTGAGTTCCTGCGGTGATACCCGCACATCCGCCTTGAGGCTTGGAAAGTCCGCCTCCCGGACCTCGTCGTCCCACAGGAGTGATTGGAGCATCAAAACCTTTCCGCGGGATCGCAATGCCCCGAGCCGCGTCTTCTGACGCAGCGAGAACTGGGCGATAGCGGTACGATCGGTCTCTTCGAGGGCTCGCCGCAGTAAAGCGTACGGCTTCGCTGCAGCCTTGTCCGGTTCTAAGAAGTAACTGCGGTCGAACATGATCTCGTCGATCTGCTCTGACGGTACGAACTCGACGACCTCGATCTCGTGACTGCGCTCCTCTGGCAGTGACTTGAGGTCCTCGTCGGTCAGCACCACGGT
>DATDKX010000071.1:0-3312 GCA_036519615.1 Propionibacteriaceae bacterium
GAGCACGGGGCCGAAGATTTCCTCGCGTGCGATCCGCATCGACGGGGTCGCATTGGTAAAGATCGATGGAGACAGGTAGAAGCCATTTTTCGGCAGCGGACACGAGGAGGACCACAGCTCGGCGCCCTCGGCCAGTCCGGCGTCCATCAAAGCTGTGATGCGGCCGAGTTGTGCCTCGGAGTTGATCGCACCCACATCAGTGTTCTTGTCCATGGGATCTCCGACCCGCAGCGTCTCGACCCGTTGCTTGAGCCGCTCTAGGAACTCAGCAGCGATCGACTCTTGCACCAGCAGCCGAGAGCCTGCGCAGCAGACCTGGCCCTGGTTGAAGAAGATGCCGTTGATAATGCCCTCGACGGCCTGATCCTGCGCCGCGTCCTCGAAGATGATGTTGGCGCCCTTGCCACCGAGTTCCAAGGTGATCTTGCGGCCAGTGCCGGCTAGCTCACGTTGGAGACGGCGGCCGACCGCCGTGGAGCCGGTGAAGGCGACCTTGTCGATACCCGGGTGATTGAGGAGTGTCGATCCCACATCGCCAGCGCCAGTGACAATGTTGACAACTCCGGGTGGCAGATCCGCATCGGCAATGATCTCGGCCAGCACCAAGATCGACAGTGGTGTGGTTTCGGCTGGCTTGATCACCACGGTGTTTCCGGCCGCCAGCGCCGGCGCGATCTTCCAGGCGGCCATCAACAGGGGAAAGTTCCATGGGATGACCTGTCCGGCCACTCCCAGCGGTCGGGGCGCTGGCCCCAGACCAAGGTGCTGCAGCTTGTCGGCCCAGCCAGCGTGGTAGAAGACGTGCTGCGCCGCAGCGGGTACGTCGAAATCCCGGGTTTCCTTGATCGGCTTGCCATTGTCGAGGGTCTCAACGACGGCAAGCTCCCGGGACCGCTCGGCAATCGCGCGGGCGATCCGAAACAGGTACTTGCCGCGCTCCGCGCCCGGCAGCTGCGACCAGACGTCCTGGTACGCGCGGCGGGCGCCTCTGACTGCCCTGTCGACATCGGAAGCATCGACGGTCGAGACTGTAGAAAGTCTTTCACCGGTCCCCGGATTGATGGTGTCGCGATCCTCGCCACTGCCTTCCTTAAAGCTTCCGTCGATGAACGGCAGGTAGCGGTCCTTGATGTCGGCAATGGCGCTCGACTCGGGCGCCGGGGAGTATTCCCATTCCATGATCAAACTTCTCTCAGTCCACGGTCACGTAGTCGGCGCCGGAGTAGTGCCCGTCCAACTGCGCCCGGCGTTGCATGATCAAGTCATTGAGCACCGACGAGGCTCCGAAGCGGAAGTAGTACGGATCCAGCCACTCAGGTCCGGCAACCTCATTCACCGCCACCAGATAGCGGATTGCGTCCTTGGCTGTCCGGATGCCGCCCGCGGGCTTCACCGCACGCCGCTCTCCGGTCTGGGCCTTCCAGTCCTTGACTGCTTGCAGCATGACGTGCGCGACGGGCAAGGTGGCGGCCGGGGAGATCTTGCCTGTCGAGGTCTTAATGAAGTCCGCACCCGCAAGCAGCGCGAGCCAGGAGGCGCGACGTACGTTGTCGTAGGTCGCCAGCTCACCGGATTCCAAGATCACCTTGAGCCGCGCATTGCCGCACGCTTGCTTGATCGCAACGATCTGCTCGAGGACGGTCCCGTAGCGGCCCGCCAGGAATGCGCCTCGATCGATCACCATGTCGATCTCGTCCGCACCGCCATCCACGGCGATCTTGGTGTCGGCGAGCTTGACCTCAAGGCTCGAACGGCCGGACGGGAACGCACTGGCAACCGATGCCACCTTGACGCCGGAGCCTCTCAGCTCCGCAACCGCCGTAGGCACCATGTCGGGATAGACACAGATGGCCGCTGTATGCGGAGTGTCCGGATAGTCCGGGTCGGGCAGCATCGCCTTGCGAGCTAGGTTGCGTACTTTCCCGGGCGTATCGGCGCCTTCCAGCGTGGTCAGATCCACCATCGAGATCGCCAGATCCAGTGCCGCCACTTTCGAAGCACGCTTGATGGAGCGTGTCGCAAGTCCGGCGGCGCGCAGCTCGATTCCGACCGGGTCGACGCCAGGGAGCCCAAGCAGGAAGCGTCGCAATGAAGTCTCATCCGCAGTCGCGTCGGCCAGATGTGCAGGCAGGGTCGTCGTCGGGGCGGCCTCCGGCTGCTTGAGATCCTTCGAGGCCGGACTCATGCACCTGATCCTATGCTGCGGTGCCGTGTTGATTGCTCCGCTCGCTGCGCTAGCTCCGCGCGGATCGCGCTTTGAAAGTCGTTGTTGTGAAGCTCCATGGTTACCCGATGCCCAAATCTCTTGCCGTGTCGGTAGGGCCGTTGGTCAGCTGACGGCTGTGGGCGCACACCAGTAGCAGAATGTTGCCGTGCAGGCAGGTCGCTCACTTATGCGTCAGGACCTAGATCAGGCCAGCGTCACACCGCTGGAACTGTTCTTCGACCTGGTATTCGTCTTTGCGTTGACTCAGGTGACGGCGTTCATGGCTGACGAGCTGAGTTGGCAGGGGATCCTCCGCGGTGCGCTGGTGATCATGCTGCTGTGGTGGGCCTGGACCGGGTATGCGTGGCTCGCCAATGTGGCTAGCGCCGATGAACGACCCATCAAGCTGGCCATTCTCGCCGGAATGGCGGCCATGTTCATTTTGGCGTTGTGCATTCCGGAGGCTTTTGACGATGCGCCAGGCGGCCTGGATGGACCAGTCGTGCTGGCCATTTGTTATCTGCTCTTCCGCCTTATGCATCTCGTCATGTTCCTGATCATTTCCCGGGAGGATGCTGGGCTGCGCGCCCAGGTGCTCCGGTTTGCGCTCAGCGTCGCCGTGAGCAGTGTGGTACTGCTAGTGGCGTCCCAATTCCACGGATGGCTGCAGACGGGCTTGTGGATGCTGGCGCTGCTCGCCGATTACGTCGGGACCGCCCTGGGTGGCTTCAGAGGATGGCGGCTGCCCGCGCCCGGACACTTCTCTGAGAGGCACGGGCTCATCATCATCGTCGCGCTCGGCGAGTCGATCGTGGCCATCGGTGTCGGCGTAGCCAAGGAGCCGATCTCATGGGTCATCACTGTGGGCTCCGTGCTAGGCCTGCTCCTGGCATCGGCGCTGTGGTGGGCATACTTCGATGTCAGCGCGTTGCTAGGGGAGCATGCCCTGGACAGCGAGCCTGCAGAGACCCGGGCGCGGCTCGCTCGCAACGCGTACTCCTACGGACACCTGCCGCTGCTGCTCGGCATCGTTGCCGTGGCCCTCGGGTTGAAGGAGGTGCTGCTGTATGTCAGCGACAGCAGTCACCACAGCCTCTCCGATCCGT
>DATDKX010000072.1:0-11892 GCA_036519615.1 Propionibacteriaceae bacterium
CGGCTCGCCGTCGACCTTCTTGGCGGCCGCCTTCTTCGTTGTTGTCTTCTTGGCTGGAGGCGGCTCGCTAGCCAGCTTCTCCTTGAGACGTCTTTCGACCGGCGCCTCAACGGTGGAGGAGGCGGATCGTACGAACTCCCCCATGTCCTTCAGCATGCTGAGGACGATCTTGCTTTCGACTCCGAGCTCTTTCGCAAGCTCGTAGACACGGACCTTTGCCACTGCTCTCCTTGTTGGCGGTCCGGGTCTAGATTCCGGACCAGTTAGTTGTCGATCATGCTCATTGAGCGGTTCTCATCGAGCGGTCATGAGCTGGTGCCCACTTTCTGGTTCGGCTCTCGCATACGCGAGTGCTTGCTCGTCTCAGCCGCTCCGGTGGAGCGGATGCATTGGAGACTCTATGCCCAGCTGCGTGCACGTGTCTAAGTGAGCGCGCTGAGAAACTGCTGGATTGTGGCGGCGGCTCGCTGGCCATCAATCTCTGACCGTAGAGCCCTCCCCAGGCTACGTCGCTTGAGCGCCCGCTCAAGGCATTCCGGGCGCGGGTGGAGATAAGCACCACGGCCAGGCTGAGTCTGGTGTAAGTCAATCGCTATTGCGTCGCCATAAGCGACGATGCGGAGGAGTCGAGCCTTCTCGTCCCGGATTCTGCACCCGATGCAGGTGCGTACGGGAGCAGGCACCGCAATAGGCTAAACGCTCCTTTGCAGATGGCGTATTCCAGTCCTGCTATGGGGGTGGCCGATGTTCGGGCCCACGTCGGCCGTTCCAAGACGGCTCGCGAGTGTTGAAGCAAGAGACCCGTTAGCCGTCTTGAGACGCGCTACGCGGGGCCAGGAACGAGGTTACGAGCGATCTCAGGCAGGCGCCGTGTCAGAGCGGATATCGATGCGCCAACCCGTCAGCCGGGCGGCAAGCCGGGCATTCTGGCCTTCCCGACCAATGGCGAGCGAGAGCTGATAGTCCGGCACCACAACGCGCGCAGCTCGTAGGCTCTCATCCACCACGGTCACCGACGTCACCTTTGCCGGCGACAACGCCTGTGCGACAAAAGTCGCCGGATCAGGAGAGTAGTCGATGATGTCGATCTTCTCTTCGTTGAGCTCGTGCATCACCGCCCGCACCCGCTGGCCCATGGGCCCGATGCAGGCGCCCTTCGCACTGACATCGGGATTATGGCTCATGACCGCGATCTTGCTGCGGTGACCAGCCTCGCGTGCCACAGCTTTGATCTCAACGGTGCCATCCGCGATCTCGGGGACCTCGAGCTTGAACAGCTTCTCAACCAGTCCTGGATGGGTTCGGGAAACGATGACCTGTGGACCGCGAAGTTCCTTGCGCACTGAAACCACATAGACCCGGATCCGGGTTCCGTGCCTGTAGTGCTCTCCGGGAACCTGCTCGCTAAGCGGCATGATCGCCTCGATCTTGCCGAGGTCGACCAACACTGTACGACTGTCGCTGCCCTGCTGCACGACGCCGGAGACGATGTCGCCCTCCACCCCGGAGAAGTGCCCGTACTTCTGCTCGTCTTCGGCATCTCGCAGCCGCTGCATGATCACCTGACGTGCGGTCGAGGCAGCCACCCTGCCAAACCCGTGAGGCGTGTTGTCGTACTCTCCGATCTGCTGACCGTTCTCGTCGTACTCCGGCGCCAGCACCGTGACATGCCCGGTCTTGCGATTGAGGTCGACTCGGGCACCCTGCACCGCGCCCTCGGTCTTTTCGTACGCCGTGAGTAGGGCGTCCTCAATGGCACTCGCTAGAACCTCGAATGGCAGGTCTTTCTCTCGCTCCATCAGTCGCAGCACGGAGATGTCGATGTCCATCTCATCCCTCCTCTTCCTCGCTGCGCGCCGCTTTCGGCCGATTGAGCTCCACCTGAACGAGCGCGCGCTCAACGTCTGCGAAGCGAATTTCGCGATCTTCGCCGTCGACGTTGAGCCATACGCCATCGTCCGTGTTGGAAACGATCCGGCCGGTGATTGTGTCCCCCTCAGACAATCGCACCGCGACCAGGCGCCCGGCATTGCGCCGCCAATGTCTGGGCAGTTCGAGCGGCCGGCCTACCCCACGTGATGTGACCTCGAGGGTATAGGCGGCGTTCCCGATCACGTCGACTCTGTCCAGGGCAGCCGATGCGGCCTTGCTCGCCTCGGCAATGTCATCCAGCAGTGGACCACTACCCTCCGGCCCATCGCCATCGACTACGACGCGTAGCAGCCGACGCTTGCCCGCCGGAATGATTTCCACTGCTTCCAGCTCGAGACCGAACTGGGCAAGGATCGGGGTCAGCACGCCAGCGATCTGGCTCTCTTTCATTGCGCTGTCCTTCGATCCGATTAGGTCCTTCGGTTGTGGCGGCGCCAACATGGAAAACATCCAGCTGCGCGTGTCCGGCAGCATACCGCTCAGGTGAGGTACCGTCGGCGGGTGGCTGAGTCCGACCCCCCCGTTACGGCGGTTCAGCCAGCCCAACTGACCCGCCGCATGATCATCGGTCTGGGCTTAGCTGCCCCAACGCTGAGCGTGCCGTGGCTTGCCGGATGCAACAGCCGTACTCCACAAGTCGACACTCCGGTCGTCACGCCGTCCACGGCTCCCGAATCCAGTCCAGCGTCGACTCCCAGTCCAACCGCAACCACTCAGCCAAGTCCTTGGGCAGCCGCGGCGGCTCCTGAGCAAGCGCTAGCCGCCCTAGCCGCCGCCATCTTGGTTGGGCCGCAGCGCAAACAGCTTTCCAAAGACCGCCGAAACCTTGTGACGTTCCTTCGAACCGCCCATACGGCGCACGCGCGCGCAATCGCCAATCCCAATCCCCTCCCGAGCCACGCGCCGGTCAAGCTCGGCGGCCAATCGCTCAACAGCTCGCTTGCCTTGCTTATGCGGCACGAGACGGCGGCGGCCAGCCGCTATCGGCGCACGGCACTACAGGCAAAGGGATCGGACGCGCTCCTATGGGGATCTCTATCGGTCGCCGCTGGAAGCTTCGCTGCAGCGGCCAGCTCGGGCAATCCGCCACCCACAGGACCAGTCGGCAATCGGCAGCCGGTCGAGCCGCTTTCCGAGGTTGCTGCGGTTCAGGAGCTCGTACGCCAACTGCATGCAATGGTTTACGGCTATCAGCTGGCGATCGGCAAGATGAAGGTGCTCAGCAGGCAGCGACCTAAGGCGGAGCAGGAGTTGCTTGACCAGCGCGTCTTTCGGGATCGGCTGATCGCTTGGCTGCGGAGGCGTTCGGTGGAGGTGCCCGCCGCCGAACCGGCATATGTGCCATCGGTCGTTCCGCGCAACCAGGCGACAGCCGGTAAGTTGATCATGCAGATGCAGAGCGCGGTGCAGCCTTTCTGCGGACTCTGGCTAGCAGCTGCGGCCAGCCGGGCCGAACGGCAACAAGCTTTCGCAGCGTTAGCCGCCGCTGCAAAGACCGCCCGCTCATGGGGCGCCCCGCTGAATGCCTGGCCAGGCTGGAGCAGTTGATCACCGCGTGAACTGAACGACGACGTCATACAACAGCTTGATGATCAATCCACTGAGCACGATCAAGAAGACCTTGCGGACAAAGGAGTTGCCCCGACTGATGGCAGTCCGAGCTCCGAGATAGCCACCGATCAGATTGGCTGCGCCCATCATGAGTCCCAATACCCACAGCACTGAGCCGGACAGCCCGAAGACCACAATTGCCGACAGGTTGGTAACCAGATTGGCGATCTTGGCGGTGGCACTCGCCTCCAGGAATCCATAGCCGAGAACGGCAACAAGCAAGATTACGAAGAAGGAGCCGGTACCGGGCCCCAGGAACCCGTCATAGGCGCCGACAACCAAGCCGATCAACGCCGTCAGTCCGTAGTGTCTGCGCCCTGCATGCTTGCGTACCGAGACCATGCCAAGCTGCGGCCGGCGCCAGACATAGAGGCCCACTCCAATCAGCACTGCGAGCACCATCGGAGTAAACGCATCCTTTGGCAACAGCTTCGCAAGCGAGGCGCCAAGTGCTGATCCGAGCGCTGAGGCGATGACCAGCGGCAGCACGGTCCACCAATCGAGCGGGATCCGGAGCGCGTACGTCAAGGAGCTGGTCGCTGTGCCGCAGAACGAGGAAATCTTGTTCGTGCCCAAGATCACTGCCGGTGGGGTGGTGCTAGGCAGACCGATCAGCAAGGCCGGCAACTGGATCAAGCCACCGCCGCCGACTACCGCATCGACCCAGCCAGCAACAAAGGCAGCGGCTATCAAAGCCGTCAGTGAGAGAGCCGAGAGATCCAGTGCACCCCACGTTTCAGGCGTCATGCACGGCCGCGAGAATCTCCGTCAGCGCATCCTCAACGGCGACCTCGACCCGCTCTCCCGACCGTCGGTCACGTACCTCGACCACCCCGTTAGCCAAGCCGCGGCCCACTACAACGATCGTCGGCATGCCCATGATCTCTGCATCTGCGAACTTGACGCCCGGGCTTGCCGAACGGTCGTCCAACAGCACTGACACGCCTGCCTCGTCGAGTTGAACGGACAGGTCGGCTGCTGCCGTACCGACCACCTCTTCCTTGCCGGCTGCCACGATGTGCACATCAAACGGCGCCAGTTCGCGCGGCCAGCACAGTCCCATTTCGTCGCAGGTCCCCTCAACCACGGCCGCGACAGCCCGCGAGATGCCGACTCCGTAGGACCCCATAGTCACCGTGACGAGCTTGCCGTTTTGATCAAGCACCTTCAGACCGAGCGCCTCTGAGTACTTGCGGCCTAGCTGGAAGATGTGTCCCATTTCGATGCCGCGGGCCAGCGTGAGCGGTCCCGAACCGTCAGGAGAGGGATCGCCTTCTTGAATCTCGGCCGCCTCGATGACGCCGTCGGGTGTGAAGTCTCGTCCGCAAACAAGATCGAAAACGTGCCGGCCGGGCTCGTTAGCGCCCGTCACCCAACGAGTGCCGGCCACGACGCGTGGATCTACCAGGTATCTGATCTTGGTAACCGATTCCTCGCCCAGCACAGCTAACGGCTCGTCGACAAACCGTACGGGTCCGATGTAACCCCTCACCAGCTCCGGATGTGCAGCAAAATCCTCATCGCTGAACGGCTCCGGCTCGGCTGGCTCTAGCTGGGCCGCAAGCCGTTTCATGTCCACCTCGCGGTCCCCAGGAACCCCGATCACCAGCGGGTGACGCTTGCCGTCGATTTCAGTGATCATCACGACCACGTTCTTCAACGTGTCACTCGCTTGCCACGGCCGGTCTGTCCGTGGGAAGCGCGCGTTGGCCAGATCGACCAGAGTTGCGATGGTCGGGGTGTTAGGTGTGTCCTCGACGTGAGTAGCGGGCGCGTCATCGTATGGCAGCGGCTCCGGAGGCGTGATCCGCACGGCTTCTACGTTGGCTGAATAGCCACCAGGCGAGCGTACGAAGGTGTCTTCGCCATTCTCAGCGATAGCCAAGAACTCCTCGCTTGCTGAACCGCCCATGGCGCCCGACATCGCATGAACGATGACGTATTCGAAGCCGAGTCGGTTGAAGATCTTGACATACGCATCGCGATGGGCGGCGTAGGACTTCGCCAAGCCCTCATCGTCGATGTCGAATGAATAGGAATCCTTCATCACGAACTCACGCCCGCGCAGCAGACCTGCCCGGGGACGTGGCTCGTCGCGGTACTTGGTCTGGATTTGGTAGAGCGATAGCGGCAGGTCCTTGTAGGAGGAATACAGATCTTTGACTAGAAGCGTGAACATCTCCTCGTGCGTCGGACCTAGCAAATATTCCGCGCCCTTGCGATCCTTCAAGCGGAAAATGCTGTCGCCGTACTCAGTCCAACGCCCGCTGGCCTCGTAGGGCTCCTTGGGGAGCAGTGCCGGAAAATGCACCTCCTGGGCACCGATCGCGTCCATCTCTTCGCGCACAATGCGCTCGACGTTGCGCAGCACGCGGTAGCCCAACGGCAGCCAGCTATAGATGCCCGGCGCGGCGCGGCGGATATAGCCGGCACGCACCAACCACCGGTGGCTAGGCACCTCAGCATCGGCCGGATCCTCGCGCAAAGTGCGGACGAACAGCTCCGACATTCGGGTAATCACCCGAGCACTGTATTAGCTCCAGCGGAACGATGATGTTTTTAAAGCTGGGCGGCTACCGAGCGCGGGCGAAGACTGCGATCGCATCGAAGTCGGGGTCGTAACCGTTGGTGGTGTCGACCTCGAGAGTGGGTGCGTCGAGTTGGATGGGCTCGAAGGAACGTTCGACGCTGAAGTGGCCAATGTCGTCGTGTGCTACTCGGGTGGATTGCTCACGTCTCCGCCGTCCCGCCCTGGCTCGCGCGATCGCGGGTTCGGCCTGACAGCGCACAATACGCAACGTGGCGAGTGGCTGTAGCGGCTCGAGTCCGCGTGCCCAATTCTCATGCTGAAACGCCGCCTCAGCAACGTGGGTCACGCCATGCTCCAGGAACAACCGGATCACGGCGAAGAACAAACCGTAAGTCCGCACAGTCAACGGGTCGGAGGGTCCAGGAACGAAGTCCGGCGTCGCGGCAACCATGCCCTCCTTGATCTCATCGCGACACAGGGCGGGGCAGCCAATCGTCGCGGCCAAGCGGTGCGCCAGCGTTGTCTTGCCAGTACCGGCAGGCCCGCTCACGATCACCAAGGTGGGATGTGACATCGAGAGCACTATCCCCGTGTCAATCCCTTAGGATGCTTGCGCATCACCACGCCAGCAGTGCGCCGCTGCGCATCCAGCAGCCTGCTTCGGAACGATCCTTTGGCGGTCTTCAGTGCCGCGGAGACCTGATACAGCCGTGCGGGCTGGCCGGGCCGATAGAAAGTGACCAGGGTCGGAATGTACTCAGCCTTGCTGACGGTGAAGCGCCCATTGCCGACGCGAGTGAAAGTGAACCGTCCGGTCGCTCCTTCGTAGGTGTTGTTGGCCTCCTGCTGGGCAACCGTGTTCCCTACCCCGTAAAGGACCCACTTCTTGTTCATGGTGGTCCACGGCTGTACGACATGTGGGTGATGCATGTACACAAGATCAACATCAGGTGAGGCAGTCAGTGCACGGGCGAGCTTGACTTGTTGCGAGTTCTCGCTCGTGGAGTACTCGGTTCCCACGTGCACGGCCGCGAGCACAACATCGGATCCGGCGACGCGCGCCCGATGCGCCTGGCTCAGCAAGCCGCTGGCGCTCATTCGGTGCACCGCCCACGGTTTCCCCTTCGGCATAGGCAATCCGTTCAGGCTGAATGTCGCCGCGATGATCCCGATCTTGACGCCCTGCCGAGTCGTGAAGATCGTCGGACGCTCGGATTCGGCCTTGGTACGAGCCGTCCCAGAGTGTGCGATCTTAGCCCGATCAAGATCATCGAGCGTGCGTTTCACGCCGGCGAAGCCTTGATCGACGGCATGGTTGGAGGCTGTCGTACAGACGTCGTACCCGGTCGCGGAGATGGCCTTCACGACCTGCGGAGGGGCAGCGAACTGCGGATAGTTTCGGTACGGCCCGCCTGCCGGAGCGAGCGGCACCTCTTCGTGGCAGATTGCCAAGTCGGCCGAGGCGATCACTGGCTTCATGCCGGCCAACAATGGTGCGAAGTCATAGCTGCCCTTCCCGCGTCGCCGAGCGTCCTCCTTTGCGCTGTACCACAAGGTGTTGTGCCAGAGCAGATCGCCGTTCATCACGACACTGACGTTGGTGCGTTGTGGCTTGGCGAGCGGCCGCTGTGTCGGTTGACCAGATGAGGTGGGGGTTGCGGTTGGCCTACTCGGCGATACGGCTGGCTCTGCGGTTGTGCCCTGTACCGGGGTGGGGACGTCCGGCTCCTTGGCCGCGCAGCCGGACATGATCAACAGCCAGATCCCGAGCGCCGTCAGCGAGGCCCGATGTTTGCGGCTGCTCGCACAAATGCCGACCCTCGCAGGCCGTGAGCTCCTCAAAAGTGAACCGTCGCGAATTCGCCGACCTCGATGAAACCAACCCTGGCGTACGTCGCGCGCGCCGGCAGATTGTAGTTGTTGACGTACAAGGACACGGTCGGTACGACGGTCCGCGCCAGCTGGACGACGGCTGCCATCGCGGGCGCTGCCAGGCCTTGACCACGCAGCTCAGGCTCCAGCCAGACCCCTTGCACCTGGCAGACCGACCCAGACACTGAGCCGAGATCGGCCTTGAAGAGCACCCGATTGCCTTCAAAAATTCCGAAGGCGCGACCTGAGGCAATCAACTGCCGGACGTAGAAGCGGTAGCCGGCGGGATTGCCCTGCACCGGTGAGACGCCGATCTCTTCGGTGTACATCTTCACGGCGGCGTCGGTGTAGGCATCCCACTGATCAAGGGTGACCCGGCGCACTCGCCGGTCGGCCGGGATAGCCGGTGGTGAACTAATCGCCATTACAGGCTGGTGCGGTCGCACGTCGCGAACCTCACTCCAAGCGCCGCCCCAGCGCTCGGAGAGTTTGTTCCACAGCTCGAGCGCCACATCCGCGGGGCCAATGATCGAGGCACACATCCGATCAGGCCCGGCGAACTCAGTCCAGGCACTGAGGGCTTGTTCGTCGGCGTTGACCGGCACCAAATTGGATCCGGCATGACAGAGTGCCCGCAGCAAACCGCCCCGCTCATATCCCCAAACCGGACAGCCGAGGCTTGCCTGCTCGAGTCCCGCTGCGCGCACCCGGGAGGCGACAAAGACGTTCTCTATCGGGTTAGCGGAGAGCAGTCGAATCGCCGCCGGGAGGTCGCTACGGTTCAGCACCCGCACCGAGCCCTCGCGGGCCCGTCGCGTGGTAATTGTGCTGGCGACCTTGCGCATACTCAGTGCACGCTCACCTCGGGCACGCCTTGTCCGGCGGGCATGGCTTCACCCATCTCGGCTGCGAGCCGCATCGCCTCCTCAAGCAGGGTCTCGACGATGTCAGCCTCCTTCACCGTCTTGATCACCTCGCCGCGTACGAAGATCTGGCCTTTGCCATTGCCGGAGGCGACGCCAAGGTCGGCCTCGCGTGCCTCGCCAGGTCCATTGACGACGCAACCCATCACAGCAACCCGCAGCGGAACCTCGAGTCCTTCCAATCCGGCAGTTACCTCGTCGGCAAGCTTGTAAACATCCACTTGGGCACGGCCGCAGGACGGGCAAGAAACGATCTCCAGATGGCGCGGTCGCAAGTTCAGCGATTCCAAGATCTTGATGCCGACCTTGACCTCTTCCACCGGAGGAGCGGACAGCGATACCCGGATGGTGTCACCAATGCCCTTGGAGAGCAGTGCACCGAAGGCAACCGCAGACTTGATGGTTCCCTGGAATGCCGGGCCGGCTTCGGTGACACCAAGATGCAGCGGGTAGTCGCAGGCCTCTGCCAGCAACTCGTACGCGCGAACCATAACCACCGGGTCGTGGTGCTTGACAGAAATCTTGAAGTCACGGAAACCATGCTCTTCAAAGAGACTGGCTTCCCAGAGGGCTGATTCCGCTAGGGCCTCGGGGGTGGCCTTGCCGTACTTGGCAAGCAGTCGTTTGTCCAACGATCCCGCGTTCACGCCTATCCGGATCGAGCAACCTGCGTCGGCAGCAGCTTTGGCGATCTCCTTCACTTGATCATCGAACGCCCGAATGTTTCCGGGATTGACACGTACCGCCGCGCACCCAGCCTCGATGGCCGCGAAGACGTACCTGGGCTGGAAGTGGATGTCAGCGATCACCGGAATCTGCGACTTCTTGGCAATGATCGGCAACGCGTCGGCGTCGTCTTGGCTGGGGACGGCGACCCGGACGATGTCACAACCGGTCGCTGTCAGCTCGGCGATCTGCTGCAGCGTGGCGTTGATGTCCGCCGTCAGAGTCGTAGTCATCGACTGCACACTGATCGGCGCGTCGCCCCCGACGGCAACCTTGCCAACCTTGATTTGGCGGCTCTTGCGGCGCGGCGCGAGGGTCGGTGGAGGAAGGGTGGGCAGACCCAGATCGATGCTCATAAGGCCTTTCATTGCGAGACTCCACGGCCGGTCCTCGAGGGCTCGGCAACGATCCAGCCTAACGTGAGTTCGGTGACGCAGCAGAGTGCAAGTCGTGGTCAACGGCGGTCGATGGTCGTAGCTGAGCACCAAGGTGCCGGTGCGGCCTGCGTTCTTGTCGCCGCCGGCCGGCATGACGGAGGTACCAGAACAGCATGAGGCCGGTTGCACCCAGGTGGAATCCGTGCAATGCCCAGACCGGTCCGAGCGGCAGGCGGTCAGGAGCAGTGGCGATACCCCAGCGGTTAGCAGCGGCAGGACCGCGCGCCTGAGCCAGCACGATGCGGCGAACCAAGAAACCCCGCGACGGCCCGGCCGGGCTGCGCACGGCATCAACATGGATCCCGATCAGGATCAGCCAGGGGAGCAGCCGAATCCCAGGACCTCAGCGCCGAGCACCCTCGGCGACTGGTCGGGCACCAATCCGAACGTGCGTCAGAAGAGCTGAATCGGATCGATGATGTCGGCCAGGATCAACACCACGCCGGAGATCAAGAGCACGCCACCCACAACATAGGCGACGGGCAATAACTTCGCGGTGTCGACAGGTCCGGGATCCGGGCGACCCAAGAGCCGCGCGACGGCCCGTCTGACCGCTTCGAAAAACGCCGCTGCGACGTGCCCGCCGTCCAAGGGCAGCAGCGGCACGAAATTGAAGAGTGCGACGAAGAGATTGACTGCGCCGAGCACGGTGAACATGCTCGCGACTTTCGCTGCAGCGCTGATCTGGTCGGTCGAGGCGATCTCCCCGGCGGCTCGACTGGCGCCAACGATGGACATCGGTCCATAGACATCCCGGGGCTTGCCAGTCACCAAGTTGTAGGCGGTGTAGTAGACCTTCACCGGGAAGTAGGCAAGCGCAACGACTGTCTGCTTCGTCATCTGCCACATGTCGCCGATAACGGTGATCGGCCCGCCGCGCTCTCGGACCACTTCGGGTTCGACGCCAAAGAACCCGGCAGCTACCCTCCGGGAGGGGTCATATTTGTCAGGTACGCCCGTAATAACGGTATTGACCGGCTTCAGGTCGATGCGTTGGCCAGTCCGCTCGACAGTCACCAGCGCCGGATGATCCAGATTGGCTCGGATCAAACGCGACACGTCATCCCAGGACGAAACCGGGATTCCGTTGAACGCCACGATCTTGTCCCCCGGTCGGATGCCCGACTGTGCAGCAGGTGTCGGCGGCTTGCCCTCACAGCTCTTGTCTGCCGCATTCGCAGCGACAATGCACTCCTGCACATTGCTGATCGTCAGCTGCGAGCGGTAGACACCGTAGCTAACCGATACCCCGAGCAAGATCAGGAACGCGAGCAGAATGTTCATCGCCGGCCCACTGGCCATGATGATCAACTTCTGCCAGAACGGTTTCTGGTAGAACAGCCGGCCCTGATCCTCCGGGTGTATCGCCGACCACTCCGCAGCCCTTGCGTTATCGGCCAGCGCTCGAAAAGGTCCTGTGCTGTAGGCCCGCACTTCACCAGGACGATTCTTGGCCGGCGGAAACATGCCGACGAGCCGGACATAACCGCCCACCGGAACGGCCTTGACGCCGTACTCGGTCTCCCCACGCCGTCGCGACCACAAGGTGCGACCAAATCCGACGAAGTACTCGGTCGTCTTGACGTCGAACAACTTGCCGGGCACGAGATGCCCGATCTCGTGTAAGCCGATCGAGGCCATCACCAAACCGAAGAAAACAACAGCACCGGCGATGTAGATCACAAGTTCCATCTAGCGCGTGCGCTCCGTTGCGTGGGTGAGGTCCGTGGCCCGAGCGCGAGCCCAGGCATCAGCCGCCAGCACCATCTCGAGCGTGAGCTGATCACTTGCGACCAGCTTCGAGCCTACGTCGGGATCCGAACCGGCATGCTCGCGCAACACTACGGCCACAATGTCAAGG
>DATDKX010000073.1:0-3387 GCA_036519615.1 Propionibacteriaceae bacterium
GTGAGCTGGTGCGACCGACATCACATTGCGGATTGGATTCTGGGCGGCCTTACTGATCTTGATAATTTGACGCTGCTTTGCCGCTATCACCATACGCATTTTCTGCAAAAAGGCTGGAGCTGCATCAACACCGACGGGCTACCCGAATGGATCCCACCCCGCTGGATCGATAGTGATCAACGCCCGCAAGTAAATGCTCGGATCCGGCGACTGCATGCGTAACGCCAGCTGGAACGTCGCGAGCGGCGGCGCCGATCATCTCTCGCCGCATGACAAGTCCTCAAGTTGTCCCGAGCCGCTTGTTGAGCTCTGCGGTGAACTCCGAGATATCCGGCAGTGGTGTGCCATCGACAGCAGTGATCGGGACTGCACCACTGAGGCTGCTGGTCCAGAAGGCGCCACGCGACTCGAGAAGATCTTGGACCGAGCAACGCCGGATCGCAACCTGCGTCTTCTGATCATCAAGCAGATCCACTACCTCGCGCCGAGTCACTCCCGGCAGTACTTGCTCGTCCAGAGGCGGCGTGCACCAGCACCCATCTCGATCTTGTACGAAGAGGTTTCCACGACTGGTTTCGCTAACGTCATATGGCCGTGTAGGCGAAGTGAAGAACGGTAGATCCGGGCTGACCGCCGCTTCGGCCTCTTCTAGCGCCGAGCGCTCGACCCACTTGTGCCGCCACGAACGGCCGGGTCGCGACTGATGTCTCAGGTTTGCGCTCGCGGGTCTTGGACGTAGTGGCCGGGCGTCAAGGCGGAGGTCCAGCGAGTCCCCGATAGGTCGCGCGAGAATTCGGATCGCGAGCCGCGGATTGTCCGCATGCGCTTTTGCCAGCTCATACGCTGGCCCGACAAGATCATCCGGTATTCCATGCCCGTACAACTCCCGGCAGGACCTGTCCAACCGGGCGAGGTGGGCGGCCAGGCGGATGATCTTTCCGTGCCTCGCCAAGATCGACTCGAAGACTCCGGACACCAACAGCGTGGACTCCGGCGGTGCCGGTTCCTCGACGAGTCCATGATCAAGCACGGATCCCGCCGCAGCGACCAGTGGTGCGGCCTTGTGCAGGCACTCATACCACTCCCGCATGGGGACGCTATCGACGGTGATACCTCCGCCTACACCGAGCTCAGCATGTCCGTCGCTGATTTCGAAGCTACGGATGATCACATTGAACTCCGCACCAGCCACCGGGCTGACTAGGCCGATGCTCCCGGTGTACGCACCGCGCGGTTCGGCCTCGAGATCGGCGATCCCTTGCTGTGCCGAGATCTTCGGCGCACCCGTTACCGATCCTGGCGGAAATGCAGCATCAAGCACCTGTCCGGTCGTGGCCTGCGAGTCAAGCTCACCGCGTACCGAGGAGACAAGGTGCCAGACACCGGGATGGGGTTCAATCGTCAGCAGATCGTGGACCGCGACAGTGCCCGGGCGACAAACTCGGGAAAGGTCGTTGCGCATCAGATCGACGATCATGATGTTCTCAGCTGCATCCTTCGCTGAGGCTCGGAGTGCTTGAGCTCCACGATTATCGGAGCCTCGAGGGGCCGTGCCCTTGATCGGAGCGGTTGTGACAATGCGATCCCGGATCCGCAGGAAAAGTTCAGGACTGAAGCTTGCGATCATGCGTGCCGAACCCTGACTCATAGGTCCGGTGATCAAACCGCCGAAGGCAGGTTGCAGTTGATCACACTGGTGTCCAAATATCTCCGGTGCGGTGCTGCCGACATCTGCGTGCAGCCGGATACAGAGGTTGAGCTGGTAGCAGCGGCCGTGGTCGATCCGCCTGATCACGTTCTCCACGGCTGCGAGATAGCGATCTCGCGCCCGCCCAGGATCAGTCAAGACGCCGAAGCGTCCGACATGCAACGGTTCGGTTGGCGCCGACTCGCCAGCAGAACTCAGTGTCGCGATCCACTGCTCCACAGTCGCCTCGTCCTGCTCCCGCCCTGCGAGCCCCAGGGATTCAAAACACCATCCGCTGTCTGGCCGCCAGCGCAGCACCGAGTCATAGAAGGCCAACGTCGTGGTTCCAGAGTCGTAGCCGAAACAGGCTAGCCATCCACCACCAACGATCTGCGATCTTGGATCAGCTCCGATCACAGTGGGCAGCTCGTCGAGATAGCCAAACCCGTCAGCTGCCTCGACCGGCTCGATGACCCGCAACGGGCGGCGAAAGATCAACAACCCACCGCCGAACCAGTCACCCCACAAGGCTCCCGGATGATCATTCACGCTAAGTCGAGCGATCACTGCAGCGGGAGCTGCATGCGAGGCAAGCGCCAGCCAATAGGGCTGCGCCGCCATCGCGCCGAGGTTGGCCGAACCAGGCACCGGCGACTTAAGAGTCATTGGCCAGGCTGGCCGCGACGCGCTCGGCACTGCCGCCAAGCCCCAGCAGCTCGGTCAGCTCCGCGAACAACTCCGGTTTGGCTGGCGTTGTCGGGCAGCGAAGATCATCGAAAGAGACACCAAGATCAAGATCGCGTACCACGGCGACCACAGATGGTGCGACTGCCAGATAGTCGATTGCGGCACCCAGCTTGGCCGCTACCGCGCTGCTGATCTTGGGTTTCGGCCCGCTTGCCGCTGCCAGGATTCCCTCCAGATTGCCGTAGGAGTTCAAGAGTGTGGCTGCCGTCTTGTCGCCAATGCCGGAAATCCCCGGTAGCCCGTCGGAGGCGTCGCCGCGCATGGTGGCGTAGTCCACGTACGCAGACGCGGGTATCCCGTACTTCTGCTGCACCCAGGCGTTATCGACAACCTCGTGCTTGCCGACACCTCGTGCGATATAGAGCACCCGGACTTGACGCTCGTCGTCGACCAGCTGAAACAAGTCCCGATCGCCGGTGACAACATCCACCGGGATCGGTGCAGTGCTCGCCAGTGTGCCGATCACATCATCGGCCTCATAGCCATCCTTGCCCACCACGGCGATGCCCAGAGCATCCAGGACCGCCAAGATCAACGGGACTTGTACCGCGAGCCCTTCGGGAGCTCCCTCCGGCGTGGTGCTCGCCGAGCTGGCCATCTCGGCAACGATTTTGTCGCCCGACTTCGCGACGCGATGAGCCTTGTAGGACGGGATCAGATCCACCCGCCACTTGGGACGCCAGTCGTTGTCCCAGCAGCACGCCAGATGGGACGGTGAGTAGGTATTGAGCAGTCGGCTGATGAAGTCAAGCAGCCCACGCAGCGCGTTGACCGGCGTGCCGTCTGGACCACGAAATGAATCGGGTACGCCAAAAAATGCACGAAAGTACAGGGAAGCGGTGTCCAAAAGCATAATTTTGCGTGAGCGCACAACCGAATCCTGGCACGATAGCCCCCATGGAAAAGCTCGACCGTCGTATTCTCTCGCTGCTGGCGCGCGACGGCCGGATGTC
>DATDKX010000074.1:0-20018 GCA_036519615.1 Propionibacteriaceae bacterium
GAGATCCGCATCGGCCTGGCCACTGCCGACGAGATTCGCAAGTGGTCGCATGGTGAGGTGAAGAAGCCGGAGACGATTAACTACCGCACGCTCAAGCCCGAGCGTGATGGCCTGTTCTGCGAGAAGATCTTCGGTCCCACCCGGGACTGGGAGTGCTACTGCGGCAAGTACAAGCGAGTGCGCTTCAAGGGCATCATCTGCGAACGGTGTGGCGTCGAGGTCACCCGTTCCAAGGTGCGTCGCGAGCGCATGGGTCACATTGAGCTCGCCGCCCCGGTGACCCACATCTGGTACTTCAAGGGTGTTCCATCGCGGCTGGGCTACCTGCTCGATGTCGCCCCGAAGGACCTGGAGAAGGTCATCTACTTCGCGGCCTACATGATCACCTCCGTCGACGAGGAAGCCCGGCACCGGGACCTGCCCTCGCTCGAGGCCAAGATCGATGTCGAGCGCAAGCAGCTCGAGGGCCGTCGGGACTCCGACATCGAGAACCGGATGCGGAAGCTCGAGGAGGACACCGCCGCGCTGGAGGCCGAGGGCGCCAAGGCAGACGCCAAGCGCAAGGTCCGGGAAGGTGCGGAGCGTGAGGTCAAGCAGCTGCGCGACCGTGCGCAGCGTGAGCTCGACCGGCTGGAGGCGGTATGGAACCGCTTCAAGAGCCTGAAGGTGCAAGACCTTGAGGGCGACGAGGTGTTGTACCGGGAGATGAAAAACCGGTTCGGCAAGTACTTCTCTGGCTCTATGGGCGCTGACGCCATCCAGAAGCGGCTGGAGACCTTCGATCTTGAGGCCGAGGCCGCCGAGTTGCGAGAGATCATCCAGGTCGGCAAGGGGCAGCGCAAGACCCGCGCCCTGAAGCGGCTGAAGGTCGTTTCGGCGTTCCTGACCACGAAAAACAGCCCAACCGGGATGGTGTTGGACTGTGTTCCGGTCATCCCGCCGGACCTGCGTCCTATGGTGCAGCTCGACGGTGGCCGGTTCGCGACTTCGGACCTGAACGACCTGTACCGACGCGTGATTAACCGAAACAACCGGCTGAAGCGGCTCCTCGATCTTGGGGCGCCCGAGATCATCGTCAACAACGAAAAGCGGATGCTCCAAGAGGCCGTGGACTCGCTGTTCGACAACGGCCGTCGGGGCCGGCCAGTC
The DNA here is from genome assembly GCA_036519615.1 of Propionibacteriaceae bacterium. GTDB lineage: Bacteria > Actinomycetota > Actinomycetes > Propionibacteriales > Propionibacteriaceae > Microlunatus. The sequence goes on from DATDKX010000074.1 coordinate 1,150, forward strand.
ACCGGTCCGGGCAACCGCCCGCTTAAGTCGATCTCCGACATGCTGAAGGGTAAGCAGGGCCGGTTCCGGCAGAACCTGCTCGGCAAGCGCGTCGACTACTCCGGCCGTTCGGTCATCGTGGTCGGCCCGCAGCTGAAGCTGCACCAGTGCGGGCTGCCCAAAGCCATGGCGCTGGAGCTGTTCAAGCCTTTCGTGATGAAGCGGCTGGACGACCTCAACCACGCGCAGAACATCAAATCCGCTAAGCGGATGGTGGAGCGGCAGCGGCCGGTCGTTTGGGATGTGCTCGAAGAGGTCATCACTGAGCACCCCGTGCTACTGAACCGGGCACCGACATTGCACCGACTGGGCATCCAGGCCTTTGAGCCGCAGCTCATTGAAGGCAAGGCCATCCAGATTCACCCGCTGGTCTGTACGGCGTTCAACGCCGACTTCGACGGTGACCAGATGGCTGTGCACCTTCCGCTGAGCGCGGAAGCGCAGGCCGAGGCCCGGATCTTGATGTTGTCGACCAATAACATCCTGAAGCCGGCTGACGGTCGTCCGGTAACCATGCCCACTCAGGACATGATCATTGGCACCTACTTCCTCACCATGCAGCGCGACGGTGCGGTTGGCGAGGGTCGGGCGTTCGGTTCGATAGCGGAGGCATTGATGGCCTTCGACCGAGGTCAGCTTTCGGTCCAGGCCAAGATCAAACTTCGCCTTAGCGACATCGTGCCCCCAGAGGGCCAGACGTTGTCCTCCAACGGTTCGATCTTGCTGGAGACGACGCTCGGCCGCGCCCTGTTCAACGAGGCGCTGCCTGATGACTACGCGTACGCCGACTACGAGGTGGGCAAGAAGCAGCTGGGCCAGATCGTCAATGATCTTGCCGAGCGCTATCCCAAGGTTCAGGTGGCCTACTGCCTGGACCAGCTCAAGGACCTGGGCTTCCACTGGGCGACCCGCTCGGGTGTCACCGTCTCCATCGGCGACGTCAGCACTCCGGCCGACAAGCCACAGATCCTGGCCACCTACGAGGATCGCGCCAACAAGATCGACAAGCAGTATGAGCGCGGCTTGATCACTGACGACGAACGTCGCCAGGAGTTGATCGAGATCTGGACCGATGCGACTTCTCGCCTCGGTACTGCGATGGAGAACAACTTCGAGAAGACCAACCCGATCTACATGATGGTGCACTCCGGTGCTCGCGGGAACATGGTGCAGATGCGCCAGATCGCCGCGATGCGTGGTCTGGTGGTCAACCCGAAGGGGGAGATCATCGCCCGACCGATCAAGTCGAACTTCCGTGAGGGGCTCTCTGTGCTGGAGTACTTCATCTCCACGCACGGCGGACGGAAGGGCCAGGCCGACACGGCGCTGCGTACTGCGGACTCCGGATATCTGACTCGGCGATTGGTCGACGTCAGCCAGGACGTGATCATCCGCGAGGAGGACTGCGGTACTGAGCGTGGTCTGACCAAGACGATTGCGGCTGATGACGGCCGCGGCAACTTGGTTCTCGACGAGCACGTCGAGACCGCCGTCTACGCGAGGACACTCGCGACCGATGTGTTCGGTCCCGACGGTGAGGTGCTGCTGAAGGCTGGAGTTGATCTTGGTGATGTCAACATCGGTCTGCTCATCGACAACGGTGTAACCTCGGTCAAGGTCCGCAGCGTGCTGACCTGCGAGGCGGCGAGCGGCACCTGCGCAATGTGCTACGGCCGTTCGCTGGCCAGCGGCAAGCTGGTCGATGTCGGCGAGGCCGTAGGCATCGTGGCAGCTCAGTCCATCGGTGAGCCCGGAACCCAGCTAACGATGCGGACCTTCCATACCGGCGGTGTGGCCGGCGACGACATCACCCAGGGTTTGCCGCGTGTAGTCGAGCTCTTCGAGGCACGCCAGCCCAAGGGCAAGGCGCCGATCGCTGAAGCCACTGGCCGTGTGAAGATCGAGGACAATGACCGGCTCAAGAAGATCATCATCACTCCTGATGATGGATCGGACGTGGCGGAGTTCTCGGTGTCTCGTCGGGCTCGGCTGCTGGTCGAGGACGGCGATCACGTCGATGTCGGCCAGCAGCTGACCGCGGGTACGCCTGATCCTCAGGATGTGCTGCGCGTGCTCGGCGTCCGCCGGGTGCAAGAGCACCTCGTGGATGAGGTGCAGTCGGTGTACCGGACCCAGGGTGCTCCGATTCACGACAAGCACATCGAGATCATCATTCGACAGATGCTGCGCCGAGTGACGGTGATCGAGTCCGGTGACTCGAACCTGCTCGCCGGCGATCTGGTGGATCGGCTGGCCTACGAGGCGGCCAATCGGCAGGTCGTGTCCGAGGGCGGCACTCCCGCGTCCGGCCGTCCGGTGCTCATGGGGATCACCAAGGCGTCGCTCGCGACCGAATCGTGGCTGTCGGCAGCGTCCTTCCAAGAGACCACCAAGGTATTGACCGATGCGGCGATTCACGCCAAGTCCGATTCCCTGGTGGGTCTGAAGGAGAACGTGATCTTGGGCAAGCTGATCCCGGCCGGTACCGGTCTGGACCGCTACCGCAACATCCGGGTTGAGCCAACGCCGGAGGCAAAGGCGCAGGCGTACTCGATGGTCGGGTACGACTCCTTCGATTACGACTTCGGTCAAGGCTCGGGCGCTGCGGTGCCGTTGGAGGAATTTGATCTCGGCGACTATCGCTAAAGTTCGCCGGCGCTAGGTTCGGGGGCGCTGAGGTCGAGGTAGAGGGGCGGGGCTGGGATGGGCCCGCCCCTCTTGCTTTCCCTACCTAGTCCTGCTAGACCGCAGCCCGCTGCAGATTGTCGAGGATGTCTTGCACCGTCTCGTCTGGAGTTTGGGTGCTCGAGTCCAGCCAATAGCCAATTTGTGCTGTCTCGCGTCGCAGTACATCGTCCAACCCCGCCGGAGAGAAGTGCACGTATCCGGCCTTCGACCGTTGCTCCTCCCGCCACTCCAGGGCAGACACCCTGGGAGACAACACAACGAGATAGCGCTCGGGGGTTTCAATGCGCTTCACGAAATCGGCCAGATCCTTGCCCAAGATCACATCCTGCACGATGACGTCGTAGCCCTCCTCGGCAAAGCGATCCGCCGTCATGGCCGCGAGGTCATAGCGCAAATTCAGCTGAGCGATGGCGTCCGCGCTGGGATTAGGTGTCATGTCAGCACGACCGTTCACCACCATCCAGCGGAACACGTCGCCATGGATGTGCACCGACTTCGGCAGCCGAATGGCCAGGAGGTCAGCCACCGTTGACTTTCCCGCAGCCATCGCGCCGGTGATCACGATGACTCTCCCCCGAGGAGACATCACAAGTGAAGTCTGAGGTGTCACGGGCCCGAGAGCCAGCACCGACATTCCGTTCACGAGATGTTGTCTGGCGATGAGCGGCACCTGTCACCACCTCATTGGCTAAGTCGAGGAATCGGGAGTAGGGCACGATCCCCGGCATACGTGCCAGAAAACCCGCAATAGCGGACTATGATCACTTCTCGTGCCGCATTATCGGATTGCTCAAGCTGCTTCACTGCTCGGAGTCTCGGACGACACCGTACGCCGCTGGATCGATTCCGGCCGGCTCCACACCAGCGGCGCCGGCGGGCCAGCCACGATCGACGGGGCTGAGCTTGCCGCGCACGCGCAAGAGATCGCCACAGCTCCTGATCTGGGCACACCGGTCGCCGAAAGCGCTCGGAATCGGTTCACTGGCCTGGTGACTCGCGTGATCAAGGACTCTGTTATGGCACAGGTCGACCTGCAGTGTGGCCCCTTCCGTGTCGTGTCGCTGATGTCCGCTGAGGCGGCAAGTGAACTCCAGCTCGAACCGGGGGTGCTCGCGGTCGCCTCGGTCAAATCCACCCACGTCGTTGTAGAGGTTCCTGCAGATCTATGAACACCGCACCCGAACGAAAAGCCGACAAACCGCTGTTGCTGGCCGCCCTTGTCGCTGTCCTGGGACTACTGATCTCGGCCTGCGGTACACAGCCTCAGCCCACAGCGCCATCCTCCAGTCCACAGGGCTCCTCGAGCGGTGGAGCCATAACCGTGCTCGCGGCTGCCTCCCTCACGGAGGCCTTCAGCCAGATCGGCAACGATTTCGATGCCAACAATCCCGGCAGCAAGGTCACCTTCAGCTTTGGGTCAAGCGCGACGCTGGCAACCCAAATCGTGCAAGGCGCTCCGGCCGACGTCTTCGCTGCGGCAAGTCCAGCAACAATGAAGACCGTTACCGTAGCCGGCGCCGCGAATACGCCCAAGGACTTTGTTTCCAACACGCTCGAGATCGCCGTACCGAAGGGCAATCCGCACAAGATCACGGGATTGCAGGACTTCGCCGACGAGAGCAAGCGGATCGCTCTCTGTGCGCCGCAGGTTCCGTGCGGTGCGGCAGCGGTCAGGGTCTTTGCCGAGGCGAAGATCGTGCCCAAACCAGACACCTTGGAGCAAGACGTGAAGGCGACCCTGCAGAAAGTTGCATCGGACGAGGTCGACGCTGCATTGGTCTACCACACCGATGGATTGTCAGCGGGCGACCAGGTCGACGGGATTGAATTCCCCGAGGGTCAGCGGGCCATCAACGTCTATCCCATCGCCACTCTGAAGGACTCGAAGAACCCCGCTCTGGCGCAGGCCTTCGTGGATTACGTCCTCTCGCCTGAGGGCCAGGCGGTGCTGGGCAAGGCAGGCTTTGCCCAGCCCTGACCCCGAGCCGGCACTGGTCGGCACAAAGCCGGCGACGCCGCGCGCCGCCGGTACCCGCACTACCGAGCGACCCTGGCAGAGCCGCATCCCATTGCTGCTTGCTGCGCCAGCCACTGTCGCTTTGCTGTTCTTGGTTCTGCCGCTTGTCGGGCTCGTGATCCGTGCGCCCTGGCCTAAGGCCGGAGCGGTGCTTGCGGGCGCGGGTGCCTTGCAGGCCCTGAAGCTATCTTTGATCACCGCGACCGTTTCCGCGATCATCGTCCTGATCATCGGTGTACCACTTGCCTGGATACTTGCCCGGCCGGGCCTGCGTGGCGCCTCGCTATTACGCGCGCTGATCACGATCCCGTTGGTGCTGCCGCCCGTCGTGGGAGGCGTCGCGCTGTTCACAGTGCTCGGTCGGACGGGACTGCTCGGTCGACCGCTTTACCGGCTCACCGGTTTCGCCTTCCCGTTCACCCCGTACGCGGTGATCCTGGCTCAGGTTTTCGTGGCGTTGCCCTTCCTGGTGCTGTCTGTGGAGGGCGCCTTGCGCGCATCCGACCGCCGCTACGAAGAGGCCGCCTCGACGCTCGGGGCACGCCCGGTGACCGTATTTCGCCGCATCACATTGCCTCTGATCGGACCCGGCATCGCGGCTGGTGCGGTCCTCGCCTGGGCCCGGGCCGTTGGCGAGTTCGGTGCGACGATCACGTTCGCCGGTAATTTCCCTGGCACGACGCGCACGATGCCCTTAGAGGTCTATCTGGCTTTGGAAACCGATCCTGGGTCGGCACTGTTGCTCTCGGTGCTGCTGCTGGGTGTATCGGTCGCCGTACTGGCCTTGCTTCGAGAGCGCTGGGTGAGTAGGTGGTAGCCGAGTTGTCCGCCGATCTCGGCGTTCAGCGCACGGATTTCACCTTAGAGATCGGGCTGGAGATCGGGGCCGGTGAGGTGGTTGCCCTACTCGGCCCCAACGGGGCCGGCAAGTCCACAGCACTCCGGGCATTGGCCGGACTGCTTCGGATTACGACTGGGCAGATTACGCTCGGTGAGCAACTTATGGCCGACGCGGCCTCGGGTGTCCATCGAGCGCCGCATGAGCGGCCGATTGGCGTCGTGTTTCAGGACTATCTGCTGTTCCCGCACCTCACCGTGCTTGACAATGTCGCGTTTGGACCGCTCGTCCGAGGACTGGACAAGCCGGAGGCTCGGCGGCGGGGCGCCTTGTTGCTGGCTCGGGTCGGCATCGCCAACATCGCAAAATCCAAGCCGTCGGCAATTTCGGGCGGCCAGGCTCAGCGGGTGGCACTGGCACGTGCACTCGCAACCGAGCCGCGGCTACTGCTGCTGGATGAGCCGCTGGCAGCTCTCGACGCCAAAACACGCCTGCTAGTACGCGCTGAGGTGCGGCGACATCTGGCCGACTTCCCCGGCGCGACGTTGCTCGTGACGCATGATCCGATCGACGCCGCTGTGCTGGCCGATCGGCTCGTTGTCATTGAGCACGGCAGGGTGGTGCAGGAGGGGTTGCCGCAAGAGGTGGCGCGCCGCCCGCGTACTGATTACGTGGCGAGGCTTGTAGGCCTCAACCTGCTGGCTGGACGGGGCCACGGTCATCGAGTGCTGCTGTCCAGCGGCGGGTCGGTAGAGCTGGCCGAGTCCGCCTCAGGTGAGGTCTATATCGCTTTCCGGCCGGCTGCTGTGTCGCTGTTCGTACAACGCCCAGACGGATCGCCCCGCAACCTCTGGGCTGGGCGCATTGCCGCTCTGGAGCCACATGGCGAGGGCGTACGCGTGGAAATCGGCGATGTGCCCGACCGCAGCTCCAGAATCTGGGCAGAGATCACGCCATCAGCGGTGGCAGATCTGGGGTTGCGGCCTGGCAGCGAAGTCTGGGCAGCAGTCAAGGCCTCCGATATCGAGGTCTATTCGGCGCGCTAAGTCAGAACAGATCAAAATAGGGGCCGTGGGCTTGCGTGAGCTCTTTCTTCCTGTGCTCGGCAACTGGACCGGTATCGAGCAGCAGGCGGCCTCACCGTGGGCTCCGGCGACGACGGCAAGAGCAATGATCGTTTTCAAACTTGATGTAAGTGATCAGGTAGTCCTGCAGGACTATCGCCACGTTGATGCTGAGCACGCGGAGTTCTGCGGGCATGGCGTGTTCATGATCGACAGTGCTGACGTGATGTCTCCTGCTGGGCGGACGCCCATCCTGTGGTGGTTCTTCGACTCCTACGGATATCCGCCCGAGGCAGCCCATGGTGGGTGGCAGGACGGCGAGTTAATCATGCACAAAACCACGCCACGGGGAATGGCCGAGCATCGTTTCGCCGTGGCCGAGGGACAACTCAGCTACTGGATTCGCGTGAAGCTTGGTGCGGCAGGGGAGTGGGAGGACTTCCTGAGCGGACGCTACCGGCGAATCAGCGGGCACTGACAATTGCAGCGTCTCCTTCAGACTAGGAGCTCAGACAGCGCAGCTAAAGGTGAGCTGGTAGCCGTTGTTTTCGTCGCCGGTCACTCTTGGCATCTGCAGGTCGTATCCATCGCTGAAAACGTTGTCCTAGATTGCGGACGCTCTGTTTGTACCCGCTCGTCGCATAGACGGCCTTGGCGGTCACCTCAGGCAAAGCCATCTGCGATGTGGCGATCTTGTTGGCACTGTTCGTTGCCTTGGCCAGGCTGGGATAGACCTCGAAATGGATACGTGGCCAGCGCCCCGAGTAGCAGGCGGGGAAGATCGTGTCGAAGTTCACCTGACCACCGTCATCGGTTTCTTGGACACCGCGAAGGTAGTTCTCGTTGGTGATGTCTTGGGAATAGAGCGAATACCGGCCTTCGCGGTCGCAATGCCACAGATAGACAGCGGCGCCGGCCAACGGTGATTTGTTGTTCGCGAAGTCGTTGATCGTCATAGTGATACCGAGCGGCACGCCCTCGGCCTTGGTGGTGCTCGATCCGAAGCTGGAGGTGATGTCGCGGCGTACGATGCCGCTCTGCGTCAGCACGTTCGCGCCGTTCGAGCCATCGCCTGGGTACGGGCCGGACGTTTCCTCCGGAATTTCCCCATTTGCGCTGTCGCTGGTCTGGGTCGGCTGCGCTGCACCGCCACCAGGACCTCCGCGTGGTGGCATGCCGCCTTGCGCGGGGCCGGTGTCGGCCGCGCTCGTGGCGTCCGCGCATGCCCCAAGCGTGATCAAGCCGGCGCCCGCGAGCCCAGCGCCCGCGACCAGCTTCAGCAGGCCACGTCGGCCCAACAGTCGTGGCAGGTCATAGTCAAGGCCGCGATCGTGGTTCTCCAGATCCTTTTCACGGTGGTCGATCCGCATTACTGATCAACTCTTTCTCGATCGGAATTCGCTGCCTGATAGGCGATCTGGGCTTAAAGGCTAGGGCCGCCGCCTGCCTTGCCAACACCAAACTTCGGTCATTCACACCTCCGGCACAGATCCTCACAGGCCAGCCACAGCGCCCGAAGTGTCGGCGCGTCAGCTGGGGCAGAGAGCAGAATGACCCCGTGGCCACAATCGAGGTGCGAGAGGGAACCTTCACCGGCGGGCTGCCGTATCTCGTTGTGGGTTCGGGCGAGCCGCTGGTCTACTTATGCGGCTTTACCTTGGATCACCGAAATCCGCGGCACGGCTTCGAACGAACCCTCACCTTGCGGACGCTGACCCCGCTGGCTGAAGCCGGCTTTCAGGTCTACTTCACCAACCGCTGGCCGGATATGGCGCCCGGTACGACATTCGCCGAGGTTGCCGAGCGGCATGCCGCGGCGATTCGCGATCATTTCGGCAAACCGGTCGACGTGCTGGGTGCGAGTACGGGCGGATCACTGGCGCTTCAGCTGATTGCCGACAGACCGGACGTGGTGGGCAAGGCGGTGGTTGCCTGTGCTGCGTACACGCTCGGTCCACTCGCCAAGGAGGTGCAACTGAAGCTTTGGCGTGCAATTGAGCAGACCGGTCGCTATCCCGCGCAGGGCATTTTGGACGCAATGCCGGCGAAGCTCCGATCGCGGTTGCTCCGTACACTGCTGAGGCCAGTTGCGTATTTGGCGGCCAAGCGGATCACGATTGAGAATCCGACGGACGCGATTGCCATGCTGCGCGCAGAAGATGCCTTCGACGTTCGTGATCGACTCGACGACATTCCGACAGAGACACTCGTGATCTGCGGTGCCCAAGATCCGTTCTGGACGCTTGAGATGTTTGCTGAGACAGCGTGTCGGCTGCCGCGCGGAAAGCTGATCATGTATCGCGACCGGGGGACACACGTTGGTCACTGCTCCAGAGTTCTTCCGTGACGTTCGGCGTTTCTCCGCGGACCAACAGCGTCGTAACCTATCCCGATGGCAATGGTCGACTCGGTCAATCTGGGCCGCCCGAGACCCAATCCCCACAAGGAAATCGGGTGGACGGGCATTGGCAAGCAGGCCACCGCTGGGCCGGTCGAGGTACGTGCGCCTGGGCCAAAGACCATCGGCTTGGGTAGTGGGCTCGTCGGAGATTTCATCGGCGACGGCAAACATCACGGCGGCGATGATCAAGCGGTCTATGCATTCCAGCGTGAAGATCTGGACGAATGGGAGCGTCGGCTGGGCCGGGAACTGCCGAACGGGTTTTTCGGGGAGAATCTCACCACCCTTGGCCTTGATATCAACGACGGCCGAATCGGCGAACGTTGGCGAATTGGCGATGAGGTCGTTCTCCAGGTGACGGCGCCACGCATTCCCTGTGCGACTTTTCGAGGTTGGATGGGCGAAAAGGGCTGGGCGAAGATCTTCACCGCGGCCGGTCGACCTGGCGCATACCTCAAAGTGATTTCCCCTGGCGCAATCAGGGCCGGCGATCTCATCGAGGTCATCGACCGGCCGGATCATGAGGTCACAGTCACGCTGTTGTTCAAGGCGACCACTACGGAGCGCGAGCTGCTACCCCAGCTCCTTGCTGCCGAGGCCTACCTCGATCAGGAGACGATTGAAATGGCACGCCAACGCAAGATTTTCCTCCTAGACTGAGTTTTGATTGCTCCGCTCGCTCTCGCTCGCTCCGCGCGGAATAAAATCGGTCCCTGTCACGCTGAACTGGGCGTCGCATCGTCGTGTCCGGTGTTTTGACCCCGGCAGAGTCAGCGGATAGCCTTGATCCTTGTGTTCGGGCTTGCCCGACTCTTGTGCGTGCCCGAATGTCAAGGAATGTCTTTGTACTTGCCGTGACCGCACGCCTGACCTGCCGGAATTCCGAGCCGGTCGCAACGATCAATTCCACAGAAAGAGATACCAACGCGGTGCCCACAATTCAGCAGCTGGTCCGGAAGGGCCGAGAGGACAAGGTCAGCAAGACCAAGACGCCTGCGCTCAAGGGTTCGCCTCAGCGTCGTGGCGTGTGCACACGGGTGTACACCACCACGCCGAAGAAGCCGAACTCAGCGCTGCGAAAGGTCGCGCGCGTCCGGCTGTCATCTGGAGTGGAGGTCACTGCATATATCCCGGGTGTCGGCCACAACTTGCAGGAGCACTCCATGGTGCTGGTACGCGGCGGTCGTGTAAAGGATCTGCCGGGTGTTCGCTACAAGATCATTCGTGGCTCGCTGGACACCCAGGGTGTGAAGAACCGCAAGCAGGCTCGCAGCCGCTACGGCGCGAAGAAGGAGAAGTAATGCCTCGCAAGGGTCCCGCCTCCAAGCGCCCAGTTATTGCCGACCCTGTGTACGGATCGCCGCTGGTCAGCCAGCTGGTTAGCAAGATCTTGTGGAACGGCAAGAAGACCGTTGCGCAAGGCATTGTTTACACCGCCATGGAGGGCACGCGGACCAAGACTGGTGTGGATCCGGTTCAGACCCTGAAGCGTGCGCTGGACAACGTCCGGCCTTCGCTCGAGGTCAAGAGCCGCCGCGTCGGCGGTGCGACTTACCAGGTCCCGGTCGAGGTCAAGCCGGCTCGCGCCACCACGCTGGCTATGCGCTGGCTGGTGAGCTTCGCCCGGCAGCGCCGTGAGAAGACCATGGCCGAGCGGCTGATGAACGAAATCCTCGATGCCTCGAACGGGCTTGGTGCCGCGGTGAAGCGCCGCGAGGACACCCACAAGATGGCTGAGGCGAATAAGGCCTTTGCCCACTACCGCTGGTAACTGACGAACTTGTCAGAACCAGTTTGACCTAATAGCTAACTCAGTTCTGACAACTCAGAAAGACCCATATGGCTGTCGACATTAAGACTGACCTGTCCAAGGTCCGGAATATCGGGATCATGGCCCACATTGACGCGGGCAAGACCACGACGACCGAACGCATCCTCTTTTACACCGGAATCAACTACAAGATCGGTGAGGTGCACGAGGGCGCGGCCACCATGGACTGGATGGAGCAAGAGCAGGAGCGGGGGATCACCATTACGTCCGCCGCTACGACGTGCCATTGGAAAGATCATCAGATCAACATCATCGACACTCCTGGGCACGTCGACTTCACTATCGAGGTGGAGCGTTCGCTGCGTGTGCTTGACGGAGCTGTCGCTGTCTTCGACGGCGTGGCCGGCGTAGAGCCCCAGAGCCAGACGGTGTGGCGGCAGGCTGACCGCTACCGTGTGCCACGGATCTGTTTTGTGAACAAGCTGGATCGTACGGGTGCCAGCTTCGAGCATTGCGTTGAGACCATCAAGGAACGGCTGAATGCCATCCCTGCTGTGGTCCAACTGCCCATCGGCTCTGAGGCCAACTTCATCGGCGTCATCGACCTGATCAACATGCGCGCTCTCACGTGGCGCGGTGAGACCAGGATCGGTGAGGATTACACCGTCGAGGAGATTCCTGACGAACTAGTTGATCAGGCACAGGCAGCTCGCCACGCCTTGATCGAGCTGGTCGCTGATCATGACGATCACATGATGGAGGCCTACCTGACTGATGAGGACTCGATCACTCCCGAGCTCCTCCAGGATTCCATCCGTCGTGCAGTGCTGGCCTCCGAGATCACCGCCGTACTCTGTGGCAGCGCCTTTAAGAACAAGGGTGTGCAGCCGCTACTGGACGCTGTCATCGCGTACTTGCCCTCCCCGCTCGACGTTCCCGCCATCATCGGGTTCAAGCCGGGTAACGAGTCGGTCAAGATCGAGCGGCATCCCACCGACTCTGATCCATTCGCGGCACTGGCGTACAAGATCGCTGCCGATCCGCATCTTGGTCGGTTGACCTACATTCGTCTCTACTCGGGCAAGCTCGAGGCGGGCTCGACGGTGCTCAACGCCACGAAGGGACGCAAGGAGCGGATCGGAAAGATCTATCAAATGCACGCCAACAAGCGGCAAGAGATTGCCTCAGTTGGTGCGGGCCAGATTGTTGCTGTGATGGGCCTGAAGGACACCACCACGGGTGAGACGCTGTGCGACATCAACAATCCGGCGCAGTTGGAGTCGATGGACTTCCCAGCTCCGGTGATCGAGCAGGCCATTGAGCCGAAGACCAAGTCCGACCAGGAGAAGCTGGGCATGGCGATCCAGCGCCTGGCTGAAGAGGATCCGACGTTCCGGGTCCACACCGACGATGAGACCGGTCAAACGATCATCGCCGGGATGGGCGAGCTGCATCTGGAGATCTTGATCGATCGGATGAAGCGGGAGTTCCGAGTCGGGGCAAACATCGGCAAGCCGCAGGTGGCCTACCGGGAGACGCTGCGCCGGCCGGTGCAGAAGGTCGAGTACACCCACAAAAAGCAATCGGGTGGCTCTGGCCAGTACGGCAAGGTGATCATCAATGTGGAGCCGCAGCCAGCCGGTTCCGGCTATGAGTTCGTCAATCAAATTACGGGTGGTCGCATTCCCAGGGAGTACATCCCGGCGGTGGATGAGGGCATTCAGGATGCCATGCAATTTGGTGTGCTCGCCGGCTACCCCGTTGATGATGTCAAGGTCACACTCATCGACGGCGCTTATCACGATGTCGACTCCTCTGAGCTCGCCTTTCGGGTCGCTGGCTCGATGGTGTTCAAGGAGGCGGCACGCCGCGCGGATCCAGCCCTGCTGGAGCCGGTGATGGCAGTCGAGGTAACCACCCCCGAGTCGTATCTGGGCACGGTGATCGGTGACATCAATGCCCGGCGCGGCCATGTTCAGGCGATGAACGACCGGCATGGAAACAAAGTGATCGAGGCGCTCGTTCCGTTGTCTGAGATGTTCGGTTACGTCGGCGACCTACGGTCCAAGACCTCGGGCCAAGCGTCGTACTCGATGGAGTTCCACTCCTACGCGGAAACCCCGAAGAACATCGCCGAGGAGATCATCCAGAAGGCACGGGGTGAATGATTCAACGAGTGGAGCGAGTTGGGGCCCATTCCGTTTGACCTGAGCGGAATCGTCCACAAAACTTAGGCCGGGTCAAACCGGCCAGCTGACCAGAAACCCAAGAACGAAGCCCCGTGACGGACGCGGGGTACATCCAGGAGGAGCCTCAGTGGCAAAGGCGAAGTTCGAGCGGACAAAGCCGCACGTCAACATCGGCACCATCGGGCATATCGACCACGGCAAGACCACGCTGACCGCGGCGATCACCAAGGTGCTGCACGAAAAGTTCCCGACACTGAACCAGGTGTCGGCGTTCGAGCAGATCGACAAAGCGCCCGAGGAGCGCCAGCGCGGTATCACGATCTCGATCGCACACGTGGAGTACCAGACCGAGAAGCGGCACTACGCGCATGTGGACTGCCCCGGTCACGCTGACTACATCAAGAACATGATCACCGGAGCAGCTCAGATGGACGGCGCCATCTTGGTGGTTGCGGCCACCGACGGCCCGATGCCTCAGACCCGGGAGCATGTGTTGCTGGCCCGGCAGGTCGGCGTTCCCGCGATCGTGGTTGCACTTAACAAGTGCGACATGGTCGATGATGAGGAGATCTTGGAGCTGGTCGAGCTCGAGGTTCGCGAGCTGCTCAGCGAGTATGAGTTCCCGGGCGATGACCTCCCCGTCATCAAGGTCGCGGCGCTTCCGGCACTGAACGGCGATCAAAAGTGGAGCGACTCCGTGATGGAGCTGATGGATGCGGTCGACGACTACATTCCGCAGCCGATCCGCGAGGTTGATAAGCCGTTCCTGATGCCGGTCGAGGATGTCTTCACGATCACCGGTCGCGGCACTGTTGTCACCGGGCGCATCGAGCGCGGTGTGATCAAGGTCATGGAGACCGTCGACATCATCGGCATCCGCGACACCAAGCAGACCACCACTGTCACCGGTGTGGAAATGTTCCGCAAGCTGCTGGACGAAGGTCAGGCCGGTGAGAATGTCGGCCTGCTGCTGCGTGGCACCAAGCGTGAGGACGTGGAGCGCGGCATGGTGGTGATCAAGCCAGGCACCACGACTCCGCACACGGACTTCGAGGCACGGGTTTATGTGCTTTCCAAGGAGGAAGGTGGTCGGCACACGCCCTTCTTCAACAACTACCGTCCGCAGTTCTACTTCCGTACCACTGACGTGACAGGTGTTGTGAACCTTCCGGAGGGCACCGACATGGTGATGCCCGGCGATAACACCGACATGTCGGTGCAGCTCATCCAGCCGATCGCCATGGAGGAAGAGCTGAAGTTCGCTATCCGTGAGGGCGGCCGTACGGTCGGCGCCGGTCGCGTGACAAAGATCATCAAGTGATCCCTGGCCTCGAGCCTTAGCAACAACGATCAACCCCGGACTTCGACTGAAGTCCGGGGTTTCGTCGTTTCATGAGGGTTCCACGATCTATAGCGGCAGGAGTTAGATGGTGGCAGCTGGATCGTGCAATCCAGCCCCGACTCCAGGAGGTCATAACCTGTTGGTGACCTCGTCCTCGAATAACGCTTAGCCGGGCGCCAGCAGCGCGACCGGGTATGTGGTGAGCAGATCTGCAACTGTGACGGCCCTGCTCCACCGCTGGCCGGTCAGCACGTCGACGTAATCCCCTGGGATTTCTACGGTGGTGTCTTGCCAGCCACCGGCAGCGGCCAGCCCTATCGGCAGTCGTGTCGCGAAGCTGATCGCCCCGCCGCGATCAAAGCCGATGAGATGATCACTGGCAGGACCGCTGGCCATGATCGGCTGATAACCGCTAAACCAATCCAGGTGGCGTCGGCGTAGTCGAAGCGCCTGCCGAGTAATCCACAACTTCGCCGTGCCGGTTTCGTCGATCTGGGGTGGACCATCGCCGAGGGATTGCAGCAGCCGTACCCGGCTCGCGAAATCCACCGGTCGCCGGTTATCTGGGTCCACCAGCGAGTCCTCCCAGAGCTCGGTGCCCTGGTAGACATCCGGTACGCCCGGCATGGTCAGCTGAACCAGTTTCTGACCAAGCGAATTGGACGAGCCGTGCGGCGTCATGAGGCTGTTGATCTTGTCCCACCCGGCCCGAAGCTCGGGATTCTCGTACGCTGCATCGACCGCGGCATGTATCGCTGCCTCGTACGACGGCTCTGGTGCACTCCAGGTCGTACCATCGCTTGCTTCCCGCATCGCTTTTTCGGCGTACGCGTGCATCCGGACAGGCGCGATCGGTCCCACTCCGACCAGGGTTTGGGCGAGGAAGTATCCGAACATCTTGTTCGGGATTGCAGTCATGCGCAAGAACAGCTCAGCGAACTCGGCCCAGGTCTCTGGAATCTCTGACAGCACGGCCAGCCTTGCGCGGACATCCTCCCCCCGCTTGGTGTCGTGAGTCGACAGGCCGGTCATGGAATCGGCCTGCCGACGCAGCCGCGATACCTGCAGTGCATGGAAATCTTCCAGGGGAATGCCGAACTTGCCTGGATCGCCGCCTACCTCATTGAGCGCAATGAAGCGCGAATACCGGTAGTAGGCGGTGTCCTCGACGCCCTTGGCCATGGCAGCGCTACTCAGCTGCTGCATGCGCAGCGCAAGATCGTCGCCATGATCATGGAGCCGCGGGCTAAGTTGAGCAAGGATGCCGGCCAGCTCCGGACGACGGCTGGCAGCTATCGCAAGCGCGTGATCAAGATCAGCAACGCCTTCCGGAAGGTAGGAGCGGTAAACCTCGAATGCAATGGCCACCTCAGCAAGCGCTGGGCCCGCATGAGGAATTTCGGGGGCCAAGGCCGCCATTCGCCGCACCTCGGCTGGAAGCAAGGTTTCCACCACCAGACGCTTGCCCGCCGCTATGTGATCAGCGATAGTGCCGCGGTCCCCGGTCAGCCGCTGATAGAGGGCCGTGAGGTCCGGCTCATGATCATGATCGATGAAGACGCCGTTCACCTCGCGCATGGCGTCATATCCGGTAGTACCGGCAACTGGCCAGGTCTTTGGCAGCTCTTCTCCCGACTCAAGGATCTTCTCGACAGTTATCCATTGCTCGGAGGCAAACGATCGCAACCGGTGCAAGTATCCGAGCGGATCCCGTAGGCCGTCCGGATGGTCGATGCGCAGGCCGGTCACGCCTTGTTCGCACCAGCCTCCTACCAGGGCATGCGTAGCAGCGAAGACAGCGGGATCTTCGACTCGCACCCCGGCGAGTGTGGTGATAGCAAAAAATCGGCGGTAATTCAGGTCGGTGTTGGCACGCGAGTAATGCACCAGTTCGTAGTGCTGTCGATCATGCACCGCAGCGACCTGGTCACCTTCAGACCACGTCCCTGGAGCAAGCGGGAAGCGGTGTTCGAAGTAGCGCAGCTCGCCGTCGACCACGCTCAGCTGCGGATCATCGCCCAGAACAGGAACCACGATCCGGCTTCGACTCCAGTCGATGTCGAACCATGATGCGTACGGGGACTGCTGTCCGAGCCGCAAGACGTCCCACCAGGCCGGATTCTCGATCGGATGCTCAATGCCGAGATGGTTCGGCACGATGTCGATGATCACCCCGAGCCCCGCCAGCCGCGCGCTGGTCATAAGCCGTTCCAGCCCTGCTTCGCCCCCTCGATCATGATCGACATGAGACACGTCCGTGGTGTCGTATCCATGATCAGAACCGATTGTCGATTGCAGGATGGGCGACAAGTACACGGCACCAACGCCAAGTTCGGCGAGGTAACCGATCACTCGGGCAGCATCGTCCAAGGTGAATCGGCGGTTGAGCTGCAGACGGTACGTCGAGGAGGGGATTGCCACGTGCTGACCCTACCTACAACATGATCACAAAGCCGCTGCGACGCGGATCGGCTCCTCCACCGAGCGGACTTAGAGCCGACACACCGCCGAAGTAGGGATCGCGGTGATCGGCAATCGCGGTCTTGTAACCGTTGTCCTCCAACGACTGGATCACGTGCGAGAAGAAGCCCGGCTCCAGCCTCACCAGATCCGGCAGCGCAGCAAGCCGGGGAGCATCAATCGCCTCCTGAGGCGCAGCACCACGCAGCATGCGGAGTACGCACTGCACAAGAGCGGGTCGGATCCGGCTACCACCTGCTGCCCCCGCGATGGCGGCCAGCTGTCCATGATCATCCAACGCGATGAGCGGCGACATCATCGAGCCCATCCGGGTGCCCGGGTGTACCAAGCCTCTGACCAACTCGCCTTCGCCCAACATCGAATTGAGATGTACGCCGTAGCCGGGCACCCATACTCCCGAGCCAAGCCCAAGGCTGGTGGTAATGGCGCAGCCGTTGCCATGCTCGTCGACGGCGACGATGTTGGTGGTCTCAGCCCGCTTGCACGGCGCTCTCAAGGCGTCGACCAGTGCTGCCGCAGCCTGGGCATCGGTTGTCGGATCTCCATGCACGATAAGGGCGGCCCGCTCCATGGTGCCGAGTAGGTCATCAAGATCATTGCCGCGAGCATGCACAGTGAAATCGTTCACCCGAACCGTTCGAGGGGCCGTCTCAATGACGTGATATGCGTCCAGATCCTCCTGGGTCAAGGCGCCGCCTTTCGCGACGGAGACGACTAGGGCGTCGGCGTACGCGCCGTGATAGAACGCGCGGGGATCCCGCAGCATGAGTTCATATGCGCGGTGATGATCGGGATGCCGCAACGGGTCACCGGCTTGCAGGAAGGAGCCATCCGGGCGCTGATAGACCTCCACGCCCTCTCCGACACACATCGCCGCAGCGACCCGCGGGAGCACCTGGGCGTGCATGGCTGAGAAGGGCGTGCCGTAGGACGCCTCAAGTCCGGCTGCGGTAACGGTGGACCAGGAAAGTCGGCCCCAGCGCTGCCAGAGATAATGCGCACCGGCGGGGACTCCTGGTACGGCAACCGTCGCCGGCCCGATCTCGTACGGCACGTGCTGGCCGATGAAGATCACCTCGATCGAGGTTGCGGGACTTGGCCGCTTGCCACCCAGGCCAGGAACGGCGACAAAAAAGTCCAAACACCGCACCTGAGTCGTCGCAGCGTCATAGACGGTTGCGAAACCACCGCCACCGAGTCCGGTGAAGATCGTTTCCGAGGCGCAGCTGACAAGCATCATCGAGACTGCGGCATCGACCGCGCTACCGCCGCGGATGAGGATGTCAGCCCCCGCCCGCGCGGTCCATTGGTGTCCTGCGGCGACGCCAGCCCGGATCCTCATCGCACCCCGTTCCTCACGCCTGCGAGCCTAATGGCCGGCAGGCGTGCCGACTGTAGGATTGCGCATCGTTGTGCGGTATTCCCACAGAGGGGATGGGCTCGGCTGAGAGGCTTGAACCCATTGGACTCATCGGTCGTCTGAGTGGGTGATGAAAACGCATGCCACGCCGCTGTTGTGGACGGGTAAGCCCCGGCTACTGAGGTTTCGCAACACCGATTACTGGTTGCTGGCTGCCTGTGGCCCGGTGCTGCTGGGCGCCGCGTTGGTGGGATGGTGGCTGAGCTGGTTGTCCGCCTCCACCGCAGCATTTTGCTTCCTGCTGCTCGCGGCGTTGGTTGCGCGGTATTCGCGTACCAGAAGCATGCGCATTGCCGACCTCGTCACTCTCGCACGAGGACTCGGCGTCTGTTTCCTTGCCGGATTTGCCCTGCAAGCGTGGGCCGGCGGTCTGGCGAGAAACGGCGTACTAGCAATGGTCATCATGGGGTCCTTGTGCCTGACGCTCGACGGTGTGGACGGTCGGGTCGCGCGAGCCAGGGGAGAGGCCACTGCCTTTGGGGCCAGGTTCGATGTTGAGACTGACGCGGCCATGCTTATCGTGCTCAGCATTGCGGTCGCTGCACTCGGGATCGCGGGCTGGTGGGTACTGGCCATCGGCGCGATGCGATATGGCTACGTTGCTATGTCCCTAGTCGTC
>DATDKX010000075.1:0-2718 GCA_036519615.1 Propionibacteriaceae bacterium
CGAACGCCCGCGGTGGCACGCTGTCCTTTGGCAGGAAATGGGCTGGTGAGTTCACCCCCGTAGAACTGTTACTGGTCGCGATAGCTGGGTGCACTTCGATGGATGTCGATGCCATCACCGTCAAGCGGTCCGAACCCACACGCTTCAACGTCAGCTGCTCCGGCCACAGCACCAAGAGCGAGCACGGCAACCATGTCACCGACATTCAGGTCGACTTCGATGTGGAGTTCCCCGACAGTGAGGGAGGGCGTGCCGCGATAGCCGTGCTCGATAAAGCGATCCGCAAATCGCATGATCGACTCTGCACAGTGACCCGTACCGTCGAGCTGGGGACGCCTGTTGACGCACTGCTGCGTGGCGAGTCGCTGCTGACAGCCGGTTCACCAGCCTGATGCCCGGTCCACGTCACGCGGGGACGACTGCGCCGCACCTGGCCGAGCGGGACTTGGCGTACGTCACACCTGAGCGACTCGACGAATTCTTCGCGGCGGTGGTACACGGCTTCCACGACGACTACGTGTCAGCGAAATGGGAGCCCCATCGCAAGGTGTTTGAGCCGGAGCGCAGCTTCGGTTTCCAGGTCGACGGCCGCTGGATATCTACGTGCGGGGTCTACAGCAGAACACTGACGGTTCCCGGTGGCACAGTGCCGGTTGCGGCCGTCACTGTCGTCACAGTGCATCCGTCCTACCGCCGCCGCGGCCTGCTGACCGAGATGATGAAGCACCAGTTGGACGACATTCACGAGCGGGGCGAGGAGCCAGTTGCCTTGCTTTGGGCCTCGGAGTCTGGAATTTACGGCCGTTTCGGCTACGGGCAGGCCGGCCCACAGGCGCGGCTGTCAGGCAAAACCAAAACGACCGCCTTCCGTCCCGATGTCGATCTTGGCTCCGGCTCCGTCGGTGAGGTGGAGCGCGACGAAGCGATTCCGATCATCAAGCGTCTCCATCAGGACCTGTTACCACGGCGGGTGGGCGCGCTGAATCGAACCGACGACTGGTGGGTCGTCAGGTGGCACGATCCCGAACAGTGGCGGCATGGCGCATCGGGGTACCGATTTGCGCTGCATTACGACCACAGCGGCCGGCCAGACGGCTATGTGGCGTTTCGAGTCAAGAACGACTGGTCAGAGAGTGGCGCAGAGGTCAGCGTCGAGGAACTGGATGCTGACAGCGCGGAGGCCCGCTCTGCACTGTGGCGATTCGTTCTTGATCTTGACTTGGTACGCCGGTTTGTCCGGCAGAATGCGCCGCTGGACGAGTCGGTGCGCTACCTGGTCGCCGATCTTCGATCTGTGAAGGCCGAGGACCAGGATGGGACGTACGCCCGCCTGGTGGATGTGCCGCGCGCTCTCGAGGCGCGTCGCTACCTTGCTGATCTTGATGTGACTATCCGAGTCGAGGACCCGCTGCTCAGCTACAACAGCGGCACTATCAGGCTGGAGGCCAGTCGTAGTGGCGCCTCTGTGACCCGCGTGACCCGCGGCCGCAGAAGGCCTGATCTCGTGATGGGCGTACGGGACCTCAGCGCGATTTACCTCGGTGGAACTTCGCTCGCCGCCCTTGTCAGGGCCGGTCTGGTCATCGAGCGGACGAAGGGTGCCGCGGCAGCCACGGGCGCCGCTTTTGGCTGGTCTCAGCCGCCCTTCTGCCCCGATTTCTTCTGATTCGATCAGGACCAGGTTTGTGTAAGGACGCACAAATCCTTCAGACGGCTGCCTCGAAACGGAAGCGGGTCGCGTCGACGTACAGCGTCGTCCAGGCAAGGACCTTAACTGGCTGCAGTCGCCAGGTGCCCGCCAGGTACGCGGCAGCGGACTGCGAATAGCCGTACTTTGCGGTGGACGCCCTGGCGAGGCGCTGCGCAACGGTTCTCGATGGCGTCGTCCAGGCGGCGATGCCTTCGACAATGACCGCCGATTCCCCGTCCTCCAAGTGCAGCGTTGCGCGTCGATCGCGGCGCAGGTTGCGGATGTGAACGGTTGCCGGGTCGCCGCCGAAGTAGCAGCCGCCGTCAAGCCAGATGCCAGCGACGGGCACCACGTGTGGCGCCCCGTCAGGGCGCACGGTGGCGAGCCAGTAGTGCGGTGAATCGATCAGCCGCTGCTCAACCGATGGCCAATCCAGGAGCCGGTTGGGGGAGCCATAACTGCTGGGAAGACTTAGCTGCTCAGCAATAGTCGGCACCATAACGGCCTTGATTACAGGTATTCCTCGATGGCGCCGAGCAATACTGACTTTGACTTGGCACCCTTGAACGCCTTCACCAGCTCGCCACCGACGTAGACCTGGATTGTCGGCAGACCGAGCACGTAGTTATTGGCGGGGGTCACGGGATTGGTGTTGGTGTCCATCTTGACGAACCGCACCTTGTCACTGTGCGCACTCGCGAGCTCCTCAATGATCGGTGACACCTGCTTGCACGGCCCGCACCAATCTGCCCAGAAGTCCACGACAACCGGTTTGTCTGACTTCAGGACCACCTCATCGAACGTGGCATCGGTCACATCAGCTACTGCGCCCATGAAATCTCCTATCTCCTCTCTTACACCTCAGTGTGCCTGCACCCACTGACACAAAGGGCATCCGACTGACCTTAGCTGGCGCACTGGAACAAGCTTGATCCGCAATCGACTTTCAGCACGGTGAAGTGCCGCCATGCCGCTCGGGATCAAGGGCGATCGCACATTGTGAGGTCCGTCACAGCGCAGACACATTC
>DATDKX010000076.1:0-4055 GCA_036519615.1 Propionibacteriaceae bacterium
ATCCCCCGAGAATTGTCACCCCCGCTGTCGCCCAGTTGATTCATTGATGGCCGACGATGGGATGCGGGGCATACGGCTCTTCCAGGTATGTGACCTCGTCCTCGGCCAGAGTGACGGAGAGCGCGCCGACGGCAGCTTCCAGATGCGTGATCTTCGTTGCCCCGATGATGGGCGCGGTCACCGGCTTCTTCTGTAACAGCCAAGCAAGTGCGATGTGGACGCGTGGAACTTCATGCTTGTCTGCAAGCTCGGCGACCCTTTCCACGACCTGTTGATCGGCTTCGGCAGTCGCGTCGTACTTGGTTTTCGCGATTTGATCGGTTTCGGACCGAAGGGTGCTTTCCGACGACCAATCACGCGTCAGTCGTCCGGAGGCGAGGGGGCTATACGGGATCACGCCGATCTTCTCCTCGCGGCAAAGCGGCAGCATCTCGCGCTCCTCTTCGCGGTAGATCAAGTTCAGGTGATCCTGCATTGAGATGAAGCGTGTCCAGCCATGCTTCTCGGCGACGTGCAGCGCCTTCTGGAATTGCCACGCGAACATGGCGGAGGCACCGATGTATCGCGCCTTTCCTGCCTTCACCACGTCATGTAGCGCTTCCATCGTCTCCTCGATGGGAGTCTGGTAATCCCAGCGATGGATCTGGTACAGGTCGACGTAGTCCGTTCCAAGCCGCTTCAGGCTGTGGTCGATCTCGCTGAGGATCGCCTTGCGCGACAGACCTTGGCCGTTCGGTCCTTCGCGCATCTGGCCGTGCAGTTTGGTGGCGATGACGACCTCGTCGCGATCGGCGAACTCCCTCAGGGCACGACCGAGGATCTCCTCGCTCCTTCCGATGGAGTACACATTCGCCGTGTCGAAGAAATTGATGCCAAGCTCCAGCGCTTTCTGGATGATCGGCCGGCTGTTCTCCTCGTCAAGCACCCACTTGTGTATCCAACGTTCCGCGTCCCCGAACCCCATACAGCCGAGGCAGATTCGAGACACATCCATCCCAGTGCTGCCCAGCTTGGCGTACTCCACGTGACGCTCCGTTCTCCATCAGACACCGGACCAAACTGCTGACATCTTGCCGCTCAACCACTGCCGTCAGCCACCGTCGCCCGATAGAGGGTCTGACAGCAGCCGTGTCAGCACGTGGCGCGAACGTGACCGGCCAGCCTTGAACCGCACCGTCCGAGTCACACGATAGGCGGACACTCACGGACGCTACCCGAGGGTCGGCCCGGGCCTACGGCTCAGGTGGTTTACGCCGCTCACGCTTGATGAGCAAGTACACGGACAGGTTGATTAGAGCGAGGATCGCTGCCGCGATGGCGCCCGCCCACCAGTACCAGCCGCCCTCGGTCACGGCGGCCACGATCAAGCCGGCGGCCAGCACGACTTCCGTACTTGCGAGCCCAAGTCGCCACCACCGGGGGAACCCCGAACTCACGCTTTGAGCGTATTTGGGATAAGGACCACGAGGTAAGGCGTGGCATGGAGGGGTCGCATCGGCGCAGCTCATGTCAAACCCCGAACAACACGACCACGGCCCCTAAGCCAGAAATGTGTCAGAGAGCAACAACAAAACTGAGTGACCAACTGAGTGACTACGGCCTGCCCTGCACGTGACTGCCAGCAGCCCTGAGCGGACGTTCACAGGCTCAATCCACGAACCATCTGGCGCAACTGCCATCATTCACACTGAAGCGGTCACGCTGGACCGGTTATCGGAAAGCCCTGGCCGCTGACCGTACGCTTCGCGGCTTCAAGAGCTTCTCGGGCTTCGGTACCGAGCCGGACGACGAGGTCGGCCGCCGGTAGAGGTTCGGCCAGAGAGTATGTCTGGCCAGCCCAGAGGTGGAAGCCGTCAATATCGCCTCGAGTTCGTGCTGTCGTGCGCAGCGGGGCGGTGAGGTGGTGAACCTCCGGGTAGGCACTGGGAGCGTCGGAGTGATCTTGTAGGAACCGGTTGATGATTCCGCGGGCCGTCCTGCCAGTAAACGCCCGAGTCAGCGCGGTGAGTGCGTCGGCGCGGCCAATCGCGTCCCGATGAGCGGGGACCGTCCCCGCCTCGGGGCACAACATGAACGCCGTGCCCAACTGGGCCGCCGCAGCGCCAGCGGCCAGCACCGCAGCGACGCTCCGGCCCGTGGTAAGCCCGCCGGCCGCGATCAGCGGCAGGTCGTGATTGACGGCGGCGGCCAGCACCAGCTGCAGCAGCGCGAGGAGCCCAATATCTCCGGGATGTGTGTCATCGAAGCCACCCCGGTGGCCCCCTGCCTCCACGCCCTGCACCACCAGACCGTCCGCGCCGACCCGCTGTGCAGCTCGAGCCTCCTCGACTGTGGTGACGGTGACCCACACGGCAGAGCCAGACGCGTGCAGCCGATCCACCTGAGACTGTGTAGGACAGCCGAAGGTGAGCGATACCACAGGGACCGGATGCTCACCCAGCAAGTCCAGCTTCTCGCTGTACCAGTCGTCATCCCACCGTGGATTGCCTAGGGCGACGCCGCGCTCTTGTGCCTCCTCCCGCAACCGGTCTGCGTAAGAGTTGATCTCGGCCACACCAGCCCCGTGCCCAGGTGGGGCGAACAGGTTGAGGCCGTACGGCACTCCGGCCGGCAGCAGTGAACGGACCGCAGCCAGATCGCGCTCGACCTCATCGACCGTTTTGTAGCCAGCGGCCAGAAAGCCGAGCCCGCCAGCGCGAGAAACCGCTGCGGCCAGGGCTGGCGTTGATACCCCTCCCGCCATCGGTGCCTGCACGATTGGATGCCTCAGGCCATCAAGAATCGACTGACTCATCTTCACAGCCTGCAGCACCTCCTTGTGCTGCATCATCAGACCGGTGCCATCGTGTGCCCCTGTGGGCTCCCGAATCTTTGCATCCACGAGTTCCATGAACCCGGTGCTCCTGGCCTGCACGCAGGCAACGGCCGCATCCCTCGCAGGGGAGCTTCCGAGCGCGGCAGTCGGACCAAGATCCCGGTACAGCAGCGAGGTACCACGGCGCTTCTCTTCGGGTCCGAGAGGTGGGTTGAGCCCGGCTGGGCGTGACGGAGCCGCATGCGACGACTGTGCTGCCACCGCTAACGCACTCAGGCGAAGGTCCGACTCCCCGTCTCAGTTTTCGTCTCAGTTGTTATCGTCCGCGGACGTTCACCCAGGTTCACCTTCCCTCGAGCCACGCTTGGAGCACGTCAGCTAACGCTCCCGAACCCGCCAACGCGGACTTGGAAAGCGTGTTGGGTTAACAGCCCTCGCGGGTTCGAATCCCGCATCCTCCGCCCTAGTCAGCAAAGGAACCGCCGCCCAGACCTCAAAGGCCAAGGCGGCGGTTTGCGGCCATAGTCTCAGTTTTAGTCTCGGTTGCTATCTGTCGGGGACCACAGGAGCCCGCCGATTCGGCTCGCGACCTCGTGCCGGATGGGATTGGTTACGTGCTGGTAGCGCGCAGCCATGGACGTCGACGACCAGCCCATCACATCCATAACGGTTCGTTCCGGTACCTCCAGCGCTAGGAGCACAGTTGCAGCTGTGTGCCGCGCATCGTGGAGGCGTGTCTCTCGCACGCCGGCACGCTTCAACAGCGCCTTCCATGCGTGATAGTCGGAGTTCGGCTTGACCGCGTGTCCGAACCGATCTGTGAAGACTCGACCCGTCTCGATCCAGAGCTGACCAGTTCTAGACCGCTCCTGATCTTGTTCGTGGCGGTAATCTTCCAGGAGCTGGACCAGCTGGGGCGGCAGCCCGATTTTCCGCTTGCCGGCACTGGACTTGATGGGTCCGTCGTCCTTGTTTGTTTGTTTGTAAACGGCGAGCGCAGCGGCCCGGAGTCTCGCCGCACGGCGTTGAGCAACCGTGTTCGTAACGCGGTCGAACTCGGTTCGTTGTGATCTTGAGGAATTCCGGCCTCAAGATCGACATCAGACCGGTGCAACCCAAGTACCTCACCTTGGCGGAGACCCAGCGAGAGTGCAATGGCCCATCGTGCGGCGTTCCGGCGTTCCCGAGCCGCACTGAGAATGCGCCGTACTTCCGCGATGGAGTAGGGGCTCAAGCTCCG
>DATDKX010000077.1:0-5911 GCA_036519615.1 Propionibacteriaceae bacterium
GAGATGATCTTCGACGGCGGCATGGTGACCGAAGATGATCTTGCTTCGTGGTCGCTGCAGCCAACCGAGATCAAGACCGTCGCGTTGGTGGACTTGCCAACAGCAAGCGAGTTGTTGACTCCGCTGGCGTTCCGTCGGCTCAGTCTCGCTGTCGGGCTCGGTCCAGACGAGATGGCCTACACCGAGGACGGCCGGACCCCCTGATCTGGACATTCATGGTGACGTTCGATCAGATCTTGCCAAACTCCAGGCGCATGTCATGGAGAGTCACAATCAGTGCGTTATTCGCACAGCTCAAGCCGGCATCACCATCCGGCGCGAGCACATTGCCTACCTCCGACATCGGCACAGACTTCTTGACCTTGCCGACACTGAATGTGGCATTGCCAGTGCTCTCCCCGACCGTAAAGCTCGCTCTATCGCCTTGCAGTTGATAGTTACCGCTGATGGTGCCGTTCACCAGCAGGCGGCCAGTGTGTCCAGCCAGCGTTAATTTGATGGGCTCTTTACCTGCACCGCGGAGCTGATACGAGCCATTGTTGAAGGTGACAGTGACGTCTCCGCCCTCGCCGGTGCCGTAGGTTCCCCTTTCTTCCACACCGACGAACCGGATGAGTCGATAGCTCCCGCTTAGACACTGACTCACCGGTACTGCAGGGCTCGAAGATGCACTCGGGCCGACCGTGGCAGGAGCCGCCGAAGCCGGTGGAGCGCTGCTTGATGTCGGAGCGGACGCGGCTGAGTCGCCTGAACATCCGACTAGCGCCAGCAGCAATGTTGTCAACACAGCGACGAAGAGCCGCCTCATGATCATCTCCCCCGGAGTCTCGAGCAACCGGGCCAGCATATGCGGCCGCTACTACCCGCCGAGAGAAATCGACGAAGCGATCTTCCTTAGAAGAGTGCCGTCATGAGGTCGCGGCGGGCCTTGAGCACCCGTTCGTCAGCGTTGCCAAGCGTCTCGAACAGTTCCAACAGCCGGACCCGGACCTGGTTCCGTTGATCACCGGACAAGCGCTTGATCAGCTCGATCAACCGTGCAAATGCCGCGTCCGCCTGTCCTGTGATCATCTCGACGTCTGCAGCGGCCAGCTGAGTGTTCACGTCATTACTGCCATTCGCGGCGGCAAGAGTTGACTCAGAATCAAGCGCCGCCGCACGCGCGAAGAGGCCAGCCTGCGCCTTGCCAGCCTGCGCACCGGCATCGTTAGGGTTGGCCTGCAGCAGTTTGTCGAATTCCTCTCTCGCCGCCGCGAAATCTCCGCGCTGCAAGGCGTCGTCGGCCGCCTCGTAACGCGGATCTGCAGTTGGCTCGGGCTCTGCATCAGGGGATGATTCAGAGCCGACCGGCTCCGCGCGTCCCACGATCCCGTTAGCTACCGCCGCCTTCATCAGTTGATCAATCGCAGCCTGCACCTGATCTTTTGGCAGCACTCCCTGGAACAGCGGAGCCAGCTGCCCGTTGATCAGCGCGATGACAGTAGGAACCGCTTGCAGCCCAAGCGCTTGAACGATCCCGGGCGCGGCATCCACATTCAGGCGGGCCAACAAGAACTTGCCGTCAGATGCATTCGCAATCTCGATCAAGGCGTCGGACAGCTGCTGGCCCGTCGCAACTCGCGGCGAGTAGAGCTCAACGACCACCGGGTGTTTGAGCGACTTGCGAATTGTCTCCGCCTCGAAGGTCTGCTCGGTGACCTCGACAACGTACGACCCTCCCGCGGTGCGTGGTCCACTCGGCTGAGCGGCGGCCGACTGCTTAGCCCGTTGAGCCACTTGGGAAAGATCAACAGCGCCAGGGCGATGGAAGCTGGAGGAACTCATGCACCCATCCTTTCAAAGGCCAGCGATCTTCACTGTGCCGACCGAGCGCTAAGACCGGCTGATGTCGGACG
Organism: Propionibacteriaceae bacterium; assembly: GCA_036519615.1. GTDB lineage: Bacteria > Actinomycetota > Actinomycetes > Propionibacteriales > Propionibacteriaceae > Microlunatus. Next base: position 1,896 of record DATDKX010000077.1, read on the forward strand.
GATTCTGAGAATGACGGACACAGATCTCACCGGGCCGGACCAAACGACGGCAGAATGTGGGCCATGGCTCACCCTCGCGCCGGCCAACCGGCACTCCCCGAAGACCTCATCGACGTCGACGCAGTCATCAGCGCCTACTACGACCTCGTGCCGGACCCCAGCAATCCTGACCAGCAGGTTGCGTTCGGGACCTCCGGACATCGCGGATCGAGCCTGGATACGGCGTTCAACGATGCGCACATCGCCGCGACGACCCAGGCGATCGTCGAGTACCGCGCATCCCAAGGCATCACCGGGCCGCTCTACATAGGCAAAGACACCCACGCGCTCTCCACGCCGGCCTGGACGACCGCCATCGAGGTGCTGTTGGCCAACGGCGTCACCGTTTGCGCCGAGGACGACCAGGACTACACCCCCACGCCGGCAATCTCACGTGCGATCGTCGTGCACAACAGAACCGCTACTGGGAGCAACACTGCAGACGGCATCGTCGTTACGCCGTCACACAACCCCCCTCGCGATGGCGGCTTCAAGTACAACCCGCCACACGGCGGCCCGGCTGATACCGACGCGACGAGCGTGATCGCGGCGCGTGCCAACGCCTTGCTCGCCGATGGCTCCGAAATCCGCAGAAGGCCGTACGCGGATGTGGTCTCTGAGGTGCAACGCTTCGACTACCTGGGCGCCTATTGCGAGGACCTCGTCAATGCCCTGAATCTAAGGGCTATCCGAGAGGCCGGAGTGCACATCGGGGCTGACCCAATGGGCGGCGCGAGCGTGCAGTACTGGGGCTACATCGCAGAGAACCTCGGCATCGACCTGACGGTAGTCAATCCCAAGGTGGACCCGCGCTGGTCATTCATGACGCTCGACACCGACGGCAAGATCAGGATGGACTCCTCCTCGCCCAATGCCATGGCAAGCCTGATCCGCAACAAGGACGAATACGACATCGCCACAGGCAACGATGCTGATGCCGACCGCCACGGCATCGTCACCCCCGACGCCGGCCTGATGAATCCCAACGCCTACCTCGCCGTTGCGATCCAGTACCTCTACGCCAACCGGCCGGGCTGGCGTCCGGACGCGGGGATCGGCAAGACGCTGGTGTCCTCTTCCATGATCGACAGAGTCGCGGCCGGTCTCGGGCGGACTCTGGTTGAGGTCCCCGTGGGATTCAAGTGGTTTGTGCCGGGTTTGCGAACCGGTGAAATCGGCTTTGGTGGCGAGGAATCGGCAGGTGCATCGTTCCTGGCACTCGACGGCAGCACCTGGACGACCGACAAGGATGGCATTTTGCTCGCTTTACTCGCCAGCGAGATCAAGGGAGTCACCGGCAAGTCTCCTAGTGAGCTCTACGCTCAGCTCACCGCGGAGCACGGTGCGCCGGCGTACGCCCGCATTGACGCACCCGCCAACCGTGAGCAGAAGGCCAAGCTGTCCAAGCTCGATGCATCATCGGTCACCGCCACCGAGCTGGCCGGTGAGCCCATTACGGCGATTTTGACCAGGGCACCTGGAAACGATGCGCCCATTGGTGGATTGAAGGTTGCAACCGAATCGGCCTGGTTTGCTGCGCGGCCATCGGGCACGGAGGACGTCTACAAGATCTACGCCGAGTCGTTCAAAGGTCCCGAACACCTTGCCGAGGTCCAAGAAGCAGCCCGCGCCGTGGTCTCCGCTGCCCTGGAGGGCTAGCGGGCCGGACGCCAGCATCCCACGCTGCGTGGGATATTGACAGACTGGCCGAACAGCGAGTGAGGCGCGCAAACTTAATAGATGCACGCCGAGGAGCTGGCGGATCTCCTTCGCTGGTGCGCGGCGCTGAGCACCAATCCGGCCGACCTGGCCGGTGCTGTCGTGCTCGCCGCGGGCCCGCGCTGGTCGCAGCTCATCGATTCACCCGCAGATCTGCGGGAACTGACCGTCCATACCTTCCTGCGTACGTCTGAGTCGGCCGAGCCGGCCCCACGGCAAGGGATGGAGCGCATTCCCGAAGAGCTCCGCATCGTCGTCGCTGCGTACGACAAGCTGCCAAAACTCCAGCGAGCAGTTGTGATGCTCAGCTGCCTGGAGGGCGTCACTTTCGCGGAGATTGCTGGAATGATCGACCGGCCGCCCGGCCGCGTGGGCATTGAAATTGATCGAGCGCTAGTCGCGATCAATGCCGACCCGTACTCGGTCCGCGCTGCCCTCGACATCACCACCTGGCACCTGCCGGATCCGGTCGAGGTCTCCCGATCGCTGCGGCGGCATACCAGGAAGCGGGCCGGCAGACGACACCGGATCGGGTTGGCCGGGGTTGCTGCCGTCACACTCTTAGCCGTGCTGGTCACCTTCAGTGCGGTTCATCGGCCGTACGTCGAGCCCCGCCATTCGGGAGTGTGGGCGTTCAGCCACACGGTTCGCGCCCTGCCAGGCTGGTCAATCCGAAGCCGAACCGTTGAGCGAGATTGGGAAACGACCATTCTGCGCGCCGATTCACCCAGCGGAGGCCGTTGCTCTGTCGCTGTCGGCGCTAGTCATGCGACATGGGTACGGCCGCTGCCTCGCAATCCAGTAAAGGTGCGGGTCGGCGCTCAGCCCGCCTTCTTTGTCGAAGGCGTCTGGCCAAACGGGGGCGGTGCCATGTTGTGGTGGGAGTACGCCGATGCTGCATTGGTGATCATCGAGTGCGGCGACGTCACCATGCCACGGAAGGCGCTACCCAAAATAGCCAGTCATGTGGTTCTGGTCGCGGATCCAGTGCTCCTGCCCTACCGCATTCGATCACTCCCCCGGCAGTATCAGGTTGCCTCAGTCACAGAGGGCTTGGTGAGTAATTCGACGGTGGCGTTTCTGACGCGCAATGACTATCCGGAAGGCATGGTGCAGATCAGTATCCGCTATCCAGCGGGTCTACCAATGTATGGAGCGAGCAACTCAGCCCTGCTAGCTCGTTATGCCAGTAGCAGGTACGGCGCCGTCTGCCGGCCATTCGGCGACAGCCACGTCTGTGTACGCGGGGAGATCAGCAGCCCAGGCCCGATCGACATCGCGACACAGCGCGGCGCTCTATCGGTGATCGATAAGATCGCTGCGCATCTTGAGCTTGCCGGCAACCCAACCGATCTCACAAGCTGGTTCGACGCCCGGGATGCCCTACCATCCTGAAGCCAAGGCGGGCATGCGCCCTCGACGAGCCAGAGCACACGCCCAGATTTCAGCGCCGGCGGCCGAAGGCAATCACAGCCACTAGCCCGATGATGAAGATCACGCCGAGAACCGTGCCCTCAACACCATGGCCAGTAGCAATCAGATAGACGCATGCTGCGAGGAATGCAAGCGTGATCACCACGCCATAGTTGAGACCGAGCGCATTGAGTCGCACCTCGCGCTTATCAAGAGCGGCGATGCGATCTAGCTCCTTTTCGATCACCGCACGTGTCTCCGCATCAGCTTCCGCGTAGACCTGCAGCGGATCCTGATAGCGGTCATATCGGGACGGCCGCTCGGTCATATCTGCTCCTCATTTCGCGGTTGATCAAAGATGTCCGGACCTGGTTCTGCTCCTTCAGACCGGAGCGGCGACTCCTCAGGGCTGCTTGCTAGGTCCACCATCTGCTGCAACGCCAGGCCGACCCGATCGGGTACGACCGATGGATCAACGGCGTCGATACGTGCGATGGCATGCTCCAGCCGGCCTCCCACGCTGTAGCGGACATGCGGGTAACTGAGCGGCGCGTACAGGTAACTAAAACCCTTGAGCAAAGAGCCGACTGGTGAGGCGGGAGGGAGCTGAAGACGCGGCATTGTTGGGCGCTGCGGCGTAACACTCGGAGGTCGACGGACGACGGGAAAAATGAATACGAACAGCACGGTGATGATCACCAACGCGCTCCCGACTCCGATGAGGAGCCAAGCCCCGATAGGCACGTGCACCTCCTCAGGCTCAGCCTAGTGTCGTGTGCTAGCACGACATTAGTCAGCGCGTACGGCCACCGCTCACCGACGCGCGGTGGATCGAGCTCGCGACT
>DATDKX010000078.1:0-2182 GCA_036519615.1 Propionibacteriaceae bacterium
GTACGCCGGATCAACAACGCCATGATCAGAGCTGATCAGATCGCCTGGGCAAACGGGGAGAACCGCGACCGGCCCGGTGAGCTGATCGTCCCAATCATCGCCGACGCCGAGGCGGGCTTCGGAGGTCCACTGAACGCGTTCGAGCTGATGAAGCAGATGATCATGGCAGGCGCGGCCGGCGTGCACTGGGAAGATCAACTCGCTTCGGAGAAGAAGTGCGGGCACCTCGGCGGCAAGGTGCTTATCCCCACCCGACAGCACGTCCGGACTCTCAACGCGGCTCGGCTCGCCGCCGACATTATGGGCACCGAAACCTTGATCATCGCACGCACCGACGCCCTCGCGGCGAACTTGATCACCTCCGATGTTGATCCGGTGGATATGCCCTTCTGCACCGGAGAACGGACCAACGAGGGCTTCTACCGCGTCCGGTCAGGCCTGGGGCCGGTGCTGGCTCGGGCAAAGGCGTACGCGCCTTACGCCGACCTCATCTGGGTCGAGACCGGCACTCCGGACCTCGGGCTGGCACGGGAGTTTGCGACCGAGCTGCACAAGGACTTTCCGGGCAAAATGCTCGCGTACAACTGCTCGCCGTCGTTCAACTGGAAGGCCAGCCTCGACGATCGGCAGATTGCCGAATTCCAAGATCGACTTGGCGAACTCGGCTATCGCTTCCAGTTCATTACGCTGGCGGGCTTCCACGCGCTGAACCACGCGATGTTCAGCTTGGCCCGCGGGTACGCCCAGGACGGGATGACCTCCTATGTGGCGCTGCAGCAGGCCGAGTTCGCCGACGAGCCGTACGGCTACAGCGCCACCCGGCACCAGGCGGAGGTCGGCACCGGCTACTTCGACAAGGTCGCCACCGCGCTCAATCCGCGCAGCGAGACAACCGCTCTGGCCGGCTCGACCGAGGCCGCCCAATTCCACTGATCACCGCAGTTCTACTGATTACGACATCGCCAGGAGATAATCATGACCATCACCGCTGAACCGCCACCCCGAACCTTGCCGCAATACCGGCACCAGCCCTTGCACACCTCAGACAGCTCGCTGACCAGCCGGTTAAGCGTGGTCGGCACCATGCATGATCGCTTCGAAGAGATTCTCACCGACGACGCGCTGGACTTTGTGTGTGGGCTGCACGGCCAGTTCGCCGGTCGGCGGGCCGAGCTGTTGGCGGTCCGGCGCAGCCGCGACGACCAGAGGCTGCCGTTTCGCTTTCTGGCCGAAACGGCAGAAATCCGCGAGGATCCGACCTGGCGAGTCGCGCCGATCGCTCCCGGGCTCGCGGACCGTCGCTGCGAAATCACCGGACCGCCAACTCAGAAGATGACCATCGGCGCGCTCAACTCCGGAGCGCGGGTGTGGATGGCTGATTTCGAGGACGCCACCTCACCGACCTGGTTCAACATCATCGACGGGCAGCTCAACCTGTACGACGCGATCCGCCGGCAGATCGACTTTACTGACGCCGACGGCCGGCGCCACGAACTCGGCCGGGAGACGGCAACGATCATGGTGCGGCCCCGCGGTTGGCACCTAACCGAAAACCACCTGGTGATGGACGGTCAGCCAATTCCGGCGGCCTTTGTGGATTTCGCTCTGTTCTTCTTCCACAATGCGCAAACCTTGATCAACAAGGGGCAGGGTCCGTACTTCTACCTGCCCAAGCTGGAGTCGCACCTCGAAGCTCGGCTGTGGCACGACGTATTCGCCTGGTCGGAGGAAGCGCTCGGCATTCCGCACGGCACCATCCGGGCCACCTGTCTGGTCGAGACCCTTCCGGCCGCGTTCGAGATGACCGAGATCCTCTACGAGCTACGCGAGTACTCCGCCGGGCTCAATGCCGGTCGCTGGGACTACATCTTCTCCTTCATCAAGAACTTCGCTGACGATCCGAGCCGGGTGCTGCCGAATCGGGATGCCATCACCATGACGGTGCCGTTCATGCGGGCGTACACCGAGTTGCTGGTCAAGACCTGCCATGAGCGCGGTGCCCACGCCATTGGTGGCATGGCGGCATTCGTGCCGAGTGGAGCCGATCCGGAGGCGACATCTGTCGCGCTGGAGCGCACCCGCGCCGACAAGGCACGGGAGGCCGGCGATGGCTTCGATGGTTCCTGGGTGGCCCATCCCGCCCTCGTGCCCACTTGCACCGAGGTGTTTACCTCGGTCCTGG